>NZ_KV793298.1:134739-185325 GCF_001808425.1 Pseudomonas sp. HMSC08G10 | reverse complement strand
TGATGCTGCCTTCGCCGGTGTCGTGGGCGAAGCGGCCCAGGCGCGCGCCCTTGTTCAAGGCGCCGATGGCATTGGCGCTGAGCGCGCCGAAGCTCATGGCCGAGATGTTGAAGATCGACGCCGAATACGGCTGTCGGCAGTGCGGGCCACCGATGTTGATGCGAAACGACGCCGGGTCGGGCGTCTGCACCGGTACCATCGAATGGCTGATGAATTCGAAGCCAGGCTTGTAGGCATCGTTGAGTGTGCCGAAGGCCTTCTCGGCGCTCTCGTTCTTGGCGCGGGCATAGACCAGTGAGCGCTGCGAGCGGGAGAACGGCAGCTTGTCGTCGTCGCCCTCGATCAGATACTGGCGTATCTCCGGGCGAATGGTCTCGATCAGATAACGGATGTTGCCCAGGATCGGGTAGTTGCGGCGCACGGCATGATGGCTCTGGCGCAGGTCATTGAGACCGATCAGGCTGAGCAGGGCAGTGAGCAGGGTGAGCGGCCAGAGCCAGCTGTGCTGGGCAAGAAATGGAATGCTGGCGAAGGTGAACAACAGGCAGGCGGCCAGGCAGGCGTAGCGGGTAGGGAGCGCGTCTTTCATGGGTCCATCGCTGACAGGATGACCCGCACTAGGATAGGCAAAGGCCGCGCGCGGAAAACCAGGGGATTCGGTAAAAGACTATTACCTACGCGCGGCTTGTGTTCAGTCGTGGGCGCGCGTCAGCGCTTGTCCTGCCTCAGGACCTGCACATCACCGGGCTCTGCCGTCTCGCGCAGGTATTCCTCCAGCGAGTCGTCCAGCGCCTGCAGCCAGCGAGTATGGTGCGGCACCGCAGCGGTACCGGTCATTACCGAACGGTAGGAGCGGTCCCGATAGCCCATGATGTCGTGCTTCTTGTCGTGCTTCCATTTGAGGAAGATGCGGTTGACTGCATCGATGTCGAAGCTTGGGTAATCGGTTTTTCCGATCAGGTGCTGAATGTAGCGCCCCTGGAATTCGTACATCGAGGCGGTGCTCTCCAAGGCTTCTTCCTCGGCACGCCAGCGCGCACTGTCGGCCTGCATGGCGGCTTGGTTCGGCAGTTGGATGCGGCCAAGCATCAGGTCACGGGCGAACCAGGCCTGGGCATCGAACAGGTTGAAGCTGTACCAGAGATCTTGCATGCCCAAATACAGCAACTGCGGGTTGGCCTCCCAGACCACGCCTTGATAGAGGCCCAGCGGCCACAGACGATTGTCGGTGCGCAAGGTCAGCTCGTCAGGCAGGAACGGGAAGTGATGCTGGTAGCCGGTACACAGGATGATCGCATCGACCCGCTTGCTGGAGCCGTCGGCGAAGTGCGCCACGTCGCCTTCGACCCGCTGTAGCTGCGGTCGCTCTTCCCACCCTTTGGGCCACTGGTAGCCCATCGGTTGGGTGCGATAGGCGCTGGTGATCGAGCGGGCACCGTACTTAAAGCACTGCGAGCCGATGTCCTCGGCCGAGTAGCTGCTGCCGACGATCAGCACGTCCTTGCCGGTGAACTCTAATGCATCGCGAAAATCGTGGGCATGCAGGATGCGTCCTGAAAAGCGCTCGAAGCCCGGGAACGACGGCACGTTCGGCGTGGAGAAGTGCCCGCTGGCCACCACCACGTAGTCGAACACCTGCTCGATGCCCTGACCCTGAGCGTAGTCATGGGCAGTGACAGTGAATGTGCGGCTCTGGTCATCGAAGCGCACGGCCTTGACCACGGTGTTGAAGCGAATGTACTGGCGCACACCGGCCTTCTTCACTCGGCCCTGGATGTAGTCCCACAGCACCTCGCGGGGAGGATACGAAGAAATCGGCCGACCGAAATGCTCGTCGAAGCTGTAGTCGGCGAACTCCAGGCACTCCTTCGGGCCGTTCGACCAAAGGTAGCGATACATGCTGCCGTGGACCGGTTCGCCATGCTGGTCCAGGCCAGTGCGCCAGGTGTAGTTCCACATGCCGCCCCAGTCGGCCTGTTTTTCGAAACAGACCACTTCGGGCATAGGCGCGCCCTTGGCATGGGCGGATTGGAAAGCACGCAGTTGCGCCAGGCCTGACGGGCCGGCGCCGATGATGGCAACGCGAATAGTCATGAGGATGTCCTGTAAACACGAAAAAAGGCAAAACCTCCCCAACCCCGAACGGCAACAGGCCTAGGGCTGTGGATGGGTGAAGACTTCAGGTGTCAGCAGGCAGGTGGAGGCACGGGGCGCTTGCGCTTGTGCGCCAGCAGCATGTCTCGAGGTGGAATCGACAGCGTGTGGAACAGCGTCGAGAGAGGAGAGCAGCCGAGGGTAGAGCGGACAACGGCAGGGAAGGGCCCGGTGGCCTTGCCAAGCAGAGCGGCAAGCGGGCCATGGGACCGATAGATACGTGTGATCTCGTGCATGGGGGCTTGTAGTGCCTCTTTTCTTTATGGATGCCTTTTTAGCTATAACGCATCGAGGGAAAGCATTTCAAGGTTTGTCATCGGCATGCGGCAGTAGCGCCTGGTTCTGCTGGGGCTGGCGCTCCCAGTTTTCACCGAACAGCTCCGCCGGATGCTGGGTCCGTTCAGAACCATTGCCACAGGCCAGCGCTTTTACCGGGCAATACAGGTCGCAGCCCCAGCAAATGCGCTCGGGGTGGCTGGGGTTGTGTGGGAATTTCTTGGCCATGGCGCATGCTCCGTTCTGGCCTGGGGATTTCAGGCTAAGGGAGATGCGGTGGGAGAGGTTGATGGGCGTCAATGGCGGAAATAAAAAAGGCCCACCGTGAAGGTGAGCCTTTTTTGATACTGCGTATGGTGCCGGCACCAGGAATCGAACCCGGGACCTACTGATTACAAGTCAGTTGCTCTACCAGCTGAGCTATACCGGCAATGGGGCGTCATTATAGCGATCGGTTGGCGCGTGTAAACCTATTCCTTCCAATAGGTTACGCCATTGCCGGGAAAGCAGAGTTTTCCTACCAGCCGCGGTGGATGCTGTTGACGCTGGGCTCGGCCTGGGCGGGGTTGAAGAACAGCTTGTCGTTGTCGCAGCCGCGCTTGCGGCAGGGTGTTTCGGCGCGCAGGGGCAGGCCTCTGTCACCGCCCAATTGCATGCCGGGCATGTCCCAGTCGAGGGACGAGGTCTTGGGAGAGTAGGGGTTGCTGGCGCAGCCGGCCAGGGCCAGGGCGCAGCACAGCAGGGCAAAGGGCTTGGTCTGGATCACGTTGTCGATGTCCGTTCTGGGTCAGTCGTTGTTCAGAATTCGCTGGATGGTGCCGCCGCAGGCCATGTAGCAGCTGTCGTAATCAGGCTGGCATTCGGAGCCTGCGGTGTTGAAAAACGGATAGTTGGGATAGGGGCAACTGTGTCGCGTGTTCTTGTTCGGCTTGCTGTCCTTGCAGTACTGGTAGGCCCTCAGTTCGGCCTGGTACAGGGCGCGCTGGCTGTTTTCTTCCAGGCGGGCCAGTTGTTTGCAGTGATTGCGTTGCATCGCGCAGTTATTGATGCAAGCGAGCCCATGTGGGCTGGGCGGTGGCGAATACCTATACGTGTAGGAGGGGCCGCAGCCGCCGAGCAGCAGGCTCGCCAGCACCAGGATGGCGAAGCGTTGGTATTGGGTGTCCACGGGTACAACGGTCCTTGATCATTCCTCGCTGAACTCCAGCAGGTCGCCCGGTTGGCAGTTCAGCGCGCGGCACAGCTTCTCGAGGGTCTCGATCTTGAAACCCTTGATCTTGCCGTTCTTCAGCAGTGACAGGTTCGCTTCCGTTATGCCGATGATTTCCGCCAGGTCCTTGGAACGGATCTTGTTCCTGGCCATGACGACGTCGAGGCGGATGATTATCGGCATAGGGGGCGGCTAGACATAACAGTTGTGTTCATCGCTGAGGGTCTTGGCGTCACGCATGAGCAGCGAGAAGGCGCAGAGCAGGATGCCTTTCATGATCTCGTAGACAGCCTCGGATGATACACCGATCGACACGACGAAGCTTCTCTCCCCGGCGGGCAGGTCGATCGCCAGGGCCAGGCCTTGGAGGGTATCGATCACTGGCCACAGCAGCGGAGCGCCGATGCACAGCAGCCCGACTCGCCAGAGCATGCGGATGTTGGCCAGGCTCCAGGTGTGCCCCTTGGACAAGCGCAAGAAGAACAAGCCTGTGAGTAGCAGGCTCAGCACCGAGAGCCCTGTCGGAATCATCTCCAGCGCCAGTACCAGACCCATGGCGAGCCTCGAGGGTTGGTAGCCGTCTTCCAGGAGCAGAGGCATGTTGATGCCATGGCCCTGCAGGTAGGCCGCGACTGTGTCGGGATAGTCGAAGACCCAGAGCAGCGGTGTGCCGAAAAGCTCGACTGCACCGGTGGCCCAGGCCAGAAAAGCGGCAAAGACGCCGATGATGCGCAAGCGCGAACGCGCGTAGGCCACTGATCTGCTGTCGTTCATGGGGTGCCTCCGTACTGTGATGAACGGGGCGGATTATTGGTGAAAAATTATCGTTAAACAATAATTAATTTCATTTTGTTTAAGCTGGCGACGCTTTGCCGCAGGGGAATCAGTCACTTGGTAGCGGCAGCGTTTTGTAGAGAATGAATAATATAATTTACGAACCTTTCAGCAGGCTTTACGGGGCTTTCTCCTGGGAATGCTTGCTTCAGCGCGAAATTTCGTTAGTCTCAGTCTATCATTTTGACTTATTCGATCAGCTAAGCTAATGTGCTGTTCATTATGTTGAACAGTAAAGCTTTCAAGCTACTCTCCACCTCCCGCCTGGTTTCCCGTGAGCGTCACTGGACCGGCGACCTCTAGCCCCTCCCTCGACCTGCAGCCTTAAACGTTGTGTCTCGTGCCGATGCCTGTGCGCTCGGCCGCTGTCGCCCATGGGAGGGCACCATGCGTTCCTGGATCTATTTGTTCGTCGCGATCACCGCAGAGGTGATCGGTACGGCGTCGATGAAACTCGCCGCCACACATTTCCCCGTCATGGGGCATGTCGTCATGTACGTCATGATCTGTCTGTCGTATTTCTTCCTGGCCCTTGCGGTAAAGCGTGTGCCGGTTGGCGTGGCTTATGCCTTGTGGGAAGGAATCGGTATCGTCCTGATCACCTTGGTCAGTGTGGTCTGGCTTGGTGAAAGCCTGGGTTGGACCAAGGCCCTGGGCCTGGCGGTGATGATCGCCGGCATCCTGCTGGTCAAGGCCGGTACCCGCAGCACGCCTGCTGTGCGCGAAGCGGAGGGCCTGCCATGCTGATCCCCTTTGCCTGGCTGGGTTTGGCCATCGTGTTGGAAGTACTGGCCAACCTTCTGCTCAAGTATTCAGACGGTTTCCGTCGCAAAGGCCTGGGTTTTGCCTCGATCCTGAGTGTACTGGCGGCGTTCACCGCGTTGGCCCAGGCCGTTCAGGACATCGAGCTGTCGCTCGCCTACGCCATCTGGGGCGGCTTTGGCATCCTGGCGACTGTGGCGATGGGTTGGGCGTTGTTTGGTCAGCGCCTGGCTGGCCGCGGATGGCTGGGCCTGGCTTTGCTCTTGGTAGGCATGAGCCTGCTGAAAATGGCCTGAAAATCATGCGATCGGCACGAGTCCGGCGCGTTTATGCACAAGCGGCATGCCAGCATTGCGCGAAAGGCATGCCACTTGACTTATCCGCTGGTCTTTGCGCAAAGGCCTGTTTTTACTGGTTTTGGCTCGCTGCCTGGAATAAGCGAATGCGCTGAAATAGCGGTTGGATCCCCATTTTCGTGATATTCATCACAAGCTTGTTCACAGAGTTATCCACAGGCTTTCAGCTGGACGGCACGTCTTCTTTGCGCTCTGCAATCAGCAACAGATTGCGAGGCGTGAGGGGGTAGTCGCAAAACACACCCATGCGCACGTCATAGCCGCGCTCGTGGAGAAACAGGGCCCTGTCCAGCACCAGCCACATTTCCAACGGGCGGCGAAACAGGTTGCGCAGCAGCTCCAGATTGCGCACCTGTGCCAGGCGTTGCCAGCCGGCGGCCTCCAGCGCCGCCCAGTCGGGCGCTTCATGGATCTGGACGTGCCGAAGCTCGGCCAGATCGCGGCAGTACTGTTCGAAGGGCTTGTCCAGCCAATTGGTCGGCAGCGAGGGTGTTGGCAAGTACTCGTCGATGGCCCGCTGCTGGCGTTGCAGCAGGTCAAAGCCCAAGCGGCGGGCCATCGAGATGTCACGCTGACGTCGGACACGGGCGCTGGAAGTCACCGCCTCGTTGAGCGGCAGGCCCAGGTCTTCTTGGTTCAACTGCAAGGCCGAGGCCTGGGCCGCCGAAGACATCGGCTGATACACCTTCCCCGGAATGCGGTTGTAGCAGCAGGGCGCGACGGCAATCTGCCGACAACCTTGCTGGCTGGCCAATTGCAGTAGCCGCACATGCAACTCCCCACACGCATGCAGGGCGACGGCGCTCTTGCTGCTGTCCAAGTGACGGTGGCTGTCTGGTGCCAGCACATCTTGGTGTACGTGAGTGGCCGGCAGGTGATGATGTTCGCTCAGGGCGCTTCCCGCAGTGACCAGTTCGACGTCGTACTCCAGGCAGGTCAGCCGTTGGCCGGGCTGCAGTAGGCGTCGGCCCAGGTGGCCTTTGCCTGAACACCAGTCCAGCCAGTGACCGGTGGGCTGGTGGAAGGCCAGGCGACGGGTGAAGGCTTCGATCTGTTGCCACTTGCGTCCCGGGACATTCACGTCCAAACGATGGCCGGCCGGGTGCAGGCCAGCATCGGGCAGCTCGCCCAGAGCGGACAACTGCGAGGCGCGAGTGGCCAGTTGTGCGAAGGGCGCTGGCGCCGGCAGCTGTTCGGGATTCTGCTGGACGGCTTCGGCTTGTTCCAGGGTGCGCTGGCGCAGCCAGATGGCGAGTTCAGGGTGCTGGGCCTCCCAGTCCAGATGCAGCTGAGTGAAGGGGCGCGGGCGCCATAGCTGCTGATGCTGGAGAAGGAAATGGTCGAGTGCCTGGAAGCGCTCGAGCAGGTGAGGGCCGTGAAGGTAGGGGATGGTTTGCATTCAAGCACCGCAGCGCTGTTGAAAGGGGAGCGCGTTGCGCTCCATCGCAGGCATCGCCAGCGCCTACAGGTTCAGACGATGCGGAGCCTGCGGTGGGCCGCAAGGCGGCCCCCAGGTTTTACAGTTTCAACGCCCCTGGCAGGCGTCCACGCGTAACCAGCGCTCGAGCACCTTGAAGCCCTGGACCAGTACGAAGGAGATGACCAGATAGAACACGCCTGCAGCAAAGAAGATCTCCACCGGCAGGTAGGTGCGGGCGATGATGGTCCGCGCCATACCGGTCAGCTCCAGCAAGGTGACGGTACTGGCCAAGGCACTGGCCTTGAGCATCAGGATCACTTCGTTGCTGTAGGCTGGCAGGCCGATGCGCGCGGCGCGCGGCAGCATGATGTAGAACATGGCCTTGCCCCTCGACATGCCCAGCGCCCGTGCCGCCTCGATTTCACCTTTCGGGATGGCCTGCAGTGCGCCACGCAGGATCTCGGCGATGTAGGCGGCGGTGTGTAGGGTCATGGTCAGCACGGTGCACCAGAACGGGTCGCGCAGGTACGGCCACAGCGCGCTGCTGCGCACCGCATCGAACTGGGCCAGGCCGTAGTACACCAGGAACAGCTGCACCAGCAGCGGTGTGCCGCGGAAGAAGAAGATGTAGCCGTAGGGCACTGCGCGTACATACCAATGGCGCGAGGAGCGGGCGATACCCAGTGGAATGGCCAGGATCAGCCCGGCGATAACAGCGATGGCGACCAGCTCCAGAGTCAGGGTCGCGCCCTGGGCCAGGCGTGGCAGCCACTTGATGATGACTTCCCAGTTCATTACTCGGCCCTCACGAAGCCGCGAGCGGCGCGTTTTTCCATGAAGTGCATACCGGTCATGGCAATGATGGTCAGGCTCAGGTAGATGCACGCGGCGACCGCATAGAAGGTGAACGGCTCTTTGGTCACGGTCACGCCGATCTGCGCATGACGCATGATTTCCTCGAGGCCGATCACCGACACCAGCGCCGTGTCTTTCATCAGGATCATGAACAGGTTGCCAAGTCCAGGCAGGGCGATGCGCCACATCTGCGGCAGGATGATCTTCGAGAGGATGCGGCCTTTGGACAGGCCCAGCGCCAGGCCCGCTTCGCGGTGCCCTTTAGGGATGGCCAGGATCGCGCCGCGGAAGACTTCCGTGGCGTAGGCGCCGAAGCACAGGCCCAGGGCGATCACGCCGGCGGCGAATGCGCTGAGCTCGAGGCCCGGCATGTTCAAGGCTTCGCCAAGGCTGTTCATCAGCCCGACGGTGCCGAAGTAGATGAGCAGTACCCAGAGCAGTTCGGGCACACCGCGCACCAACGTCGAATAGGTGCTGCCAAGCCATTGCAGCGGCTTGACTGGGGATGTCTTGGCCAGGGCGCCGAGCAGGCCCAGGACCAGCCCCAGCAGCAGGGCGCAGAGCGCCAGTTTTACGGTCATCAGGGTGCCGGCCATCATGGCCGGACCGAATCCGTGCAGGTCGATATTCATGGGCAGGTGCATTCAAGGGACCGGCGCCGCGCAAGGCGGCGCTGGTCTGGGTGAATCATTCGATGCTGAACGGGAAGTACTTGTCGTTGATTTTCTTGTACGTGCCGTCGGCCTTGATTTCGGCCAGGGCCTTGTTCAGCTTCTCGCGCAGCGGGTCGCCTTTGCGCACGGCAATGCCGATCTTGTCGCTGTCGACCACAGGCTCGCCCTTGAACTCGAAGTTCTGGCCGTCCTTGCTCTTGAGCCACTCGTACTGCACGTACTTGTCGGCCAGGATGCCGTCGATGCGGCCGGCGATCAGGTCCAGGTAGGCGTTTTCCTGGGTGTCGTAGAGTTTGACCTCGACGTCATCGCCGTAGTTGTCTTCCAGCCAGGTGCCGGACAGGGTCGCGCGCTGGGTGCCGATCACCTTGCCCTTAAGCGAAGCCTTGTCGGCCTTGAAGTCGACGTTCTTCGGGGCGATGAACTGCAGCTTGTTGGAGTAGTAGGGGTCGGTGAAGTCGACGGCCTGCTTGCGCTCGTCGGTGATCGACAGCGACGACACCAGGAAGTCGAACTTCTTGGCGTTCAGTGCAGGGATGATGCCGTCCCAGTCGGAGGTGACGACCGAGCACTCGACTTTCATCTTGGCGCACAGGGCGTCGCCGATGTCCTTGTCGAAGCCGACCACGTTGCCGCTGGCATCCTTGTTGTTGAACGGCGGGTAGGCCGCCTCGATACCCATGCGCAGTTTTTCCGCGGCCATGGCATTGGCCGAGAAGACCAGCGTGGCGGCAGCGGCCAGGAGGAATTTCTTATAGGTCTGCATGTGTTGCTCCGTTAGCGGTGGCTGGACATGAATTGCTTGCAACGCGCCGAGGTCGGGTTTTCGAACACCTGCTGCGGCGATCCCTGCTCTTCGACCAAGCCCTGGTGCAGGAAGACGATTTCACTGGACACCTGGCGGGCAAAGTTCATCTCGTGCGTCACCAGCAGCATGGTACGGCCTTCTTCGGCCAATGCGCGGATAACGTTAAGCACTTCTTGGACCATTTCCGGATCGAGCGCCGAGGTCGGCTCGTCGAACAGGATGACCTTGGGCTTCATGGCCAGGGTCCGGGCAATGGCCGCGCGTTGCTGCTGGCCACCGGAAAGCTGGGCGGGGTAGCTGTGGCGCTTGTCATGGATGCCGACTTTGGCCAGCAGTGCCTCGGCGGCCTCGATGGCCTCGGCCTTGCTCAGGCCCAGTACGCGACGTGGCGCCTCGATGATGTTGTCGAGGATCGACATGTGCGGCCACAGGTTGAAATTCTGGAAGACGAAGCCGATTTCGCTGCGCAGACGGTTGATCTGGCGATTGTCGGCGGCGATCAGGTCGCCGGTCTTGGTCGCCTTGAGCTTGAGCTCTTCACCGGCGACGAGGATCTGCCCCTGGTGGGGATTCTCCAGCAGGTTGATGCAGCGCAGCAGGGTGGACTTGCCGGAACCGGACGACCCCAGGATCGAGATCACGTCACCGTCGCGTGCGGTCAGAGAAATGCCCTTGAGAATCTCCTGCTCGCCGTAGCGTTTGTGCAGGTTGCGGATTTCCAGCGCGGGCGTGGCCTGGGCCATGTGCGGTCCTCATGTGTTCGGGTGCGTTCCCAGCTGTTGGCGGCCTTCCTGGCGAGCGCCAAGCTAGCATAGCGGCGTAATGGCGGCCAACCAGGTCGCAAGTGGCTCGGGTCGCTGGCGGGATACTTTGTCGCATCGTTGCAGCGGACTGTCGCGAGGATGTCCGCGCGCACGTCCCCAGCACCGGAGCCTTGATGAAAAAAGGCGCGATGGTGCCAGCTTTGGACGTGCCTGGGAAGCCGTTTTTGGCCGGGTAGCACTTTGCGCGTGAGTGTGCGGGGCTTGGGTTGCTCCTTAGGTTGCACTTTCTGTTGATCATTTTTTGTGCACGGGTGTTACCGTGGGGCACCTTTGGTGCATTTGTAAGTGGGTATTTCAGTAATCAGGGTTTGGCAAGAAAATTTGACGACCTTTCGGTCAAGGCATGGCCGAAAGGCCTGCGAGGCCCGGAGCGCTTGGCCATCAGCGAATTCTGACGAGCGTGATTCGCGGCTGGCCCGCTTATTGCCATACGTAAACCACCGAATGCAGCGACGCCTACACCAACCCCGGGCGCGCTTCGTTTCAGCATTTCGGGTGGTCCACTCCTTACAAAGGTAGTTTTATGAGCGGTAAGCACAATTCCAATGACCTCGCTCAGGGGCTCAAGCAACGGCATGTCACCATGCTGTCCATCGCAGGCGTAATCGGCGCCGGTCTGTTCGTTGGCTCCGGCCACGCCATCGCTGCGGCAGGTCCTGCCGTCCTGCTCGCCTACGCTGCGGCGGGCACCCTAGTGGTGCTGGTGATGCGCATGCTCGGCGAGATGGCCATCGCCTCACCGGATACCGGTTCCTTCTCCACGTATGCCGACCGCTCCATCGGGCGCTGGGCAGGCTTTACCATCGGTTGGCTGTATTGGTGGTTCTGGGTCCTGGTGATCCCGCTGGAGGCCAATGCCGCGGCGGCCATCCTGCATGCCTGGTTCCCCGCTGTGGACCTCTGGGCCTTCTCGCTCATCATTACGCTGGCGCTGACCCTGACCAACCTGTGCAGCGTGAAGAACTACGGTGAGTTCGAGTTCTGGTTCGCCCTGCTCAAGGTACTGGCCATCATCGGCTTCATCGTCGTTGGCTGCGTGGCCATGTTCGGCCTGGTGCCCAATAGCCAGGTCAGTGGTGTCAGCCATCTATTCGATACCCAGGGCTTCATGCCCAACGGTCTGGGCGCGGTGCTGGCCGCCATGCTGACCACCATGTTCTCGTTCATGGGGACCGAGATCGTCACCATCGCCGCCGCCGAATCGAAAGACCCGGGCAAGCAGATCAGCCGCGCCACCAACTCGGTGATCTGGCGTATCTGCCTGTTCTACCTGGTGTCGATCTTCCTGGTCGTGGCCCTGGTGCCATGGAACGATCCGGCCCTGGCCGAGACCGGTTCCTACCAGACCGTCCTGAGCCGCATCGGCGTGCCGAACGCCAAGCTGATCGTCGACATCGTCGTGCTGATCGCCGTGACCAGCTGCCTGAACTCGGCGCTGTACACCTCTTCGCGCATGCTGTTCTCCCTGAGCAAGCGCGGCGATGCGCCGGCCATGGCGCAGCGCACCACCAAGGCGGGCACTCCGCACTGGGCGGTCTTGCTGTCCACTGCGGCGGCGTTTCTGTGCGTGTTCGCCAACTTCGTGGCTCCGGCTGCGGTGTTCGAATTCCTGCTGGCCAGCTCCGGCGCCATCGCGCTGCTGGTGTACCTGGTGATTGCCGTGTCGCAATTGCGCATGCGCAGCCAGCGTGAAGCTCGTGGCGAGAAGATTGCCTTCAAGATGTGGCTGTTCCCGGGGCTGACCTGGGCCACCATCGCGTTCATCATTGCGATCCTGGTGGTGATGGCGTTGCGCGAAGACCATCGCGCCGAGATCATCGCCACCGCTTTGCTCAGCATTGGCGTGGTCGCTGCCGGCCTGCTGGTGCAGCGCAAACGCAAGGCCGAAGGCCAGGCAGCGGGCCAGGTGGCGCTGGATAACTGATCCGGGCTGTTGAACAAAAAAGGCCGTGTCCTGTGAAGGGCACGGCCTTTTTGTGTGTCTGTATCGGCGTTTTCGCAGGTAGACCCACTCCCACAGAAGCTTGTGGGGCGGGTTTGGGCTGCCGACGATCTTCAGCCGAACTGCTTCTGCTGTTGCTGCTGCTTGGCGACCGCTTCGGAGGCTGCCACATAGGCCTCCTGGAACTCGTCGCTCTCCAGCCAGGCCATGGTGGCGTCCTCGTCGGTGCCGTCGAGCCATTTGCGATAGGCAGTGAAGACCATGACGATGTAGTCGGTGGCGTGTTCTTCCTTGTGGCCCTTGAGCACCAGGGCCAGCAGTGGATCGACCAGGAACACCGAGATCATCGGCACCAGGCCGTTCTGCTGGGCTTCCTTCATCTTGTCGAACAGGCTGTTGTAGCTGCCCGAGTCCATGGCTTTGTTGAAGACCTGCTCGACGCTGGCGCTGTCGCCGGCGCTGGCCTTGACCGCCTGGCCGCTGCGCACCATGCGGTTCTGCTTGGCCTTGGTGGCGGCGCGCTTGGCGCGTTTTTGCTGCTTGGTGTTGGAGGCCATTGGGGCGAATCCTTGGGGGTGTCTGGAAAAATGCGCGTATTGAAGCGTAATTGCCGAAGAAACCCAAGGGGCCGGCTTGCGGCCCAAGGCTCAACTGACGAGCGAGGGAGGCTCATCCTCCTCGAACCCCCGCGAGGCCCGTCCGACCAGCAATGGATCCGGTGCATGGGCGATGCTATGGTCCTTGTCCGGGTAGTCCAACGAATGCAGAAAATGCCGGATGCAGTTGATCCGCGCACGCTTCTTGTCGTCGGACTTGATCACTGTCCACGGCGCGTCGGCGGTGTCGGTGTGGAAGAACATGGCTTCCTTGGCGGCGGTATAGTCGTCCCACTTGTCCAGCGACTTGATGTCGATGGGCGAGAGCTTCCAGTGCTTGAGTGGATCGTCCCGGCGCGAGATGAAGCGGCGCAGCTGCTCTTCGCGATTGACCGAGAACCAATACTTGAACAGCAGGATGCCGCTGTTGCACAGCATACGTTCAAGCTCCGGTGTCTGGCGCATGAACTCCAGGTACTGCAACGGGGTACAGAACTCCATCACCCGCTCGACGCCGGCGCGGTTGTACCAGGAGCGGTCGAAGAAGACCATTTCGCCCGCGGTCGGCAGGTGCTGGATATAGCGCTGGAAATACCATTGGCCCTTCTCCTGCTCGGAGGGCTTTTCCAGGGCGACGATCCTCGCCCCGCGTGGGTTCAGGTGTTCCATGAAGCGCTTGATGGTACCGCCTTTGCCCGCCGCGTCGCGGCCTTCGAACAGAATGACCACACGTTGGCCGGTTTCCTTGACCCAGCTCTGGACCTTGAGTAGCTCGATCTGCAGAGCGTGCTTGGCCTTCTCATAGTCCTGGCGGCGCAGGCGCGTGCGGTAGGGGTAACTGGCCGGCAGGCGCGCCGAGGTGCTGTCTTCATTGCTGCCGCGCCGCGCCGAGGCCACCTCCAGCGCAACCGGCTGTTGGCTGATGGCGCTGATGCTCGGCTCTGGGGTGGTCTTGGCGGCAGTCTGGCGTCTGCGAGGTGGTCGGTTGCGGGCGATTGGCGTGATGCTGGGCGTCGCATCGGCAGTGTCAGGGGGGAGGGGCGTGGCGTCGTCGCTCATGGCAGTCCTTTGGGGTGGGTTCGAATGTCCACCCGATAGGCTAGGGCGCGGCGAGCGATGGCTGTTTGATGTCGATCAACGTCGCGCACTTTGCGCTGTGCTGCCGTAACCCCATGGCTAGCTAGCCATGGGGTGCAGGGGTCTCAGGCTGCGGTCAGCGCGGGGATTTGCAGGCCGAGCTTGGCGGCGGCGTAGTCCATGTCGCCCTTGGAGATCGACTGCGCCTGGAAGCCGGCACCGATCAGGTCCTTGATGTACAGCTTGTTGTAGATGAAGCAGAACACCAGCGAGCTCAGGCCCATGGTGAGCATCTGCAGTACGAACTGGATCGCACCGAACTTCCAGTCGCCACGGAACAGCGCCGGGAAGAAACCGAAGAAAAAGGTGGTCCAGGAGAAACCGACCGGGGCTTCTTTCAGCGCGCCGGTTTTCGGGTTTTTGAACATGATCGATGTGTAGGCCATTTATCTCTCCTTGTATACCCGCTTTTCAATGCATGGGCGGGCTGACATGCAAATCCTTGTGCCGGTTGGCGTTCGTGGATCAGGGTTGTGCCGGTTGCGCATGGATCGGTTGCTGGCGCTGCGCGTTCTCGCCCAGTTCGTTGATGCAGTAATTGATGTAGTACGCGTTGAACAGGAACGTGTAGAAGGCGTTCATCGAGAAGTAAGGCTGCTGCTGGGCGTTGGCGTAGGTCATCAGCAGGCTGCGGGCATTGAACGCCCAGACGATGAACAATACGCCGCTGGCGATGCTCAGCAGGGCGCCGATGCCGACCAGGAAGGGTTCGGGGTTGTCGATGAACACTCCGCTCAGGCCCATGCAGACGCAGATCCAGATAATGTAGGTCTCGCTGCAGACCGTCTGCCCAGTGGCTTCGCGCAGGTGTTGGTTGGTCTTGTACAGCCAGATCAGCAAGTACAGGCCGCCGGTAGCCGCGCACAGCAGTACCAGATGCAGCGTCTTGCGATTGACCTTGTTCATGAGTTCGGCAGGGGATGTCATGGCGCTTCCGATTTTCGAGAGGAAAAAACGGGCTGAGGCATCGGCTGTCTGATGAGGCATTCCTTGCTCAACCATCGTCCTTGGGGTATGCGCTGCAAGGCGGGGGCAGCGCGGCGCGAATGATAGCACATGGCTATTTTGACGCCAGGCTTTCGTTGCAAAAGTCGCGGGCATTAAAAAACCCCAGGTAACTTGCGTTACCTGGGGTTTGGCACTTGGTGCCCAGAGACGGAGTCGAACCGCCGACACGAGGATTTTCAATCCTCTGCTCTACCGACTGAGCTATCTGGGCGACGGGGCGAATTAAAAAGGTTTTCAGACCTTCCGTCAACGACTTTTTTGAAAATTTTTTAAATTAATTCCGTCGCTTACGTTTTTTGGGGTCATTCGCTGGGCGGAACGTAGCCTTCGGCCTGAGCGTACTCCTCGCCAGCGAAGAACTTGTCCATCTCCGCCTGGAGGAATTTGCGATCCTCGGCGTTCATCATGTTCAAGCGCTTTTCGTTGATCAGCATGGTCTGGTGCTTCTGCCACTCATCCCAAGCCTTTTGCGAGATGTGATCGAAGATGTCCTGGCCTTTGGCGCCCGGGTAGGGAGGGCGTGGCAGGCCGGGGAGTTCTTCGTTGTACTTGCGGCACTTCACGGTGCGGGTCATCGGGACTCTCCTGCAATCAATTCATCGGCCGCGCGTTTGAGTAGCTTCTTGACCGGGGCGGCGAGGCCCAGGCGCGGCGGGGTGGCGAGGTTATACCAGAGCCAGTCGGGCTCAGTCACGGTCGTGCCCAGCGAGTCGACACGCACCAGCCACGGCTCGATGGCCAGCTGGAAATGGCTGAAGGTATGGGTCAGGCCATCCAGGGCTTGGCTGTCGGTCGCGCGCAGGCCGTGCTGGTAGGCCAGGTCGTCGAGCTGCTGCAGGTTGTCCAGCTCCGGCAAGCTCCACAGCCCGCCCCACAGGCCGCTCGAAGGGCGGCGATAGAGCAGAATGGCGCCCTCATGATTGGCCAGCAGCGGCATCAATGTGCGGCGCTGGGGCAGGGTCTTGCGTGGCTTGGGCTCGGGGTATCGGGTTTCTTCACCGAGCAAGTGGGCCTGGCAGCCGGCCTTGAGCGGGCAGATCAGGCAGCTGGGTTTGCTGCGGGTGCAGAGGGTCGCGCCCAGGTCCATCATCGCCTGGGTGTAGTGGTTGGCCCTGGCGTACGGCGTAAAGCGCTCGGCGTTGGCCCACAGCGCGTTGGCCACCTTGGGCTCGCCAGGATAGCCGGCCTGGGCGGTGTAGCGGGCCAGCACGCGCTTGACGTTGCCGTCGAGGATCGGCGCGCGAATGCCCATGCTGATGCTGGCGATGGCACCGGCAGTGGAGCGGCCGATGCCCGGCAACGCCGTTAGTTGCTCGACGCTGCGTGGAAACTCGCCGCCATGCTGCTCGACCACGATTTTCGCGGCCTTTTGCAGATTGCGCGCCCGGGTGTAGTAACCCAGGCCCGTCCACAGGTGCAGTACCTCGTCCTCCGGCGCCTCGGCCAGGGCCTGCACGGTCGGCAGGGCCTGCATGAAGCGATCGAAGTAGTTGAGCACCGTGCTCACCTGGGTCTGCTGCAACATGATTTCCGAGACCCACACCCGATAGGGCGTGATGCCTTGTTGCCAGGGCAGGTCATGACGGCCGTGCTGGTCGTACCACTGCAAAACGGCATTGGAGAACTGCTCGGGACTCATCGTTTGAACAGCCCCTTGAGTGCATCCTTGAGCTCTGGGCTGACCTTGTCGCCAAGCTTCTCGTCGAGTTTTTCTTGCAGGCGGTTGCCGGCCAGCTTGGCTGCGACCTTACCCAGGCCTTCCTGGTCCAGGCGGCAAGCCTTGGCGCCAAGTTCCAGCGGGCCACGGCAGCGCACCGGCACCTCGATACCGACATAGCGTTCGTTGACCTGGCAGGCCGGGTCCGGCATGGCGCGCTGGTCACCTTCGACGATCACGCCCAAGTTGTAGTCCATACCCAGTACGCGCAGGTCCACATCGCCGTGGCCGTTGACGGTCAGGCCTGGAATGCTTGCCTTCAGGTTCGGGTTGCTGGCGACGCCATTGCGCACCACCAGGCTGCCGCGCAGTTCCTGGAAGGGGGTGTCCTTGCCGCGCGGCTCGCCGCTCAAGGTCTTGCGGTTGAGGGTCGCGATGGCATGACACAGCTGCTGTTCGAGGTTGGCGTTGACCAGCACGCCATCGTTGAGGGTGAAGCTGGCATTGCCATTAAGGGTGTCGACCAGTGCTTTCTGACTGTTGCCGGTGGCGGTCAGGTCGCTGGACAGCGTCAGCAGGCCCTTGACCGGAGGCGCCTTGTCCGGGGTATCGGACTTGATGAAGTGTTCCACCGGCACGCGGTTGATCCGGGTCTTCATGCCGATCTGTGGCACGGCCGGGCGCACGTCGAGTGTTCCGTTGGTCTCGAAGCTGCCGTCGTACAGGCCCCCTCGGAGGGTCTCGAGGGTCAACAGGCCACCCTGGCCATTGGCCTTGAGCTGGGCATCGGTGATCGGCAGCTTGTCCAGAGTCAGGGTGCCGAACGACACGTCTGCCTGCAGATCGAGCTGGCGCAGGCGATCCACCGGCAGCAGCTTGTCACTGCTCCAGGCCACCTGAGTCGGCGCGTTGGGTAGCGGAGTCGTGCTTGGGCCGCTGACGGCGCTGGCTTCCTGCTGCTGGACCTCGGCCTGGCGCGCGGCGCTGGCGCCCTTGGCTTGTTCGCTCTTGGCCTGTAGGTAACGGTCGGCGTTGAACGTGTCGCCTTTAAGGCGCAGACGAAGGGCCTGCTTGGCGAAGTCGTCGATGGCGATGCGGCCGCTGAAGGTGCTCTCGTCGAGCTTCACGGCCAGGTCTTCCAGGGCCAGGCTGGTTGGATTGGCCTGCAGGCGGGTGACCAGTTCCAGCTTGCCGAACGCGGCCGGGTCGGCAGAGGCAGGCAGCGGATGGCCGATGCTGTCGAGGAAGGTGCGCAGGTCGAACTGAGCGATGGACAGGCCGCCGCTCAGTTGCGGGGTCTTGTCCAGGTCGCGCAGGTTCAGCTCGCCCAGGGCGCGCAGTTGGTTGGCGGAGAGCTTCAAGCCATTCCAGGAGGCCACGTTGGCGGCGAGGTCGACCAGTAGCTGGCCTTGGGCGGCGAAGGTCATGGTCTTGCCGGCCAGCGGTTCGCCAGAGGTCTCGCCTGACAGGCGCATGTCCTCGATGTTGTAGCGCTTGAGCTTGCGGTCGAAACGCAGTTCGCCCGTCAATTCGGTGCGTGCCTTGAGGCTCGGCTGGCCGACGGTGAGGAAGGCACTGGCCTTGAGCGGGATGTTCACGCCCTCATGGACTGGGCCGGTGCTCAGCTGGATACTTTGGGCGCTGAAGGTCTGGCCGGTCTTGGCATCGGTGTACTGCACCTGGGCGTTGTTGACCGTCAGGCTGTCGATGTCCAGCTTGACCATGCGCTCGCGGGAGTCTTCCTTGTTGGCCGGCGTATCGGCCGTGGCGGGGGCCTCGGTCGTGCTGGTCGACGGCGTGCCGGCAGGCTGCGGCAGTGATTTGCCGATGTCTTCCCAGTTGCCGTGGCCGTGTTCGTCACGGTTCAAGATCAGGTTCAGGCCCTCGACGCGCACATCGCTCATCTGCACCTCGCGGCGCAGCAGCGGCAGTACACGGACCGACAAACCCAGCATCTGCAGGTCGGCGAACGGCTCCTTGGGCTTGTTCAGCGTGGCGATGCTGGCCTCGTGCAGCTCCAGGCCCAGCCAGGGGAACAGGCTCCAGCCGATATCGCCATTGAGCGTCAGCTCGATGTGGGCCTTGTCGCGGGCCAACTGGCGAATCTCGTCTTTATAGTCGTTGGGATCGAAGAGGTGGGTCAGGGCGAAGCCCAGCGCCACGATGATCAGCAGCAACCCGAGAAGCCCCAGCCCCAGGATTTTGCCGAACGCTTTCATGGGCGAGTCCTTGTAGTCCGTTTTTGAAATTCAAGCCTGGGAGTATAGCGCCGTGGGTAGGACCTAGGCGTAATCAATAGTGGCGGACGGCACGGCCAGGGCAGTCCCTGTCGGCAGGGCTTGTCCCGCGAGCGAGCGCCCTGTCGCTTCAAACAGCAGAAATTACACATATGCGACATTGCCATATGTCATCCGCGTTCCAAGCGGGCGCGATCTGGGCCTATAATGGCAGCCTTTTCGCCCAATGATTTTGCGGAGCTGGTGATGGTCGAACGTAAGGCTTCCGTCGAGCGCAATACCCTGGAAACCCAGGTAAAAGCCTCGATCAACCTCGATGGCAGTGGCAAGGCCCGATTCGATATCGGTGTGCCTTTCCTCGAACACATGCTCGACCAGATCGCCCGGCATGGGCTGATCGATCTGGACATCGAGTGCAAGGGTGACCTGCATATCGACGACCACCATACCGTCGAAGACGTCGGCATCACCCTCGGCCAGGCGTTCGCCCAGGCCATCGGTGACAAGAAGGGCATCCGTCGCTACGGTCATTCGTACGTACCGCTGGACGAAGCGCTTTCGCGTGTGGTCATCGACTTCTCCGGCCGTCCAGGCCTGCAGATGCACGTGCCATACACCCGCGCCAGCGTGGGCGGCTTCGATGTCGACCTGTTCCAGGAGTTCTTCCAGGGCTTCGTCAACCACGCCCTGGTGACCCTGCACATCGACAACCTGCGTGGTCACAACACCCACCACCAGATCGAAACCGTGTTCAAAGCCTTTGGCCGCGCGCTGCGCATGGCCGTCGAGCAGGACGAGCGCATGGCCGGGCAGATGCCTTCCACCAAGGGATGCCTGTGATGCAGACCGTCGCCGTAATCGACTATGGCATGGGCAACTTGCACTCGGTGGCCAAGGCCCTGGAGCACGTGGGGGCTGGCAAGGTGCTGGTCACCAGCGACGCGGCCGTGATCCGCGAGGCCGATCGTGTGGTGTTCCCAGGCGTTGGCGCGATCCGCGACTGCATGGCCGAGATCCGTCGCCTGGGCTTCGACAGCCTGGTGCGTGAAGTCAGCCAGGACCGTCCGTTCCTCGGTATCTGCGTGGGCATGCAGGCCCTGCTGGACCACAGCGAGGAAAACGACGGCGTCGACTGCATCGGCCTGTTCCCCGGTCAGGTGCGTTTCTTCGGCAAAGACCTGCAGGAAGACGGCGAGCACCTGAAGGTGCCCCACATGGGCTGGAACGAAGTCAGCCAGACCATCGACCATCCCCTGTGGCATGACATTCCCGACCGCGCGCGCTTCTATTTCGTGCACAGCTACTACATCAATGCCGGCAAGCCTGGGCAGGTTGCAGGCCGAGGCCACTACGGCGTCGATTTCGCCGCGGCCCTGGCCGAGGGCTCGCGCTTCGCCGTGCAGTTCCACCCCGAGAAGAGCCATACCCATGGCCTGCAACTGCTGCAGAACTTCGTCAGCTGGGATGGACGCTGGTAAATGAGCAAATCGCGGACCAAGGCCCCGATCATCACCCTGGCGCCCGAGCAGGAGCGCCAGGCGCTCGACACCTTGAAGCGCTTTCTCGAAGATCGCTTCGAGCTGACGCTTGGGTCGTTCGAGGTGGCCGAGGTCCTCGATTTGTTCAGCAAGGAAATTGCACCCCACTACTACAACAGGGCGATTGCCGATGTTCAGCTGCACCTCAAGGAGCGGTTCGAGAGCATCGAGAGCGACCTGTGGGCACTCGAGAAGCCCTGAATTTCATTGATTAGACAGGTTCCCAAGATGCTGATTATTCCCGCTATCGATCTGAAGGACGGTGCCTGCGTGCGTCTGCGCCAGGGCCGCATGGAAGACTCCACCGTATTTTCCGACGACCCGGTGAGCATGGCCGCCAAATGGGTCGAGGGTGGCTGCCGTCGCCTGCATCTGGTCGACCTCAATGGCGCCTTCGAAGGCCAGCCGGTCAACGGCGAAGTGGTCACTGCCATCGCCAAGCGCTACCCGAACCTGCCGATCCAGATCGGCGGCGGCATCCGCTCGTTGGAAACCATCGAGCACTACGTCAAGGCCGGCGTGAGCTACGTCATCATCGGCACCAAGGCGGTCAAGCAGCCTGAATTCGTCGCCGAGGCGTGCAAGGCGTTCCCAGGCAAGGTCATCGTTGGCCTGGATGCCAAGGACGGCTTCGTCGCCACCGACGGCTGGGCCGAGGTCAGCTCGGTGCAGGTCATCGACCTGGCCAAGCGCTTCGAGGCCGATGGTGTCTCGGCGATCGTCTACACCGACATCGCCAAGGACGGCATGATGCAGGGCTGCAACGTGCCCTTCACCAAAGCCCTGGCCGAAGCCACCTCGATTCCGGTGATCGCGTCCGGCGGCATCCACAACCTGGGCGACATCAAGGCCCTGCTGGACGCCAAGACCCCGGGCATCATCGGTGCCATCACCGGCCGCGCCATCTATGAAGGCACCCTCGATGTCGCTGAGGCCCAGGCCTTCTGCGACAACTACCAAGGCTGAGGACAGAACATGGCACTGGCCAAGCGCATCATCCCTTGCCTGGACGTGGACAACGGCCGGGTGGTCAAGGGCGTCAAGTTCGAGAACATCCGCGATGCCGGCGACCCGGTGGAAATCGCGCGTCGCTACGACGAGCAGGGTGCTGACGAGATCACCTTCCTGGACATCACCGCCAGTGTCGATGGCCGTGACACCACCTTGCACACCGTCGAGCGCATGGCCAGCCAGGTGTTCATCCCGCTGACCGTGGGCGGTGGCGTGCGTACCGTGCAGGACATCCGCAACCTGCTCAACGCCGGCGCCGACAAGGTGTCGATCAACACCGCAGCAGTGTTCAACCCCGAGTTCGTGGGTGAGGCTGCCGAGCGTTTCGGTTCCCAGTGCATTGTCGTCGCCATCGACGCCAAGAAGGTCTCCGGCCCCGGCGAAGCGCCGCGTTGGGAGATCTTCACCCATGGCGGGCGCAAACCGACCGGTCTGGATGCAGTGGCCTGGGCCAAGAAGATGGAAGGGCTGGGTGCCGGTGAGATCCTGCTCACCAGCATGGACCAGGACGGCATGAAGAGCGGTTTCGACCTGGGCGTGACCCGTGCCATCAGCGATGCGGTGGGTATTCCGGTGATCGCCTCGGGCGGTGTCGGCAACCTGCAACACCTGGCTGACGGCATTCTGGAAGGCCATGCCAGTGCGGTGCTGGCGGCGAGCATCTTCCACTTCGGCGAGTACACCGTGCCGGAAGCCAAGGCCTACATGGCTGCGCGCGGGATCGTCGTTCGCTGAGTCACTGCCGGGAGGGCTTTGCCCTCCTGAAAAGACACAAGGCCGCTGTCACAGAGAGGGTGCAATACCTCCCCTGTGGCAGCGGCCTTGTGCCGTGACAGGGCCGCACAGCGGCCCCTGTCATTACCCGTGGTTCTTGCCCAGCAGCGCGTGATACAGCTCGCTGTCGCCGAGAATCCCCACCACCTTGTCGTTCTCCTGCAGCACCAGCTTGTTGCCGGTGTGATAGCGGATCTGCAAGGCCTCGCGCATGCCGATATTGGCATTGACCAAGGTCGGTTTGCGGCCCAGGGTTTCCACATCCTGTCCCGGTACCCAGTTCTGCAGGTCCAGGCCGTTCTGGCCTTGGCGGGCGCGTTTGATCGAGTTGCCTTCGCCCAGGTCCAGCCAGGAATCACCGCCTGGGTCCAGGCATACCGAGCCGTTGACCCGCTTGCAGTTGTCCAGGCTGCGCATCAGGCTGCGACCGCACAGCACGTTGAGCGGATTGGTGTGGGCCACGAAGGTGCGTACATAGTCGTCGGCTGGGTTCAGGACGATTTCTTCAGGCTTGCTGTACTGGATGATCCGGCCATCTTTCATGATGGCGATACGGCTGCCCAGTTTGAGCGCCTCGTCCAGGTCGTGGCTGACGAACACGATGGTCTTGCTCAGCTTGTTCTGCAGCTCCAGCAACTCGTCCTGCAGGCCCTGGCGGATCAGCGGGTCGAGGGCCGAGAAGGGTTCGTCCATCAGCAGGATGTCTGCGTCCATGGCCAGCGCCCGGGCCAGGCCCACGCGCTGCTGCATGCCGCCGGAGAGCTCGTCGGGCTTTTTGTTGCGCCATTGGGTCAGGCCCACCAGTTCAAGCTTCTCATCGACCAGCTTGCGCCGCTCTTTCTCGGGGCGGCCCTGCATTTCCAGGCCGAAGCTGATGTTCTCGCGCACGGTCAGCCAGGGCATCAGGGCGAACTTCTGGAACACCATGGCGATGCGCTTGGTGCGCATCATCTTCAGTTCCGCCGGGGTGCAGTGGGCGATGTCGATGTGCTTGCCTTCATGCTCGACGAACAGCTTGCCGCGGCTGACGGTGTTCAGGCCGTTGATGCAGCGCAGCAGGCTCGACTTGCCCGAGCCGGACAGGCCCATGAGCACGCAGATCTCGCCTTTGTTGATGTCCAGGTTGGCTTTCTCGACGCCGACCACAAGGCCGGTCTTCTTGAGGATCTGCTCGCGGGTCTGGCCTTGGTCCAGCAGCGCCAGCGCTTCGCGTGGCTTGTTGGAGAAGATGACGTCGACGTCTTCGAAACGAATGATGCTCATGACTCACCTCGTGCCGGCAGCTCCGGTTGCTTGCAGATACGGTCCAGCATGATCGCCAGCAGCACGATCGCCAGGCCCGCCTCGAAGCCCAGGGCGATATCGGCGGTGTTCAGTGCGTTGACCACAGGTTTGCCCAGGCCGTCAGCGCCCACCAGGGCGGCGATCACGACCATCGACAACGACAGCATGATGCATTGGGTAACACCCGCGGCAATGCTGGGCATTGCATGGGGCAGTTCGATGCGGGTCAGCAGCTGGCGGCGCGAGCAGCCAAAGGCCTTGCCGGCGTCGAGCAGTTCCTGGGGCACGTCGCAGATCCCCAGGTAGGTGAGGCGGATCGGCGCAGCGATGGCGAACACCACCGTGGAGATCAACCCTGGCACCACACCCAGGCCGAACAGGGTCAGTGTCGGGATCAGGTAAACGAAGGTAGGCACCGTCTGCATCAGGTCCAGGACGGGACGCATGGCGGTGTAGAACATCGGCTTGTGCGCAGCGACGATGCCCAGCGGTACGCCGATGGCCACGCACACCACGGTGGCGAAGGTGACCTGCGCCAGGGTCTCCATGGTTTCCTGCCAGTAGCCGAGGTTGAAGATCAGCAGGAAGGACAGCGCGACAAATGCCGTCAGCGCCCATTTGCGCTGGATCAGGTGTGCCAGGGCGGCGAACAAGGCGATGAGGATGTAGGGGTTGAACCAGGTCAGGGCGCTGGTGACCCCATGGATCATGAATTCCAGGCCCTGGGCGATGGCGTCGAAATAGTTGGCGCCGTTCTGGGTCAACCATTCGACGAATGAGGCGATGTACTGCCCCAGAGGTATTTTCTGATCGATAAGCATGATAGCGAGCTTCCACCTGCAAAGATTGAAATCAGTCCGGGGCGGGCGTTGGCCTGCCCCGAGGTAGTGCCAATTGCTACTGCATCCTTGTTGTTATTGCGTCAGTTTGGCCTTGGCCGCCTCCAGCCCGGGTTTGCCATCCACGGTCGTCACTCCGGCCAACCAGGTGTCGAGCACTTGCGGGTTGTTCTTCAGCCACGCCTTGGCGGCTGCATCGGGTTTCATCTTGTCGTCCAGGACGTTGCCCATCAGGGTGCTTTCCATGTCCAGGGTGAACGACAGGTTCTTCAGCAGTTGGCCGACGTTGCTGCATTCCTGCGTATAGCCCTTGCGGGTATTGGTCAGCACGGTTGCCTTGCCGAACTCGGGGCCGAAGAATTCGTCACCGCCGGACAGGTACTGCATCTTGAAGCGCTTGTTCATCGGGTGCGGTTCCCAGCCCAGGAACACCACCGCCTCGCCACGTTTCTGCGAGCGGTCCACCTGCGACAGCATGCCCGCTTCGCTGGACTGCACCAGCTTGAAGCCGGCGTCCTTCAGGCCAAAGGCGTTCTTGTCGATCATGCTCTGGATGGTGCGGTTGCCGTCGTTGCCCGGCTCGATGCCGTAGATCTTGCCGCCCAGTTCGTTCTTGAACTTGGGAATGTCGGCGAAGTCCTTAAGGCCCTTGTCATACAGTGCCTGGGGTACGGCCAGGGTGTACTTGGCGTTCTCCAGGTTGGCGCGCACGGTTTCGACCGTGCCGGCGTCACGGTACTGCTTGATGTCGTTCTCCATGGTCGGCATCCAGTTGCCGAGGAACACATCCAGGTCCTTGCCGGCAGCCAGCGACTTGTAAGTCACTGGTACCGAGATCATGGTGGTGTGAGTCTTGTAGCCCAGGGCTTCGAGTACAACGCTGGTGACGGCGGTGGTCACGGTGATGTCGGTCCAGCCGACGTCGGAGAACCGTACCGTCTGACACTGCTCGGGCTCCACGGCCTGAGCCAGCAGAGGTGTTGCGAGCATCGCGACCAGCAAGAGCGAGGGTGAACCTTTCATGGATGGACTCCTGTGATTTTTCTTCGGGTTTCCCGCGGGGGCGCCGAGCTTTCTCTAGGCTCCGGTCGACCAGGCCTGCAGAGGGCAGGATGCGAGGCCGTGCAATACGAGTCGCTTTCGATAATCCCCCAGCGTTCGGCAATCGCCTACTGGTGGGGTCGTAACCAGTACAGGACGGGTCGCATCCAGTAAGGGCAATGTCGCATATGGATTTTTCCACCCTCTACCCTGCGTTTTTACGTCACCGGACCCCTCGAAAGCGGCGCGTAAGGCGCCTGGAGCGGGCGGCGTTGCTGGACAAAAGTACGTCGGTTGCAGACGGCGGGTAGTGGGGCAAAAGCCCGATGATGCGTGCATTCGTGGCAACTCGCGGTATCAGCCTAGCAGTTGCGCAACCCGCCATACGCCGCGGGGAGACAAGCCCATCAAGAGGTGATTCGACAATGGCCATCAGCGTGTTCGACCTGTTCAAGATCGGTGTCGGGCCTTCCAGCTCCCACACCGTCGGCCCCATGCGTGCCGCCGCCCTGTTCGTCCAAGGGCTGCGCCAGCGCGGCGAGCTGGAGCAGGTCAGGCGAGTGGAAGTCCGGTTGTATGGCTCGCTGTCGGCGACCGGCGTCGGCCACGGCACCGACAATGCCACCATCATGGGCCTGATGGGTGAGTGGCCCGACTCCATCGACCCTACGGTGATTGCCCCGCGCATCGCCGAATTGCGCGAAACCAGCACCTTGCAGCTCGATGGCCGCCTGCCGGTCGAGTTCGTCTGGAGCCGCGACATGCTGCTGCTGGACGAGAACCTGCCATACCACCCCAACGCCATGACCCTGATCGCCGAAGGCGCGCAGGGTGAGCTGCACCGTGACACCTACTACTCGGTCGGCGGGGGCTTCGTGGTCGACGCCGCCCAGGCTGCCAGCGGTGTGCTGGACGCTGACGAGACGGTGCTGCCTTACGATTTCAACAGCGCGGCCGAACTGCTGAGTCTGTGCAAGCAAAACGACCTGCGCGTGTCGCAATTGATGATGGAGAACGAAAAGGCCTGGCGCAGCGAAGAAGAAATCCGCGCTGGCCTGCTCAAGCTCTGGCACGCCATGCAGGAATGCGTGAACAACGGCCTCAAATACGAGGGCACCCTGCCTGGGGGGCTCAACGTGCGACGCCGTGCCGCCAAGCTGCACCGCAGCCTGCAGGAGCTCGGCAAGCCCAATGTGATTGGCTCGACCATGAGTGCCATGGAGTGGGTCAACCTGTTCGCCCTGGCCGTCAATGAAGAGAACGCCGCGGGTGGGCGCATGGTGACTGCGCCTACCAATGGCGCGGCGGGCATCATTCCGGCGGTGTTGCACTACTACATGCGTTTCTCGGATGCAGTCGATGAATCCAACGTGGTGGATTTCTTCCTCGGCGCTGCCGCGGTGGGCATCCTGTGCAAGAAGAACGCTTCGATCTCCGGTGCCGAGGTCGGTTGCCAGGGCGAAGTCGGTTCGGCCTGCGCCATGGCCGCAGCCGGCTTGGCGGAGGTGTTGGGCGCCACCCCGCCGCAGTTGGAAAATGCTGCCGAAATCGCTCTGGAACACAACCTGGGCCTGACCTGCGACCCCGTCGGTGGTCTGGTCCAAGTGCCGTGCATCGAACGCAATGCTATCGCTGCGGTCAAGGCGATCAACGCCGTGCAGATGGCCCTGCGCGGTGACGGCGAGCACTTCATCTCTCTCGACCAGGTGATCCGCACCATGCGTGATACCGGGGCCGACATGCACGACAAATACAAGGAAACCTCGCGCGGCGGTCTGGCTGTCAGCGCCATCGAGTGCTGATGCCGTTCTTGCCCCTTCTGCGGTCGGTGCGCCCCAAATTGGCGCACCGATCGTTCCCTACCGGCTGTCAGTTGTCGCTACCAGAGGTGTCGTTGTCGGTGACACTTATGGATGTCGCTTCTGGGCATCCTTCCCAAAAGTGCTACTTAACTGCTCAGGGGTTACACGCAAAGGCGCTAGCGCGCCTGTTCGCGTTTTCCTACAAATCTGATGGAAAAGCTCTGACAGCCCTGACACGACGTCGTTTTTGGTTTTTTTTGAATGGTCGTTCAATTTCAGGCACGACCTTTGCGTTGTAGTTGGCAAAGCCCCTGCATACGAACTGGGGCCATGACAAGAAAACAGTGCCAGCCTGAGGCACACCCTGCATTGTGTGAGGAGAAATCGCGATGACGTCGTACACCTCCGGGACCCCAACCCAGAACCGCACAGCTCCCCAGTCCATCGGGTTTCTCCTGCTGGATAACTTCACCCTGATTTCCCTCGCATCCGCCGTCGAGCCGCTGCGCATGGCCAACCAGCTCTCTGGCCGTGAGCTGTACCGTTGGCACACCCTGACCGTCGATGGCGGCCAGGTGTGGGCCAGCGACGGTCTGCAGATCACGCCGGACGCGGCCATGCACAGCGCGCCGCCGATGGACACCGTGATCGTCTGCGGTGGTGTCGGCATCCAGCGCACCGTCACCCGCGAGCACGTCACCTGGCTGCAAGCCCAGGCGCGTCAGTCGCGTCGCCTTGGCGCGGTATGTACCGGCAGCTGGGCGCTGGCCTGTGCCGGGCTGCTCGATGGCTTCGACTGCAGCGTGCATTGGGAGTGTCTTGCTGCGATGCAGGAAGCCTTCCCGCGGGTGAACATGAGCACCCGCCTGTTCACCCTGGACCGTAACCGTTTCACCAGCTCCGGCGGCACCGCGCCGCTGGACATGATGTTGCACCTGATCAGCCGTGACCATGGCCGTGAGCTGTCGGCGGCGATCTCCGAGATGTTCGTCTACGAGCGCATCCGCAACGAACAGGACCACCAGCGCGTGCCGCTCAAGCACATGCTCGGCACCAACCAGCCGAAGCTGCAGGAGATCGTCGCGCTGATGGAGGCGAACCTGGAAGAGCCAATCGACCTGGACGAGCTGGCGGTCTATGTCTCGGTGTCGCGGCGCCAGCTCGAGCGCCTGTTCCAGAAGTACCTGCACTGCTCGCCGTCGCGCTACTACCTCAAGCTGCGCCTGATCCGCGCGCGGCAGCTGCTCAAGCAGACGCCGATGTCGATCATCGAAGTGGCTTCGGTGTGCGGGTTCGTTTCCACGCCGCACTTCTCCAAGTGCTACCGCGAGTACTTCGGTATTCCGCCGCGTGACGAGCGTGTGGGCTCCAATACCGCCCAGCAGGTGGCGATGATGCCGATTCCGCAGGCCATGGCACTGACCCCGCACAGCGGTCCGATGGCTTCGCTGAGCCAGGCGCGCAACGAGTCGACGTTTGCCAGCGTAAGGCTCTGACGCCGGGTCGGCTGTCATGCGCGTCGATCGGCGCGTAAACCATGGCCCCACAGGGTTTTCATCGAACCCTGTGGGGCCATTGCATTCGTGTTGTTGGCACTGGCCCATTCGCGGGTAAACCCGCGAATGGATCTGGGCGTCAGGCGCGGTTCTTGAACTCTGCCAAGGCCGGCAGGAGCTGCTTCTCGATGGCCTGGCGCACGGCCGGGAGGATGGTAGCGCTGCCGGTGTACATCTGCTCGACCATGCCTTTGAGCGCGCGCGCGTTAGGCTCGGTCAGCCCCCGCACCACGGCCTCGCAGGCCTGCTCGGCACTGGCGCCCGCCGGAATTTCGAAGCCCCTGGAGCGCAGTTGGCCCAGCAGGTCTTCCTGATCAATCAAATCCGCATGCATCATGGCTGTTGTCCCTTTTATCGCTAAGAGAGTGCTGCTGTGATCTGCAACCGATTCTCTGACCAAGCCGACAGGGCGGCAAGGACAGAATGTCGCAATGGCTTCTTTGGCTAAGAACAGGTCGTTCCCGGCTAAATCCAGCAACCCGGGCTGCCCCACACTGGACGCATTCACGGCAAACGAGGGTTTGGTCACCCTCACTCGTGCAAAGTGGATGTTGCTCGCTCTCTTGGCCCCGGATGCTCACGGCTTTCCGGGGTTATTTTTTTGCCTGCGGAAAGCCATCGCGGGACAAGCCGCTCCTCCAGGATCGGAAGGAGCGGCTTGTCCCGCGATAGGGTGTGCAGTAGCCCCAAGGGCCGTGTTTCAGCCAGGCAGTCGCATCACCCGCCCGACAAACGCTGCCGCCGGCAGGTCCCGTTGCTCATCCACCAACCCCTGAAGCAGGCCTGCGCTGCGTTCACTGAACGGTGCCGATTTCGGCCCCGCCAGGTCCACATGCAGGAGCATCTGTTCGCTGGCCGCCAGGGCCTCGTCGAACCCTGCCCGGTGCAGGCTGTGATACACGTGCAGGCGCTTGCGATCGAAGCCGATGATCTGCGTCTGCACCCACACCTCGGTGGCCAGCTTCACTTCGTGCAGGTAGTTGATGTGCGCCTCCAGGGTGAACAGCGAATTGCCGCTTTGCCCGCGGCTGTCGGCATCCAGGCCGATGCGCTCCATCAGCGCATCGGTGGCGTAGCTGAAGATCAGCAGGTAATAGGCATCGCGCAGGTGTCCGTTGTAGTCGACCCAATCCTCCTGGACGGGGGTGCGGTAGGTGATCAGTGTAGGCATCGCCGTATCCTCAATCGCCGAAGGCCATGCCGTGGCGGGCCTTGCTGTTCTTCACTGCGTCGAGCACAGCGAGCAGGGTGTCATCCCGGTAGCGTTCCAGCGCGGCGATGCTGCGATCACCCAGTTGCTCCGAGGTGCCCTCGACCACATCGTCGATCAGCTTGTCGGTCAGCTCCGGCGCCGGCAGGTAGGTCCAGGGCAGCTTGAGCGCCGGGCCGAACTGCGCCATGAAGTGACGCATGCCTGCATCGCCCCCGGCCAGGGTGTAGGTGAGGAAGGTGCCCATGAACGACCAGCGAAGGCCTGCGCCAAAGCGGATCGCATCGTCGATCTCGCCGGTGCTGGCCACCCCGTCGTTGACCAGGTGCAGGGCCTCTCGCCACAGCGCTTCAAGCAGTCGGTCGGCAATGAAGCCCGGTACTTCCTTGCGCACATGCAGCGGGCGCATGCCCAAGGCGGTGTAGATGGTCTTGGCCGCCTCGATGGCTTCGGGGGCGGTGTGCTGGCCACCGACGATTTCCACCAAGGGCAGCAGGTACACCGGATTGAACGGGTGGCCCACCACGCAGCGCTCGGGGTGTGTGGCGGACTCATAGAACTCGCTGGGCAGCAGGCCCGAGGTGCTGGAGCCGATGATCGCATTGGGCTTGGCCGCGGCGCTGATCTTGGCGTGCAGGTCGAGCTTCAGGTCCAGGCGCTCCGGGGCGCTTTCCTGGATGAAATCGGCGTCACGTACGCATTCCTCGATGGTGGCCACGAACCGCAGGCGATCTTGTGAGGCGCCTGGCGCCAGGCCTTGTTTTTCCAAGGCTGGCCAGGCATTGGCGATACGTTTGCGCAAGGCTTGCTCGGCGCCTGGGGCTGGGTCCCAGGCGATCACGTCCAGGCCGTGGGCCAGGGCGCGGGCAACCCAGCCGCTGCCGATCACGCCGCTACCGAGGGCGGCGAAAGTCTTGATCTCGGTGATGAAGGTCATGGCGATTCTCCGGGGGCTCAGCGGCGCTTGAGGTTCATTTTTTCGCGGCCTTCGGCCGGGGTCAGGACGCGAGCGCCCATGCGGGTGATGATCTCCACCGCGCGTTCGACCAACTGGCCGTTGCTGGCCAGCACGCCACGGTCCAGATAGAGGTTGTCTTCCAGGCCGACCCGCACGTTGCCGCCGAGCAGCACAGCCTGGGCCGCCATCGGCATCTGCATGCGGCCGATACCGAAACCGGCCCAGGTCACGCCGGCGGGCAGGTTGTCGACCATGGCCTTCATGGTGGTGGTGTCGGCTGGCGCGCCCCATGGGATGCCCAGGCACAGCTGGAACAGCGGATCGTCCAGCAGGCCTTCTTTCATCATCTGCTTGGCGAACCACAGGTGGCCGGTGTCGAAGATTTCAAGCTCGGCTTTCACGCCCAGTTCGGTGATGCGCTTGGCGCCGGCACGCAGTTGGCTCGGGGTCGAGACGTAGATGGCGTTGCCATCGCCGAAGTTGAGCGTCCCGCAGTCCAGAGTGCAGATCTCCGGCAGCAGCGCCTCGACGTGCGCCAGGCGCTCCAGCGGGCCGATCAGGTCGGTGCCTGGGCCGAACTCCATGGGCTTTTCGCCAGGGCCGATCTCGAGGTCGCCACCCATGCCGGCGGTGAGGTTGACGATCACGTCCACGTCGGCTTCACGAATGCGCTCCATCACTTCACGGTACAACGCCACGTCGCGGCTGAAGCGGCCAGTCTGCGGATCGCGGACGTGGCAGTGGACCACGGTGGCGCCGGCCTTGGCGGCTTCGATGGCGGACTCGGCGATCTGTTTGGGTGTGACCGGGACGAGGTGGCTCTTGGCGACGGTGTCGCCGGCGCCGGTCAGTGCACAGGTGATGATGACGTCATGGTTCATGGCGCGGATCCTTCAGGGTATGTCTGTGAGGTCGGTGGTGTGGTTTTCGCGGGTGGACCCGCTCCCATTGGGCCTACGTGAGCCCTGGGGGCGCGGGGCAACCTCGCTTCCACAGGCGCAGCATCGTGTGTTGTGGGGGAGCGGGTTACCCGCGAACCGGTAGAGTCAGTTGGCGCTGAGGTTGAGGTTCTCAGCCGCCGGCTTGCCGTCGAAGGTGGTCACGCCTTCGAGCCAGCGTGCCTTGTCCTCGGGGTGGTCCTTGAGCCACTGGCGGGCGGATTCCAGCGGATCCTTGTGATCGAGCAGCGGCTGCATCATGCGGCTCTCGTCCTCGGCACTGAAACTCAGGTTGGCAAGCAGCCGATGGGCGTTGGGGCAGCGCTCGGCGTAGTCGGGCGCGGTGACGGTCCAGACCGTGGCGCGGCCTTCGTCAGGGCCCAAGGCGTCCTGGCTGTCGCCCAGGTAGACCATGTCGAGGTTCACGTTCATTGGGTGCGGCGCCCAGCCGAAGAACACCACCGCCTGCTTGCGCCGCACGGCGCGGTCGACGGCGGCGAGCATGCCGGCCTCGCTGGACTCGACCAGCTGGAACTTGCCCAGGCCGAACTGGTTCTTGGCGATCATCGCCTTGATCTGGGTGTTGGCGCCGGAACCGGGTTCGATGCCGTAGATCTTGCCGCCCAGCTCCTTCTCGAACTTGTGGATGTCGGCGAACGTCTTCAGGCCCTTGTCGGCCAGGTATTTAGGTACCGCCAGGGTGGCTCGCGCATCTTCCAGGCTGGGCTTGTCGAGGACCTTGACCTGCCCGGCCTGGACGAACGGTGTGATGGTCTGGGTCATGATCGGGTTCCAGTAGCCCAGGAACATGTCCAGGCGCTTGTCGCGGATACCGGCGAAGATGATCTGCTGGGACGCGCTGGTCTGTTTGGTCTGGTAACCCAACCCATCGAGCAGGACCTGGGCCATGGCGCTGGTGGCGATGACATCGGTCCAGTTGACCACGCCAAGGCGCACGTCTTTGCAGGCGGCGGGCTCGGCGGCCAGGAGGGGAGTGGCGAGGGTGCTGCTCAACGCGAGGGACAACAAGCTGCGGCGGACGAAGCTGTGCATGGTGGCTCTCCAACGGCAGTGCATATTGTTATTGGGGCCGGCCTCTGCGGGCCGTGTGAACACGCTACGCTGGTGGCGGGGTGGAAATTCGCACTCTGACGACCAAGAGTTGCACGGAAGCGACCACTTTTCCCGTGGAGCACGCAATGTCTGAAATCATTCACTTTCTGCTGTTGCCCGGTTTTTCGGCGATGGGCTTCATCAGTGCCCTGGAGCCACTGCGCGTGGCCAACCGCTTCCGCGGCCCGCTGTACCGCTGGCGCGTGTTGAGCCTCGATGGCGGTGCAGTGCAGGCCAGCAACGGCATGTCGGTGAACGCCGATGGCGTGCTGGGGGAGGGGGAGGCGGCGCGCATGCTGCTGATCGTGGCCGGCTTCGAACCACTGGCCTGCTATGGCGCGCAATTGCACCAAGTGCTGCGCCGTCTGGACCATGAAGGCGTGTTGCTGGGTGGCATCGATACCGGGGCGATGGTGCTGGCCGAAGCCGGGCTGCTCGACGGGCACCGGGCGACCGTGCATTGGGAGGCGTTGGAAGCCTTCAAGGAGCGCTACCCCAGGTTGCAGGCCACCCAGGAGCTATTCGAGATCGATCGGCGACGCATCACCTGCGCCGGCGGCACCGCGTCCATCGACCTGATGCTCGACCTGATCGCCCAGACCCATGGCAGTGAATTGGCGGTGCAGGTGTCGGAGCAGTTCGTGCTCGGACGTATCCGTCCGCGACAGGATCATCAGCGCATGCAGATCGCGTCGCGCTACGGCATCAACAACAAGAAGCTGGTGCGGGTGATCGGCGAGATGGAGCGCAACACCGAGCAGCCGCTCAATACCGAAGTGCTGGCCGATGCCGTGCAGATCACCCGGCGTCAGCTGGAGCGACTGTTCCGCCTGCACCTGGACGACACGCCCAGTGGTTTCTATTTGCGACTGCGCCTGGACAAGGCCAGGCAGCTGTTGCGCCAGACCGACATGAGCGTGCTGGAGGTGAGCATCGCCTGTGGATTCGAGTCGGCGTCGTATTTCACCCGCTGCTATCGGGCGCGGTTCGAGCGATGTCCGCGGGAGGATCGGTTGGTCAAGGTGACTTGATCTCGGGGGTGTGACCGCTCAACCCAGGGCCGCCCAGCGGCCCCTGGATCACTGCTGTCCGATGGACTGCAAGTACTCGGAACGGTCATCGCTGCGCTGGGCCACGCAGGTGTTCCAGGCTGCCTCGAAGGCCTTGCTGCCGGGCTTCTCGGCAAAGGTCTCGACTTTGCAGTCGGCGTCGCGCAATTGGGTCCACAGGGTCTCGGCTGCCTGCAGGCGGGCGGTCAATTGCTGGACCTTGTCGTTTTCGTCCGGGTACTGGTCGGTAATGCGCTGGATGAGATCGTCAAAGGCCGATTTGAGCTCCCGCTCGGCGGTCTGCTTGTTGTAGGCAGCACAGGCGTAGTTCTGCGCGTCGGTCTCGACGTTGTCGCAGGGCGTGCTGTCTTCCTCGCTCGCCTGGGCGCCCAGGGCGACGGCCACCAGGGCCAGCCATGCCATTGATTTCATCCGTTTTCTCCTCAACAGGCTGACGAATCGCAGGGATTCTCGCTCAGCGCGAAGCGCTTCGGTAGATCCCTGAAGAAAAGTTCATGGAAGGCGCTTATCGAGACTCGCTCTCATTGCCAAATCCCGCGGCAGCGGAGGCCTTTGAACGTCTTGACGCTTTCGGCAAACCCCCTGTCGTTTTTGCATCGGGGCGCCTCGGGCCGCAGGCATATGCTGGCCCCAAAGCGCCGGCACAAGGTTTGGCGCAAGCGAACTCTATAAAAGGGGACAGCCTGATGAGCCCAGCCGAACTGCACGCCGACAGCATCGTCATCGACGGTCTGATCATTGCCAAGTGGAACCGCGAACTGTTCGAGGACATGCGCAAAGGTGGCCTCACCGCGGCCAACTGCACGGTATCGGTCTGGGAAGGCTTCAAGGCGACCGTCGACAACATCGCCGCCAGCCAGAAGCTGATCCGCGAAAACAGCGACCTGGTGATGCCGGTACGCACCACTGCCGACATCCGCAAGGCCAAGGAGCTGGGCAAGACCGGCATCCTGTTCGGCTTCCAGAACGCCCATGCGTTCGAAGACCAGATCGCCTACGTCGATGTGTTCAAGCAACTGGGCGTGGGCATCGTGCAGATGTGCTACAACACCCAGAACCTGGTGGGCACCGGCTGCTACGAGCGTGATGGCGGCCTGTCGGGCTTCGGTCGCGAGATCGTCGCCGAGATGAACCGCGTCGGCATCATGTGCGACCTCTCCCACGTCGGTTCCAAGACCAGCGAGGAAGTCATCCTCGAGTCGAAGAAACCGGTCTGCTACTCCCACTGCCTGCCTTCGGGCCTCAAAGAGCACCCGCGCAACAAGTCCGACGAAGAGCTGAAGTTCATCGCCGACCACGGTGGTTTCGTGGGTGTGACCATGTTCGCGCCGTTCCTGGCCAAAGGCATCGACTCGACCATCGACGACTACGCCGAGGCGATCGAGTACACCATGAACATCGTCGGTGAAGACGCCATCGGTATCGGTACCGACTTCACCCAGGGCCACGGCCAGGAGTTCTTCGAGTACCTGACCCATGACAAGGGTTACGCCCGTCGCTTGACCAACTTCGGCAAGATCATCAACCCGCTGGGGATCCGCACTGTCGGCGAATTCCCGAACCTCACCGAGACCTTGCTCAAGCGCGGCCACTCCGAGCGTGTGGTACGCAAGATCATGGGTGAGAACTGGGTCAACGTATTGAAAGACGTCTGGGGCGAGTAAGCCGCTCTCCAAGCCTGAAAGCCCCGGCCAGCAACGTCGGGGCAACCCAATAAAAATTTTGATGGAGTTGAGTTTCCATGGCCAAGATCGCCCCGCAATTGCCAATCGAAGTCGATACCGAGACCGGTGTCTGGACCACCGACGCCCTGCCGATGCTGTATGTGCCGCGTCATTTCTTCGTCAACAACCACATCGGCATCGAGGAAGTGCTGGGTGCTGACGCCTACGCCGAGATCCTCTACAAGGCCGGCTACAAGTCCGCCTGGCACTGGTGCGAAAAAGAGGCCGAGTGCCATGGCCTGGAAGGCGTCGCGGTGTTCGAGCACTACATGAAGCGCCTGTCCCAGCGTGGCTGGGGTCTGTTCGAGATCCAGGACATCGACCTGGATAAAGGCACCTGCAGCGTCAAGCTCAAGCACTCGGCTTTCGTCTACGTCTATGGCAAGTGCGGCCGCAAGGTCGACTATATGTTCACCGGCTGGTTCGCTGGCGCCATGGACCAGATTCTCGCCGCGCGCGGCAGCTCCATTCGGACCGTGGCCGAGCAGGTCTACGGTGGTTCGGAAGAAGGCCACGACGACGGCCTGTTCATCGTCAAGCCGTTGTAAGTCGGAGAGAGCGTCATGGCATTCGAAGCAATGTTCCAGCCGATCCAGATCGGCAAACTGACCATCCGCAACCGCGTGCTCAGCACCGCGCACGCCGAGGTCTACGCCACCGACGGCGGCATGACCACCGAGCGTTACGTCAAGTACTACGAAGAGAAGGCCAAGGGCGGTATCGGCCTGGCCATCTGCGGCGGCTCGTCCGTGGTAGCGATCGACAGCCCGCAGGAATGGTGGTCTTCGGTGAACCTGTCCACCGATCGGATCATCCCGCACTTCCAGAACCTGGCCGACGCTATGCACAAGCATGGCGCCAAGATCATGATCCAGATTACCCACATGGGTCGTCGTTCGCGTTGGGACGGTTTCAACTGGCCGACCCTGATGTCGCCGTCTGGCATTCGTGAACCCGTGCACCGCGCTACCTGCAAGACCATCGAGGTCGAGGAGATCTGGCGGGTGATCGGCAACTACGCCCAAGCCGCACGCCGGGCGAAGGAAGGTGGCCTGGACGGCGTCGAGCTGTCGGCTGTGCACCAGCACATGATCGACCAGTTCTGGAGCCCGCGGGTTAACAAGCGTACCGACGAATGGGGTGGTACTTTCGAAGGCCGCATGAAGTTCGGCCTGGAAGTGCTCAAGGCCGTGCGTGCCGAGGTAGGCCCTGACTTCTGCGTGGGCATGCGTATCTGTGGTGACGAATTCCACCCCGATGGCCTGAGCCACGAGGACATGAAGCAGATCGCCGCCTACTACGACGCCACTGGCATGATCGACTTCATCGGCGTGGTCGGCTCGGGTTGCGACACCCACAACACCCTGGCCAACGTCATCCCGAACATGAGCTACCCGCCGGAGCCGTTCCTGCACCTGGCGGCGGGCATCAAGGAAGTGGTCAAGGTCCCGGTGCTGCACGCGCAGAACATCAAGGACCCGAACCAGGCGACCCGCATCCTGGAAGGCGGCTACGTGGACATGGTCGGTATGACCCGCGCCCACATGGCCGACCCGCACCTGATCGCCAAGATCAAGATGGGCCAGATCGACCAGATCAAGCAGTGCGTCGGTGCCAACTACTGCATCGACCGCCAGTACCAAGGCCTGGACGTACTGTGCATCCAGAACGCCGCGACCTCCCGTGAATACATGGGCGTGCCGCACATCATCGAAAAGACCACCGGGCCCAAGCGCAAGGTGGTGGTGGTCGGCGCCGGTCCTGCCGGTATGGAGGCCGCACGCGTGGCCGCCGAGCGTGGCCACGATGTGACCCTGTTCGAGAAGAAGGACCAGATCGGCGGGCAGATCACCATCGCCGCCAAGGCACCGCAGCGCGACCAGATCGCCGGTATCACCCGCTGGTACCAGCTGGAGCTGGCGCGCCTGAAGGTCGACCTGCGCCTGGGCACTGCCGCTGATGCCGAAACCATCATGGACCTGCGTCCGGACGTGGTCGTGCTGGCTGTGGGCGGGCACTCGTTCCTGGAGCAGAACGAACACTGGGGCGCCGCCGAAGGGCTGGTGGTCAGCAGCTGGGATGTGCTCGACGGCAAGGTTGCGCCGGGCAAGAACGTGTTGGTGTACGACACCATCTGCGAATTCACCGGTATGTCCGTCGCCGACTTCATCGCCGACAAGGGCAGCCAGGTGGAGATCGTCACCGATGACATCAAGCCGGGCGTCGCGATGGGCGGTACCACCTTCCCGACCTACTACCGCAGCATCTACCCCAAAGAAGTGATCATGACCGGCGACATGATGCTGGAAAAGGTCTACCGCGAAGGCGACAAGCTGGTGGCGGTGCTGGAGAACGAATACACCGGCGCCAAGGAAGAGCGCGTGGTCGACCAAGTGGTGGTGGAAAACGGCGTGCGTCCCGACGAGCAGCTGTACTACGCACTGAAGGAAGGTTCGCGCAACAAGGGCCAGATCGATATCGAAGCGCTGTTCGCCATCAAGCCGCAGCCGATCCTCAGCCAGCCGGGCGAGGGCTACCTGCTGTATCGCATCGGCGACTGCGTGGCCCAGCGTAACGTCCACGCGGCGATCTACGACGCCTTGCGCCTGTGCAAGGACTTCTGATCGTTAACAGTCGTCGCCAATGAGCGCGGCCCCTGTGGGAGCGGGTTTACCCGCGAAAGCGTCAGCACGAGCAACATGGTTGTCTGATCTGACGCATTCGCGGGTAAACCCGCTCCCACAAGGGGCTGATCCAGCCTCCAGGGCGGTGCAAGAATCCAGCTGTTGTGGGAGCCTCCCATGTTGAACACCCTTCTACCCATCCTGCTGTTCGCCGCCCTTGGCCTGGCGGTGCTCGGTGCCCTGCGCCGGGTGCGCATGTGGCGGCGTGGTCGACCTTCGAAGGTCGACCTGATCGGCGGCCTACTGGCCATGCCGCGGCGCTACCTGGTGGATCTGCACCATGTGGTCGAGCGCGACAAGTACATGTCCAAGACCCACGTGGCCACCGCCGGCGGCTTCGTGCTGTCGGCCGTGCTGGCGATCCTGGTCCATGGCTTTGGCCTGCAGAGCAAGATCCTCGGCTATGCCTTGCTGGCCGCCACGGTGCTGATGTTCTGTGGCGCCCTGTTCGTCTTCAAGCGTCGCCTGAACCCACCTTCGCGCCTGTCCAAGGGGCCGTGGATGCGCCTGCCCAAGAGCTTGCTGGTGTTCGCCGCGAGCTTCTTCATCGCCACGCTGCCCGTTGCCGGCATCCTGCCTGAAGGCACCGGTGGTTGGCTGTTGGTCGCCGTGCTGGGCGTGGGTGTGCTGTGGGGCGTGTCGGAGCTGTTCTTCGGCATGACCTGGGGCGGCCCGATGAAGCACGCCTTCGCCGGTGCCCTGCACCTGGCCTGGCACCGCCGCGCCGAACGCTTCGGCGGTGGTCGCTCCACCGGCCTCAAGCCGCTGGACCTGGAAGACCCGAACGCGCCGTTGGGCGTGGAAAAACCCGTGGACTTCACCTGGAACCAACTGCTCGGCTTCGATGCCTGCGTGCAGTGCGGCAAGTGCGAAGCCATGTGCCCAGCGTTCGCCGCCGGCCAGCCGCTGAACCCGAAAAAACTCATCCAGGACATGGTCATCGGTCTTGCCGGTGGCACCGACGCCCAATTCGCCGGCAGCCCTTATCCGGGCAAGCCGATCGGCGAGCATGGCGGTCACCCGCACCAGCCGATCGTCAATGGCCTGGTCGACGCCGAGACCCTGTGGTCGTGCACCACCTGCCGCGCCTGCGTCGAGGAGTGCCCGATGATGATCGAGCACGTCGATGCCATCGTCGACATGCGCCGTCACCTGACCCTGGAAAAAGGCGCGACCCCGAACAAGGGCGCCGAGGTGCTGGACAACCTGATCGCCACCGACAACCCTGGCGGCTTCAACCCAGGCGGTCGGATGAACTGGGCGGCCGACCTCAATCTCAAGCTGATGTCCGAGGTCAAGAGCACCGAGGTGCTGTTCTGGGTCGGTGATGGTGCCTTCGACATGCGCAACCAGCGCACCCTGCGGGCCTTCGTCAAAGTCCTCAAGGCCTCCGGTGTGGACTTCGCCGTGCTCGGCCTGGAAGAGCGTGACAGCGGAGACGTGGCGCGCCGACTGGGCGATGAGGCGACTTTCCAGCAACTGGCCAAGCGCAACATCCAGACACTGAACAAGTACCGCTTCCAGCGCATCGTCACTTGCGACCCGCACAGCTTCCATGTGCTGAAGAACGAGTACGGCGCCTTGGGCGGCGAGTACCAGGTACAGCACCACAGCACCTACATCGCCGAACTCATCGCGGCCAACAAGCTCAACCTGGGCCAGCACAAGGGTGGCAGCGTCACCTATCACGATCCGTGCTACCTGGGCCGTTACAACGGCGAGTACGAGGCGCCTCGCGATGTGCTCAAGGCCCTCGGCATCGAGGTTCGGGAGATGGAACGCTCCGGCTTCCGCTCCCGTTGCTGTGGCGGTGGCGGCGGTGCGCCGATCACCGACATCCCGGGCAAGCAGCGTATCCCCGACATGCGCATGGACGACATCCGCACGACCGAGGCAGAGCTGGTGGCCGTGGGTTGCCCACAGTGCACCGCGATGCTCGAAGGCGTGGTCGAACCCCGTCCGCAGATCAAGGACATCGCCGAGCTCGTCGCCGACGTGCTGATCGAGGACGACGCCCCTGCCAGCGCCAAATCCCAAGCGGCCAAACGTGAACCTGCGGAGGTGCACTGATGAGCGACATCATCCGCCGCGACCCTCGTGCCGAGTGGATCGCCCGTAACCGTCTGCATCCGCTGCACGCGGCGATGCAGACGCAACAGACCCGCTGGATGGGGCCCAACGGCCTCATCCGCAAGAACCCCCATGCGATCGCCGCCGGCTTCATCGGCCCCAACGGCCTCAAGCGCATCGACCGCAGCGGCGCCCAACAGGGCACCGCTGGCGGCGGTCGCCGCACTGCAGCGGCCGAGGTGCAGCTGCCGCTGCATCAGGTCGCGCAGCCGGCGTTCTATATCGCCGTGGTTCCGGACATGGTCGGTGGTCGCCTGGGCAGCCACGACCGCGACCTGCTGGGCTTGGCCCACAGCCTGGCCGGCAGCGACGGCGCCGTACTGGCGATCGTGTTCGGCGAACACAAGGAAAGCAACTTTTCCACAGCCGGCGTCGACCGGTTGCTGGTCATCGAAGGCGAAGCGTTCGAAGGTTATGCACCGGAGCAGTTGGTGCAGGGCCTGCGCGCTGTGGATAATCAGTTCACCCCGCGCCACTGGCTGCTACCAGACAGCCGCACCGGTGGTGGCGAGCTCGGCCGGCGCCTGGCCGCCGCGTTGGGCGAACGCCCGGCGACGCGGGTATGGCAAGTCAAGGACGGCCAGTGCATCGGCCGAGCCGGGGCGGGCCAGCAGGACCTGCAGCGCGGTTTGCCGCGCCTGATCCTGGCGGCGGCCGAATGCTCCGACCCGGTCAGCGAAACCCGTCACGAAGCACTGCCGGTGGAGTTGTCCACAAGCGTGGCGCGCAGCCTGTCGCGTATCGAAGACCTGGGCCCGGTGGCGGTGGATCCTGCGGCCATCGCCATGGCCGAATCGGAGTTCATCGTCTCCGGCGGCAACGGCGTCAAGGATTGGGATCTGTTCCACAAGGCGACCGCCGCCCTCGGTGCTACCGAAGGCGCTTCGCGGGTGGCGGTGGACGATGGTTTCATGCCCCGCAACCGCCAGGTGGGCGCCACCGGTACTTGGGTCACGGCGCGGGTCTACGTGGCTGTGGGTATCTCCGGGGCGATCCAGCACCTGCAGGGCATTGGCGCCTGCGACAAGGTGGTGGCGGTGAACATGGACCCTGGCTGCGACATGATCAAACGGGCGGACCTGTCGGTGATTGGCGACAGTTCGGCGATTCTCCAAGCGTTGATCGAGGCTGTGGACAACTACCGCAGCGCCGGTCAGCGCGACGCGGCATAAGGGCACGAGCATGAGTACGAAAGTCATCAGCCTGGTCTCCATCGGCGCTCACCCCAGCTCCGGCCGCACCCGTCGTGCCGAGCAGGACTCCCGTGCCGTCGAGCTGGGTTTGCAGCTGGCTGGGGATAACTTGCAGGTGGTGCATGCCGGCGATCCTCGCGAGGAAGCGCTGCGCGCATACCTGGGCATGGGCCTGGATCATCTGGATGTGCTGGAGCAGCCGGCGGGTGCCGATGTGCTCGGCGTGCTGGGCGATTACCTGCGCGACGCCGGGGCACAACTGGTGCTGACCGGCAGCCAGGCGGAAACCGGCGAAGGGTCGGGCATGTTGCCATTCTTGCTGGCCGAGCGCCTGGGCTGGCCACTGGTGGTGGGCCTGGCTGAGGTCGAGTCCATCGACAACGGCACCGCGCAAGTCCTGCAGGCCTTGCCACGGGGGCAGCGGCGCCGGCTGAAGGTGCGCCTGCCGCTCTTGGCGACTGTGGATAACGCGGCGCCCAAGCCACGGCAGAGCGCCTTTGGCCCCGCGCGCCGGGGCGTGTTGGCGGCGCGCAACGTGGCGGTGGTCGAGGATGAACTGCTGGCCGATGCCGAGCTGCAGCCGGCCCGTCCACGGCCCAAGCGGCTGAAGGTAATCAAGGCCAAGAGCGGCGCTGACCGCATGAAAGCCGCCACGGCCAAGGCCAGCGGTGGGGGCGGCAAGGTGCTCAAGGACGTTTCTCCACAAGAGGGCGCCGAGGCGATCCTGAAGTTGCTGGTGGAAGAAGGGGTGCTGCGCTAGCGGTTGCCTGTTCAAAAAAACCAAAGCCCACGTTGCATGGCCTGCACGTGGGCTTTTTTCATGTGGTGCGGGCTGTTTCGCAGTCCTTCGCAGACTTGGTCAGCGACCCTGTGGTTTTTACACACCGAATCTGTTTGCCAACCTGTTGATAAAGTGTTCGCGCCTCTCTACAGCCCCCGTCATCTCTGGGCTACAGCGCACTGGTTACTATTTGACCACCCTCGCCGATCAACTCCACATGCCCCTTTCATTCCAAAAGGCCGAGGTTGCCCACAATCGCTGTTGGCGTCTCTGTGGATAATCTGTTTGGTAGCGGCGCAATCCCTTGATCTGCCTGGGCTGCAGAGATTAGGTCAATAATTGATCAATTGCTGCGAAACGGCTGTGCAGCGCGCTTGTGTCGGGCGCTCTGGAGGTCTATCCACAGGCATTGGCCGCACGCCTGCGCATTGCCCACAAAGTCTGTTGGTCGCTCTGTGGACAACGTGTTCGGCAAACGCTAGAGCCCTTGTAATCAAAGGCTTGTAGAGGAATGATCAAAGAATGATCAAAGCGTCCGGCTACTGCTCGGCCCACGTTTCCACAAATACTGTGCGCCAGGCTGTGGATAAAATGTTGGTCGGTGGCTGCAGGCCCTGGGAGGCCTTGGCTGGGGGAAGGTTGATCAAGAATTGATCATCGCTCTTCATGGCCGGGCTGTCGCTGTAGGCCCGATTCGAGCAAAAAAAAGAGCAGCCATCTGGCTGCTCTTTTCGTTTCGCGTCGATGCCTTACTGCGCTTTGACTTCCTTCAGGTACGGCGCTGGCTCCGCCCCCAGGTTGTTCAGCACGCGCTGGGAGTACCAGTCGATGAAGTTGACCACGCCGAACTCGTAGGTCTTGGAGTACGGGCCGGGTTGGTAGGCAGTGGAGTTGATGCCGCGCTGGTTCTCTTCAGCCAGACGACGGTCCTGGTCGTTGGTGGCGTCCCAGACCTTGCGCATGTTTTCCGGGTCGTAGTCGACACCTTCGACGGCGTCCTTGTGCACCAGCCACTTGGTGGTGACCATGGTTTCCTGGGCGCTGATTGGCCACACGGTGAACACGATCATGTGGTCGCCCATGCAGTGGTTCCAGGAGTGCGGCAGGTGCAGGATACGCATCGAGCCCAGGTCCGGGTTCTTGATGCGGCCCATCAGTTTCTTGCACGCCTGCTTGCCGTCCATGGTCATGGACACGGTGCCCTTGAGCAGCGGCATGCGCACGATGCGGTTACGCAGGCCATGGCTTTTGTGCAGGTACGGGATCTTCTCGGCTTCCCAGGCTGCAGCGGAGGCGGCGACGTGGTCCTTGAACGCCTGGTCGGCGCGTGGGTCGTTGGTATCGTCCCACTCCAGCAGGGTCTTGAGCAGCTCAGGGTGCGAACCGTTGCAGTGGTAGCACTCACGGTTGTTTTCCAACACCAGCTTCCAGTTGGCTTTTTCCATCAAGGTGGTCTGCACCGCCACCTTGGTGTTCTCCATGTCGTACGGTTCCATGTAGTGATCGAGCGTTGCCAGGAACTCGTCGATCGCTGGCGGGTTTTCGGCCAGGCTGATGAAGATATAGCCACCGGCGGTCTTCACGTGCACTGGCTTGAGGCCGTACTGCTTCATGTCGAAGTCGGCGCCCATCTCGGTGCCGGCGAACAGCAGGCGACCGTCGATTTCATAGGTCCACTGGTGGTATGGGCAGACCAGCTTGGCCACCTTGCCCTTGTCGCTGGTGCACAGGCGCGAACCACGGTGACGGCAGACGTTGTGGAACGCATGCACCTGGCCTTCGGCGCCACGGATAACGATGATCGGGTTCTTGCCGATCTGCAGGGTCAGGAAGTTGCCCTTGGTCGGAATCTCGCACGTCATGCCGGCGATCAACCACTCCTTGTGGAAGATCTCCTGCATGTCGATCTGGAACAGACGCTCGTCGGTGTAGAAAGGCTGGGGCAGCGAGTAGGTGCGCTCGCGGGTCTGCAACATCTCGGCGGTGGCCTTGCGTGCAGCTTCCAGTGGATCGCCCAGGCTCAGGGTTGCGGTGACGTCCATCGTTTGGTCCTCAGGGCCGTATGCGGCCGGCGAAAGTGGCTAATCGTTGTTGTGGTTTGCCGCAAGGCTGCTTGCTAAAAACAGCTGTTTCATTTGCCGTGGAGTGTGCGTTCGCCGCCGACAGGAACCATATCCACGGGCGACATGGCCGAATCCGATTCCGACGCGCCAGCCCTTGTAGCGCGGGGCTGGTCGCGATAAGCACGCCGATGTCGCTGATAGGAATGTACTTCGTCGCCGGCTTGCGCATTATCGGAGCCATGAAGGCCGGTAGTCGGCCGCTGGAGAAGAACATGTCCGATACCTTCCTCAATCCGGTCACGACCCAGACCTGGGCCAACGGCCGCCATGTGGTGCGCTGCGTCAAGGTCATCCAGGAGACCTGGGACGTGCGCACCTTCTGTTTCATGGCAGACCAGCCGATCATGTTCTTCTTCAAGCCTGGGCAGTTCGTCACCCTGGAACTTGAGATCGATGGCAAACAGGTGATGCGCTCGTACACCATTTCCAGCTCGCCATCGGTGCCCTACAGCTTCTCGATCACCGTCAAGCGGGTACCCGGCGGGCAGGTGTCCAACTGGCTGCACGACAACATGCACGAGGGCTTCGAGCTGGCGGTGCACGGACCGGTGGGGCTGTTCAACGCCATCGACTTCCCGGCGCCGAAGGTGCTGTACCTCTCCGGTGGTGTCGGTATCACCCCGGTGATGTCCATGGCCCGTTGGTTCTACGACACCAATGGCAATGTCGACATGGTCTTCGTCCATAGCGCCCGTTCGCCGAAGGACATCATCTATCACCGCGAACTGGACCAGATGGCCTCGCGGATCCCCAATTTCAGTCTGCACATCATTTGCGAGAAGCACGGCCTGGGCGAGCCCTGGTCGGGCTACCGTGGCTACCTGAATCAGCGCCTGATGGAGCTGATCGCGCCTGACTACATGGAGCGGGTGGTCTTCTGTTGCGGCCCGACGCCTTACATGAACGCGGTCAAACGCATGCTGGAGGCGGTGGGCTTCGACATGCGCAACTACCACGAAGAGTCGTTTGGCGCGACCCCGGCAGAGGCCAAGGCCGATGCTGTGGAACATGCCGAGCAGGCGGCCGAGGCGGCCGAGGAACTCGACGCGGCCGACCTCAACCTGGTGGAGTTCGTCGGCAGCGACAAGAGCATCCGTATCGCCCCGGGGGAGACGGTGCATGCAGCTGCGGCGAAGGTCGGGCTGATGATCCCCAAGGCCTGCGGCATGGGCATCTGCGGTACCTGCAAAGTACTCAAGCTCGGCGGCGAAGTGGTCATGGACCACAACGGTGGCATCACCGAGGAAGACGAAGCCGAAGGCTACATCTTGTCGTGCTGCAGTGTCCCGCAAGGGGATGTGCGGATCGACTACTGATCCAGCCCACTACTACATTTTGCGGGTGAACCCGCTCCAGCAGGTCGATGCAGAACCTGTGGGAGCGGGTTTATCGAGGCGTCGAACCGCCGCGCATGTATTCATCAAGTGCGAAAACGCGCCACCAGGTCGTTGAGGTCCACCGCCAGACGGGAAAGGTCGGCGCTGGCCACGCTGGTCTGATGTGCCCCGGTCGCGCTCTGCACCGACAGATCATTGATGTTCACCAGGTGCGGTCCACCTCGCAGGCCATCTGGGCCCGGGACTGGGATGCAAGACGGGTGCGCTTGAATAAAGTTGCGAGCCTGCTATCGAATTTCCGGACAGGTGGTTGACCCAGGTCGGAACAAGCCCGGCCCAGGCCTGTCAATCTGCCCAGGCTAAAGCCTTTGTGTCCCGATATTTAATGGCGAGGACGCGCGCTTTTCTTTATCGTGTGCGCCCTTTGCAACAACCCGAGATAGACCCCCATGTTGGAAGCTTCCCTGAATCAACTCGAGCAACTGGTCAACGACCTGATGCAGAAAAACGCTCAACTCACCGAGCAGAACACCGCCCTCGGCCAGGAACTGGCCCAGGCCAAGGAAGAGAATGAAACCCTGCAGTTGTCGCTGATGGAGCAGGAAGAGAAGCACGGCGCCACCGCGGCCCGTATCCAGGCGCTGGTAGAGCGCGCCAGCGCAGGTGTCGTCAACGCATGAGACTGCAAGCGCAGCCGATCAATGTCGTGTCCATCCTGGGCAACGACTATTCGATCAAGGCGCCCCAAGGCCAGGAAGAGACCCTGGCGCAAGCCGTGCGGATGCTCAACACCGCCTTGGCCGAAACCAAGCGTCAATACCCCACCCTGATCGGTGACAAGCTGCTGGTGCTGGCAGCCCTGAATCTGTGTTCCAAGCAGGTCGAATTGCAAAAGGAACACCAGCAGACCCTCGAGCGGACCCAGGCGCAGATCGACGCCACGGTGGACGCTATCGTTCGGACCATCGCCGAACAGTAATTGCCTGACCTCGGGTTTGCCGCGAATGCATCGGTGAGTTTCCCATCGCATTCGCGGGTAAACCCGCTCCCAGCGTCTGGCGTCATCCCCACGGAATCGAAGTGAGGCGGGCGCTTGTAAGCGCGGGTTCGCCCGCCCATGCGCCAGTCGCTTTAGCATCGGATCTTGCGGCAGAAACGACGCGCGACGGTTCATCGACATTGTTTTAGATCACTGGAATAACCGGATACGTAAGTGTATACAATCACCCCAAATAATAATGATTGGGGAGTTGGGGCATGCGGATCTGGCGGCGGAGTATCCAGTGGCAGTTGATTGCGAGCATGGGCGCGGCCCTGCTGGCGAGCATTCTGGTGGTCGTGGGGGTGTATACCGAGGCGGTCAACCGCCTGACCGAACGTTATCTGGTGGACACGGCACTGCCGGCCAGCGTCGAAGCGATCCGCAACGATATCGAACGCATGCTCGGCAAGCCGCTGGTGGCGGCGGCCGACATTGCCGGCAACACGCTGCTGCGTGATTGGCTCGCAGCCGGCGAAGACCCCGCCCAAGCCCCCCGTTTTCTCGAGTACCTGGAGGCTGCCAAACAGCGCAACCAGGCCTTCACTACATTGTTCGCCTCCACGGCGACCGGCCACTACTACAACGAGAAAGGCCTGGATCGCACCCTCAGCCGCGATAACCCGAAGGACAAATGGTTCTACGGCTACATCGACAGCGGCGCTGAACGCCTGATCAACATCGACATCGATGGCTCCACCGGGGAGCTGGCGCTGTTCATCGATTACCGGGTCGAAAAAGACGGGCAGCTGGTGGGCGTGGCCGGTATGGGCCTGCGCATGACGGCATTGTCGAAGCTGATCCATGACTTCAGTTTCGGTGAGCGCGGGCGGGTATTCCTGGTGCGCAACGACGGTCTGATCCAGGTCCACCCGGATCACGAATTCAGCGGCAAGCGCCAGTTGGCCGAGCAGGTCGGCGAGCAGGCGACCCAAGACCTGCTGGGCAAGGGGGAAGGCCTGCGCAAGGTGCATTTCAGCCGCGACGGCGAGGCGTTTCTTGCGCTGGGCCTACCGCTTCGCGACCTGAACTGGACCTTGGTGGCCGAGGTGCCGGAAGACGAAATCTACGCACAGATGCACGAAGCGGTGTGGCTGACCAGCCTGATCGGCGGCGCTGTGGCGTTGGTGTCGTTGCTGTTGGTGGTGTTGCTGGCGCGTGGGCTGGTGCGTCCGATCCGCCAGGTGACCACGGCGCTGACCCAGATCGGCAGCGGGGCTGGCGACCTCAGCCAGCGGCTGGACGATACGCGTGAGGACGAGCTGGGCGACCTGGCCCGTGGGTTCAACCGGTTCCTCGACAGCCAGCGGGTGCTGATCGGTGAGGTGCTGCGCACCACCGAGCGCCTGCACCGGTCGGTGGAGCAGGTGACCCGCGTGGTGGACAACACCGCCGACCGTTCCGGCCGCCAGCAGGAGATGACCGAAATGGTCGCCACCGCCGTGCACGAAATGGGGTTGACCGTGCAGGACATCGCGCAGAACGCCGGCAATGCCGCCCATGCCTCGCAGTCGGCGCGCGACGAGGCCCTGCAGGCGCGCGAGGTGGTGCGCCGGTCGATCCACAGCATCGAAGGCATGTCCGGGGAAATCAGCCGGGCGGCGGAGGCGGTGAGCCAGCTGGCCGACGAAGTCGCCTCGATCGACGAGGTCTTGGCCGTGATCCGCAGTATTTCCGAACAGACCAACCTGTTGGCCCTCAATGCGGCCATCGAGGCGGCGCGAGCAGGTGAAATGGGGCGCGGCTTTGCCGTGGTCGCCGATGAAGTGCGCACGCTGGCGCGGCGTACTCAAGTGTCCACCGACGAGGTGCAGCAGATGATCCAGCGCCTCAAGCAAGGCGCCGGCACCGCTGTGGCGTCGATGAATGCCGGGCAGCAGGCGACCGGGGGCGGGGTAGAGTCCAGCCAGCGTACCGGTGCCTCGCTGGGAGCGATCACCGATCAGGTGGAGCACATCAGCGACATGAACCACCAAGTGGCCACGGCGACCGAAGAGCAGTCGGCGGTGACCGAGGAGATCAACCGGACTGTGCAGGGGATTTCCGATCTGGCGCGGGAGACGGCAGCCGAAGTACAGGCCTGTCGGGACGAGTGCCAGGCGTTGCGTGGCCTGGCCGATGACCTGGCGCGGCAGATGGGCGGGTTCAAGCTCTAGCTCGGTGTTGGACGCTTCGCGGGTAAGTCGGGGCGCCTGACCGCCGCTCCGATTTACCCGCGGACATCAGGCGCCGACGATGGCGCGGATGTCCTGCGCCAGTTCACGCACTCGCGCTTCTTGCGTATCCCACGAGCACATGAACCGCGCCCCACCGCTGCCGATGAAGGTGTAGAAGCGCCAACCCTTGGCGCGCAGCGCTTCCAATGCGGCTTCCGGCATTTGCAGGAACACGCCGTTGGCCTGCACCGGGAACATCAGCTCCACGCCCGGCAGGTCGCTCACCAGCGAGGCCAGCAGTTGTGCGCAATGGTTGGCGTGGCGGCCATAGCGCAGCCAGGCGCCGTCTTCGAGCAGGCCGACCCAGGGCGCGGAGAGAAAACGCATCTTCGACGCCAGCTGGCCCGCCTGTTTGCAGCGGTAATCGAAGTCATCGGCCAGGGCGCGGTTGAAGAACAGGATCGCCTCGCCCACGGCCATGCCGTTCTTGGTACCGCCGAAGCACAGCACATCCACCCCGGCCTTCCAGGTCAGCTCCGCCGGTGTGCAGCCCAGGGAAGCGCAGGCGTTGGAAAAGCGGGCGCCGTCCATGTGCAGGTTCAGCCCCAGCTCCTTGCAGGTGGCGCTGATCGCCCGCAGCTCGTCGGGGTTGTACACCGTGCCCACTTCGGTGGCCTGGGTGATGGTCACAACGCGTGGCTTGGGGTAGTGGATGTCCTGGCGCTTGAGCGCGACTTCGCGGATCGATTCGGGCGTCAGCTTGCCGTCTACACTGCGTGCGGTGAGCAGCTTGGAGCCGTTGGAGAAGAACTCCGGCGCACCGCACTCGTCGGTCTCGACGTGGGCGGTCTCGGAGCAGATGACGCTGTGGTAGCTCTGGCACAGGGAGGCCAGGGCCAGGGAGTTGGCGGCGGTGCCGTTGAAGGCGAAGAACACCTCGCAGTCGGTTTCGAACAGCTCGCGGAAATACTCGGCGGCGCGTTCGGTCCATTGATCGTCGCCATAGGCGCGCTCGTGGCCCAGGTTGGCTTTTTCCATCGCGGCCCAGGCTTCGGGGCAGATGCCGGAATAGTTGTCGCTGGCGAATTGTTGGCTGTTATCAGTCATGACATCTGTCCTTTTTACGACGCAGATCCGCACTCTAAACCATCGATTCAGCGGTTGCCTATACAAGGCCTGTGCGAGTAACTCCATGTCTTGATCTTGCGGGCTTCTTCGCGGGTAAACCCGCTACCACAGGGATTGCACAGCCCCTGTAGGAGCGGCTTTACCCGCGAAGGGGCCCGCACAGGCACCAGGCAGATGCGAATGTCGTAAACGCGCCATTGCAAGGCGTGCGCAGGCATCTGAGTCGCCCTCGCCGGTCATACCATCGCCACAAAGGGCCACAGTGCCTCAAGACAAGAAACGATCGCTGCCGGGAGAAACAAGATGTTCAGCAAGCAAGACCAGATCCAGGGTTACGACGACGCACTGCTGGCGGCGATGAATGCCGAAGAACAGCGCCAGGAAGATCACATCGAGCTGATCGCCTC
>NZ_KV793298.1:111847-134719 GCF_001808425.1 Pseudomonas sp. HMSC08G10 | reverse complement strand
TCGAGCTGATCGCCTCGGAGAACTACACCAGCAAGCGCGTCATGCAGGCCCAGGGCAGCGGCCTGACCAACAAGTACGCCGAAGGCTACCCAGGCAAGCGCTACTACGGTGGCTGCGAGTACGTCGACAAGGTCGAGGCGCTGGCGATCGAGCGCGCCAAGCAGCTGTTCGGCGCCGACTACGCCAACGTCCAGCCGCACTCCGGCTCCTCCGCCAACAGCGCCGTCTACCTGGCCCTGCTGCAGCCCGGCGACACCATCCTGGGCATGAGCCTGGCCCATGGCGGTCACCTGACCCACGGCGCCAAGGTGTCGTCCTCGGGCAAGCTGTACAACGCGGTCCAGTACGGCATCGACAACACCACCGGCCTGATCGACTATGACGAAGTCGAGCGCCTGGCGGTCGAGCACAAGCCGAAGATGATCGTCGCCGGCTTCTCCGCCTACTCCAAGACCCTGGATTTCCCACGTTTCCGCGCCATCGCCGACAAAGTGGGCGCACTGCTGTTCGTCGACATGGCCCACGTTGCCGGCCTGGTTGCCGCTGGTCTGTACCCGAACCCGATTCCGTTCGCCGACGTGGTCACCACCACCACTCACAAGACCCTGCGCGGTCCGCGTGGCGGCCTGATCCTGGCCAAGTCCAACGAAGAGATCGAGAAGAAGCTCAACGCTGCCGTCTTCCCGGGCGCCCAGGGCGGCCCGCTGATGCACGTGATCGCCGCCAAGGCCGTGTGCTTCAAGGAAGCGTTGGAGCCTGAATTCAAGACCTATCAGAAGCAGGTCATCGCCAACGCCCAGGCCATGGCCAAGGTGTTCATCGACCGCGGCTACGACGTGGTTTCCGGCGGCACCGACAATCACCTGTTCCTGGTCAGCCTGATCCGTCAGGGCCTGACCGGCAAAGACGCCGACGCCGCCCTGGGTCGCGCCCATATCACTGTCAACAAGAACGCCGTACCTAACGACCCGCAGTCGCCGTTCGTCACCTCGGGCCTGCGCATCGGTACCCCGGCAGTCACCACCCGTGGCTTCAAGGAAGCCCAGTGCGTGGCCCTGGCTGGCTGGATCTGCGATGTGCTGGACAACCTGGGTGATGCCGACGTCGAAGCCGACGTTGCCAAGAACGTCGCCGCCCTGTGCGCGGATTTCCCGGTCTACCGCTGAGTGGAGTAACCAACCATGCAACGCTATTCGGGCTTCGGCCTTTTCAAACACTCCCTCAGCCACCACGAGAACTGGCAGCGCATGTGGCGCACGCCGACGCCGAAGAAGGTGTACGACGTGGTCATCGTCGGCGGTGGCGGCCATGGCCTGGCCACGGCCTACTACCTGGCCAAGGAGCACGGCATCACCAACGTCGCGGTGATCGAGAAGGGTTACCTGGGCGGCGGCAACACCGCCCGTAACACCACCATCGTGCGTTCCAACTACCTGTGGGACGAGTCGGCCAAGCTGTACGAACACGCCATGAAGCTGTGGGAAGGCCTGTCCCAGGACATCAACTACAACGTGATGTTCTCCCAGCGTGGTGTGTACAACCTGTGCCACACCCTGCAGGACATCCGCGATTCCGAGCGTCGGGTCAACGCCAACCGCCTCAATGGCGTGGACGGTGAGCTGCTCAACACCGAGCAGGTCGCCGCCGAAATCCCGTACCTGGACTGCTCGAAGAACACCCGCTACCCGATCCTCGGTGCGACCGTCCAGCGCCGTGGCGGCGTGGCCCGTCACGATGCCGTGGCCTGGGGCTACGCCCGTGCCGCCGACGCCCTGGGCGTCGACCTCATCCAGCAGACCGAAGTGATCGGTTTCCGCAAGGAAAACGGCGCGGTCATCGGCGTGGAAACCAACAAGGGCTTCATTGGCGCCAAGCGCGTCGGTGTGGTCACCGCCGGTAACTCCGGTCACATGGCCAAGTTGGCCGGCTTCCGTCTGCCGCTGGAATCGCACCCGTTGCAGGCGCTGGTATCGGAGCCGATCAAGCCGATCATCGACAGCGTGATCATGTCTAACGCCGTGCACGGCTACATCAGCCAGTCCGACAAAGGCGACCTGGTCATCGGCGCCGGTATCGACGGCTGGGTCGGTTACGGCCAGCGCGGTTCGTACCCGATCATCGAGCACACCATGCAGGCGATCGTCGAGATGTTCCCGATCCTCTCGCGCGTGCGCATGAACCGTCAGTGGGGCGGCATCGTCGACACCTGCCCGGACGCGTGCCCGATCATCTCCAAGACCCCTGTGAAAAACCTGTTCTTCAACTGCGGCTGGGGTACCGGCGGCTTCAAGGCGACCCCGGGTTCGGGCAACGTCTTCGCCGCGAGCCTTGCCAAAGGCGAGATGCACCCATTGGCCAAGCCATTCTCGATCGATCGCTTCTACACCGGCGCGCTGATCGACGAACACGGCGCCGCGGCCGTCGCCCACTAATCGGAGACAATTCGTCATGTTGCATATTTTCTGTCCCCACTGCGGCGAGCTGCGCTCCGAAGAAGAGTTCCACTCCTCCGGCCAGGCGCACATCGCCCGTCCGCTGGACCCTAGCGCCTGCACCGACGAGGAATGGGGTACCTACATGTTCTTCCGCGACAACCTGCGCGGTATTCACCATGAACTGTGGGACCACGTCGCCGGCTGCCGCCAGTACTTCAACGTCACGCGTAACACCGAGACCTACGAGATCCTGGAAACCTACAAGATTGGCGAGAAGCCGCAGGTCACCGCGAACAAGCTGAACCCCGCGCAGTCGGCCGTCAAAGGCCAGGGAGAAAAAGTATGAGCCAGGTCTATCGCCTCGCCAGCGGCGGTCGCATCGATCGCAGCAAGGTCCTGAACTTCACCTTCAACGGCAAGACCTACCAGGGTTATGCCGGTGACAGCCTGGCCGCTGCGCTGCTGGCCAACGGCGTCGACATCGTCGGTCGCAGCTTCAAGTACTCGCGTCCTCGCGGCATCGTCGCCGCAGGCCCGGAAGAGCCTAACGCCATCCTGCAGTTGGGCTCGAGCGAGGCCACCCAGGTGCCGAACGTGCGCGCCACCCAGCAAGCCCTGTACTCGGGCCTGGTTGCCACCAGCACCAACGGCTGGCCGAACGTCAACAACGACGTCATGGGCATCCTTGGCAAGGTCGGCGGCAGCATGATGCCGCCCGGGTTCTACTACAAGACCTTCATGTATCCCAAGTCGTTCTGGATGACTTACGAGAAGTACATCCGTAAAGCGGCAGGCCTTGGCCGTGCTCCGCTGCAGAACGACCCGGACAGCTACGACTACATGAACCAGCACTGCGACGTGCTGATCGTCGGTGCCGGTCCTGCTGGCCTGGCCGCGGCCCTGGCCGCCGGTCGCAGCGGCGCCCGCGTGATCGTCGCCGATGAACAGGAAGAGTTCGGCGGTAGCCTGCTCGACACCCGCGAAACCCTCGACGGCAAGCCTGCTGCGGACTGGGTTGCTGCTGTCGTCGCCGAGCTGCAATCGCTGCCGGAAGTGACCCTGCTGCCTCGCGCCACGGTCAACGGCTACCACGACCACAACTTCCTGACCATCCACGAGCGCATGACCGACCACCTCGGTGACCGCGCCCCGATCGGCCAGGTCCGTCATCGCGTCCACCGCGTGCGTGCCAAGCGTGTGGTACTGGCCACCGGTACCCACGAGCGTCCGCTGGTGTACGGCAACAACGACGTGCCGGGCAACATGCTCGCCGGCGCCATCTCGGTGTACGTGCGCCGTTACGGCGTGGCACCGGGCCGCAAGCTGGTGCTGTCGACCAACAACGATCATGCCTATCGCACCGCTCTGGACTGGCACGACGCCGGCCTGCAAGTGGTCGCCATCGCCGACGCGCGCCACAACCCGCGCGGCTCGCTGGTCGAGGAAGCGCGCGCCAAGGGCATCCGCATCCTGACCTCCAGCGCCGTGATCGAGGCCAAGGGCACCAAGCATGTAACCGGCGCCCGCGTCGCTGCGATCGATGCCGTGGCGCATAAGGTCACCAGCCCAGGCGAATGGCTCGAGTGCGACCTGATCGGCAGCTCCGGGGGCTACAGCCCGGTGGTTCACCTGGCCTCGCACCTGGGCGGTCGTCCGATCTGGCGTGACGACATCCTCGGCTTCGTGCCGGGCGATGCGCCTCAGAAACGTGTCTGCGTGGGTGGCGTGAACGGCGTCTATCCGCTCGGCGACGCGATTGCCGATGGTTTCGAAGGCGGCGTTCAGGCAGCCACCGAAGCAGGCTTCAAGGCGACCGTCGGCACCCTGCCGAAAGTCGTTGCCCGCAAGGAAGAGGCTACCGTGGCGCTGTTTCAGGTGCCGCACGACAAAGGCACTGCCCGTGCGCCGAAGCAGTTCGTCGACCAGCAGAACGACGTCACCGCGGCCGCCATCGAACTGGCCACCCGCGAAGGCTTCGAGTCGGTCGAGCACGTGAAACGCTACACCGCGCTGGGCTTCGGTACCGACCAGGGCAAGCTGGGCAACATCAACGGCCTGGCCATCGCTGCGCGCTCGATGGGTATCACCATCCCGCAGATGGGTACCACCATGTTCCGCCCCAACTACACGCCGGTGACCTTCGGCGCGGTAGCGGGCCGTCACTGTGGCCACCTGTTCGAACCGGTACGCTTCACCGCGCTGCACGCCTGGCACTTGAAGAACGGCGCCGAGTTCGAAGACGTTGGTCAGTGGAAGCGTCCGTGGTACTTCCCTAAAGCCGGCGAAGACATCCATGCCGCCGTGGAGCGTGAGTGCAAGGCCGTGCGTGACAGCGTGGGCCTGCTCGACGCCTCGACCCTGGGCAAGATCGACATCCAGGGCCCGGATGCGCGTGAGTTCCTCAACCGCGTTTACACCAATGCCTGGACCAAGCTCGATGTGGGCAAGGCCCGTTACGGCCTGATGTGCAAAGAAGACGGCATGGTCTTCGACGACGGCGTGACCGCCTGCGTCGGCGACAACCACTTCATCATGACCACCACCACCGGCGGCGCTGCCCGCGTATTGCAGTGGCTGGAGCTGTACCACCAGACCGAATGGCCGGACCTGAAGGTGTACTTCACCTCCGTGACCGACCACTGGGCCACCATGACCCTGTCGGGCCCCAACAGCCGCAAGCTGCTGGCCGAGCTGACCGACATCGACCTGGACAAAGAAGCCTTCCCGTTCATGAGCTGGAAGGAAGGCCTGGTCGGCGGTGTGCCGGCCCGGGTGTTCCGTATCTCGTTCACCGGTGAGCTGTCGTACGAGATCAACGTCCAGGCCAACTACGCCATGGGCGTGCTGGAGCAGATCGTCGAGGCGGGCAAGAAGTACAACCTGACCCCGTACGGCACCGAGACCATGCACGTGCTGCGCGCCGAGAAGGGCTTCATCATCGTCGGTCAGGACACCGACGGCTCGATGAACCCGGACGACCTGAACATGGGCTGGTGTGTCGGTCGCAACAAGCCGTTCTCCTGGATCGGCGCACGCGGCATGACCCGTTCGGACTGCCTGCGCGAAGACCGCAAGCAACTGGTGGGCCTCAAGCCTGTCGACCCGACCAAGTGGCTGCCCGAAGGCGCCCAGCTGGTGTTCGACCCGAATCAGCCGATCCCGATGGACATGGTCGGTCACGTGACCTCCAGCTATGCCTCCAACTCCCTGGGCTATTCGTTCGCCATGGGTGTGGTCAAAGGCGGCCTCAAGCGTATGGGCGAGCGTGTCTACTCGCCGCAGGCTGACGGCAGCGTGATCGAGGCAGAGATCGTGTCTTCGGTGTTCTTCGATCCGAAGGGTGAGCGGCAGAACGTCTAAGGCCCCCGCAAGGCAGTGCTGGATCTTGTGGGAGCGGGTTTACCCGCGAATGCGATGTTGGCCTCACCGGCCCATTCGCGGGCAAGCCCGCTTCCACAGGTTCGGCGCCGTTCGGCACAACAGAATTCAAGGCAGGTAAGAAATGAGCGTAATCAACGTCTTCCAGCAAAATCCGGGCTCCAACGCCCGGGCCGAGTCGCCACTGCACCACGCTGACCTGGCCAGCCTGGTCGGCAAGGGCCGCAAGAACGCAGGCGTGACCCTGCGCGAGCACAAGTTCCTCGGCCACCTGACGATCCGTGGCGATGGCCACGACGCCGCCTTCGCCGCAGGCGTAAAGAAGGCCCTCGGCCTGGAGCTGCCGGTCGCCCTGACCGTGGTCGCCAACGACGAGATGTCGCTGCAGTGGGTCGGCCCGGATGAGTGGCTGCTGATCGTCCCGGGCGGTCAGGAGTTCGCCATCGAGCAGAAGCTGCGTGAGGCCCTCGACGGCCAGCACATCCAGGTGGTCAACGTCAGCGGCGGGCAGACGCTGCTTGAGCTGCGCGGCCCCAACGTGCGCGACGTGCTGATGAAATCCACCAGCTATGATGTACACCCGAACAATTTCCCGGTCGGCAAGGCCGTCGGCACCGTGTTCGCCAAGTCGCAACTGGTGATCCGCCGCACCGCCGAAGACACCTGGGAACTGGTGATCCGCCGCAGCTTCTCCGATTACTGGTGGCTGTGGCTGCAGGACGCTTCGGCCGAGTACGGCCTGGCCATCGAGGCTTAAAAAGGAGAACAAGCATGAGTCGGGCACCGGACACCTGGATTCTCACTGCCGACTGCCCGAGCATGCTCGGCACCGTCGACGTAGTGACGCGTTACCTCTACGAGCAGCGCTGCTACGTCACGGAGCACCACTCCTTCGACGACCGGCTCTCGGGGCGGTTCTTCATTCGCGTGGAGTTCCGCCAGCCGGACGACTTCGACGAGGCGGGCTTCCGGGCCGGCCTTGCCGAGCGCAGTGACGCCTTCGGCATGACCTTCGAGCTCACCGCGCCCAATCACCGCCCCAAGGTGGTGATCATGGTCTCCAAGGCCGACCACTGCCTGAACGACCTGCTGTATCGCCAGCGCATCGGCCAACTGGCCATGGACGTGGTGGCGGTGGTGTCCAACCACCCCGACCTCGAACCCCTGGCGCAGTGGCACAAGATTCCTTACTACCACTTTGCCCTGGACCCGAAGGACAAACCTGCCCAGGAGCGCAAGGTGCTGCAGGTGATCGAGGAGACCGGCGCGGAGCTGGTGATTCTCGCCCGCTACATGCAGGTGCTGTCGCCTGAGCTGTGCCGCCGCCTGGACGGCTGGGCGATCAACATCCACCACTCCTTGCTGCCCGGCTTCAAGGGCGCCAAACCGTACCACCAGGCCTACAACAAGGGCGTGAAGATGGTCGGCGCCACGGCCCACTACATCAACAACGACCTGGACGAAGGCCCGATCATCGCCCAGGGCGTCGAGGTGGTGGACCACAGTCACTACCCTGAGGACCTGATCGCCAAGGGGCGCGACATCGAGTGCCTGACCCTGGCGCGGGCGGTGGGGTACCACATCGAGCGCCGGGTGTTCCTCAACGCCAATCGCACCGTGGTGCTCTGACAGTCCTCATTGTCTTGTTCGCGGGTAAGCCCGCTCCCACAGGTTCTGCGTAGCCTTGTGTGGGGGCGGGCTTACCCGCGAATGGATTCACCCTTTTTAACCTGCCGTTAACAGGCAATCCTCTGTCGCTTCCAGTCACTGCGACAAGTTGTATCAGGCCCACAATTCCCTGCATTCCAGTAACACATGCCGCCCACGGAAGGCGGCGCTTTCCACCGCTGCATAAATACAAATCAAGCGAGGTAAGAGCATGTCTGGTAATCGTGGAGTGGTGTATCTCGGTGCCGGTAAGGTCGAGGTGCAGAAGATTGACTACCCCAAAATGCAGGACCCACGCGGCAAGAAAATCGAGCACGGCGTGATCCTGAAGGTGGTCTCCACCAACATCTGCGGCTCCGACCAGCACATGGTCCGTGGCCGTACCACCGCCCAGGTCGGCCTGGTCCTCGGCCACGAAATCACGGGTGAAATCGTCGAGAAGGGCCGCGATGTCGAACGCCTGCAGATCGGCGACCTGGTATCCGTTCCGTTCAACGTCGCCTGCGGTCGTTGCCGTTCCTGCAAAGAGATGCACACCGGTGTCTGCCTCACCGTCAACCCGGCCCGCGCCGGTGGTGCCTACGGTTATGTCGACATGGGCGACTGGACCGGCGGCCAGGCCGAATACGTGCTGGTGCCGTACGCTGACTTCAACTTGCTGAAACTGCCCGATCGCGACAAGGCCATGGCGAAGATCCGTGACCTGACTTGCTTGTCCGATATCCTGCCGACCGGTTACCACGGCGCCGTGACTGCCGGCGTTGGCCCAGGCAGCACCGTCTACGTGGCCGGTGCCGGCCCGGTCGGTTTGGCTGCCGCTGCCTCTGCGCGCCTGCTGGGCGCGGCCTGCGTCATCGTCGGTGACCTGAACCCGGCTCGCCTGGCCCACGCCAAGGCCCAGGGCTTCGAAGTGGTCGACCTGTCCAAGGACACCCCGCTGCACGAGCAGATCGTCGATATCCTCGGTGAACCGGAAGTGGACTGCGCCATCGACGCCGTCGGCTTCGAAGCCCGTGGCCATGGCCATGAAGGTGCCAAGCATGAGGCGCCGGCTACCGTCTTGAACTCCCTGATGCAGGTGACCCGCGTTGCCGGCAACATCGGTATTCCAGGCCTGTACGTGACCGAAGACCCGGGCGCGGTCGATGCTGCCGCCAAGATCGGTGCTCTGAGCATCCGCTTCGGCCTGGGCTGGGCGAAATCGCACAGTTTCCACACTGGCCAGACCCCGACCATGAAGTACAACCGCCAGCTGATGCAGGCGATCATGTGGGACCGTATCAACATTGCCGAAGTGGTTGGCGTGCAGGTGATCAACCTGGACCAAGCGCCGCAAGGCTACGGCGAGTTCGATGCAGGCGTACCGAAGAAGTTCGTGATCGACCCGCACAAGATGTGGGGCGCGGCTTAACCTTCAGACTCAACGCCCCTGCGGGGGCGTTGTGCTTTAAGCGGCTTCAGTCACAAGGCCTTGGCAGGCCGATAACCGGCCTGGAACAAACCCCTGCAGCTCCAGTCCAATGCCTCGTTTCCCCGGCCATCCCGGCCGACGAGGTCCCTCCCGATGAAAGCATTCACCCTGGCAACCCTGATGACCCTGGCCGCAAGCCCGGTGTTCGCCTTCAATTTGAGCGATGCGGCCAATGCCGTGTCGGCGATGCAGAACCAGAATTCAACTCAACAGGGTCAGGTACAGGCTCCAGCGGGCCAGGCCAACCTGCTCAATACCTTGGGTAGCGAGCTGAAGATCACCCCTGAGCAGGCCATTGGCGGCGCCGGTGCGATGCTGGGGCTGGCGCGCAACAACTTGAGCGAAGCCGACTATGGCCAGCTGACCCAGGCCGTGCCCGGCCTGGACCTGCTTTCCGGCGCCAACGCCCTGGGTGGGCTGAGCGGTCTGGGTGAGTTGCTCGGCAAGAGCAGCGAGAGCCCATCGCCTTTGAGCAATGCGTTGGGCAACGTCGAGAACCGCAGCGATCTGGATAACGCCTTCAGGTTGCTGGGCATGGATACGAACATGATCGGCCAGTTTGCCCCGCTGATCCTTCAGTACCTGGGCCAGCAGGGCCTTGCCGGGTCGCTGTTGCAGAATCTGGGAAGCCTGTGGATGACCCCTGCGGCGCCAGCGGCCGTTCCGTCTGTTTGAGCTTTCTCCATGGGTGTGCACGGGCTGAGCCCGTGCCCTCTACCGAGGCGTTTGCTTCGCGGGTAAACCTGTTTTCACAAGGTCACCGCCAGCCCTAGTGGACCCCGTCATGACTCAGCAGGATCACCGCCAGCCCTGTGGGAGCGGGTTTACCCGCGAATACGATGGCCGAGTCACCACCTTGTCGCCGGTAAGATCCGCTCCCCCAAAAGGGCAGTGGCGCATCAGGCCGCTTCGGAGAAATCCACCAGGCGCATCGGGCGGCGGAAGCCGGAGGTGAGCACTGCCAGATAAGCCAGGCCCAGGGCGAACCAGCACAGGCCAATCACCAAGGTTAGCGCCGACAGGCTGGTCCACAGCCACAGGGTCAGGCCCAGACCGACCAGCGGCACCACGCCATAGCACGCCAGGCCCTTGAGGTTGCGGTGGGTGCGCTCGTTGATCAGGTGGGTGCGCACCACTGCCAGGTTGACGGCCGAGAACGCCACCAGGGCGCCGAAGCTGATCAGCGATGCCAATGTGGCCAGGTCGATCACCAGGGCCAGCAGCGAGAATGCTGACACCAGCACGATGGCGAACACCGGGGTGCCGAAGCGCGGCGACAGCTGGCCGAAGGTGCGCTGTGGCAGCACCTTGTCGCGGCCCATGGTGTAGAGAATGCGCGACACCGCCGCCTGGGACGCCAGGGCCGAGCCCAGGCTGCCGGCGACGAAGGCTGCGGTGAAGAAGTTGGCCAGGAACTGGCCGCCAGCCTTGAACATCACTTCGTTGGCCGCGGCATCGGCATTGGCGAACGTGCTGCCTGGCAGCACCAGTTGGCTGATATAGGCCAGCAGGGTGAACAGCAGGCCGGCGCCAAGGGTGGTGAGGATGATGGCGCGGGGTACGTCGCGGCGGGCGTCACGGGTTTCCTCGGCCAGCGTCGAGACCGCATCGAAGCCCAGGAACGACAGGCACAGCACTGCCGCACCGGCCATCAGGTGACCGAAGCCTGGCTGGCTGCCATCGCCCAGCAGCGGCGAGAGCAGGTCAACCGGCTGGCCTAGCAGCGACTGGTAGGACAAGGCCACGAACACCCCGATGAAGACGATCTGCGCGCCGACGATCAGGTTGCTGGCCTTGGCCACCGAATGGATGCCGACCACGTTGAGCACGGTCACCAGGGCAATCGAGGCCAAGACAATGGTCCAGGCCGGAATGGCCGGGAAGGCGATGTTCAAGAACAGGCCGATGAGCAGGTAATTGATCATCGGGATGAACAGGTAGTCGAGCAGCAACGACCAGCCGGCCAGGAAGCCTACGTTGGGACCGAACGCCAGGTTGGTGTAGGAGTAGGCCGAGCCTGCCACCGGGAAGCGCTTGACCATGAAACTGTAGGACGTGGCGGTGAACAGCATCGCCAGCAGGGTCACCAGGTAGGCGCCAGCGGTGCGGCCCCCGGTGATTTCGGTGACGATTCCGTAGGTGGTGAAGATGGTCAACGGGACCATGTACACCAGGCCGAAGAACACCAGGGCGGGCAGCCCGAGGACGCGGCGAAGTTGGGCGGGAGCTGCCTCGGCAGCGGGGCGAGGTTGTTTGGCCATCGATCGATCCAAGCATTTTTGTAGTTGTGCGTTGATCGATTTTTATCCACCTGGGTAGGTGAAGACAAACAAAGAGTTGCTAATGTCGATTATAAATCTGGATTTTAATCGGCATCTTATTGTGTACAGCCCACGGTAGACGCGGGCTTGCTCTGCAGCAGGGACCGCCCAGGCCACGCACCTCTTAGCGCATTTCGGCGCGCAACTGCTCGATGCGCTGGTCCTTTTCGACCCACAGCTGGTTCACCCAAGCCTGCACGGTCTGGCGGAATGCCGGATCGTTCTCGTAATCACCCGCGCACAGCGCCGGGTCCAGTTCACGCACGCGGATGTCGATGATCACCCGGCTGATGTTGCCGCTGAGCAGGTCCCAGAACCCCGGCGCCCTGTTGCCGGGATAGACGATGGTGACGTCCAGCAGGGCGTCGAGCTGCTCGCCCAGCGCGGCCAGTACGAACGCCACGCCACCTGCCTTGGGCTTGAGCAGATGCTGGTAGGGCGATTGCTGGGCCTGACGCTTGGCCTCGCTGAAGCGCGTGCCTTCGAGGTAGTTGACCACGGTCACCGGTTGGCGCTTGAACAGCTCGCAGGCCGCCTTGGTGATCTCCAGATCCTTGCCCTTGAGCTCCGGGTGCTTGTCCAGGAAAGCCTTGCTGTAGCGCTTCATGAAGGGGTAGTCCAGCGCCCACCAGGCCAGGCCCAGCAGCGGAACCCAGATCAGCTCTTTCTTGAGGAAGAACTTGAAGAACGGCACCCGGCGGTTGAGGCTCTCGATCAGGGCCGGGATGTCCACCCAGCTCTGGTGGTTGCTCACGCACAGGTAGGAGGTGTCCTGGCGCAGCTTCTCGATGCCGCGGATGTCCCAACGGGTCGGGATGCACAGGGCGAAGATCGCCTTGTCGATTTCCGACCAGGTCTCGGCGATCCACATCACCGCCCAGGAGGCATAGTCGCGGCCACGCCCCGGCAGCACCAGTTTGAGCAGGGCGAACACCATCAGCGGACAGATCAACACCAGGGTGTTGAGCAGCAGCAGGACAGTGGTGAGGATGCCGGTGAGCAGGCGACGCATAAAGAGACTCTTGTTGTGGGATAAAAACGGTTGGCAATGATAAGTGGGGCACCGGCCTTCGCCAAATGCGCATTGGCCAATTACTGGGACAAATGTTTCACATTGTGTTGGATAAGCTGTGACAACGAACCTATCGTGCCCGGGTAGTCTAAGTGCTGTCCCACCTCAAGGAAGCCTAACCTGTGAAATCACTGCTTGCCCTGCTGTCGATCCTCGCCCTTCCGGTCATGGCCGCCGAGCCAACCCTGTATGGCCGCTACGAGAACATTGCCCTGCCGGAGCTTGGCGAAACCCTCAAGGCCAAGATGGACACCGGTGCCTACACCGCCTCGCTGTCGGCCAAGGACATCGAGCTGTTCACCCGCGATGGCAATGAGTGGGTGCGTTTCCGTCTGGCGACCAAGAACGCCGACGGCAAGGTCTACGAACATGAGCTGTCGCGCATCAGCAAGATCAAGAACCGCGTAGACGAGGACGAAGAAGGGGACGTCCCGGAAGTCTCCAAGCGTCCAGTGATCGATTTGGAGCTGTGCCTGGGTGACGTCAAACGCACGGTGGAGGTCAACTTGGTCGACCGCAGCCACTTCAACTACCCACTGCTGATCGGCTCCAAGGCCCTGAAAGAGTTCAAGGCGGCGGTGAACCCGGCCAAGAAGTTCACCGCCGGCAAGCCGGACTGCTAGTTCAGACGTATGCACCGGCGTTGCCGGTGTTGGGAACCCGCTCCCACTGGGCTGGCAATGAACCCTGTGGGCGCGGCGTGCCCCATGAAGCGGTCCGCACTTGGCCCAATGCCCCCACAGGGGTTGCGTGATGCCTGCTGATCACCTACAAGTCCAGCATTTGTCCCAGCAAGGCCGGACGCCATGCCCCACATTCTCATCGTCGAAGACGAATCCGCCATTGCCGATACGTTGGTCTATGCCTTGCAGGCCGATGGCCACAGCACCGACTGGGTGACGCTCGGTAGCGCAGCCCTGGAGCAGCAGCGTCTGCATCCTGCGGACCTGGTGATTCTCGACATCGGCCTGCCGGACATCAGCGGTTTCGAAACTTGTCGGCAGTTGCGCCGTTTCAGCGACGTACCGGTGATGTTCCTCAGTGCCCGCGATGCCGAAATCGACCGGGTGGTGGGGCTCGAAATCGGCGCCGACGATTACGTGGTCAAGCCGTTCAGCCCGCGGGAAGTGGCCGCGCGCGTCAGAGCGATCCTCAAGCGCATGGTGCCCCAGGCCCAGGCTTCGGCCCAGGCCACGGTGTTCCAGCTCGACACCTTGCGCATGCAGATCAGCTACCACGCCCAGCCGCTGGCCCTGACCCGTCATGAATTTCGTCTGTTGCAATGTTTGCTGGAGCAACCCCGGCGGGTGTTCAGCCGCGAGCAACTGCTCGATGCGGTGGGGGTGGCCTCCGATGCCGGTTATGACCGTACCATCGACAGTCATATCAAGAGCCTGCGTGCCAAGCTGCGCCAGGTCGCTGCCGATGCCGAGCCCATCCAGACCCATCGTGGCCTGGGTTACAGCTATAGCCCGGATCACGCCTGATGCGCCTGGGCATCCGCATCTTCCTGGTGTATTTCCTGTTCGTCGGGTTGTCTGGTTACTTCCTGCTCAGTACCGTGCGCGAACAGATCCGCCCGGTCGTGCGCCAGTCCTCCGAGGAGACCCTCGTGGACACTGCCAACCTGCTCGCGGAAATTCTCCATGACGACGTCAAAGCCGGCACTCTGAGCCAAAGCCGGCTGCCTCAGGTATTGGCGTCTTACGGCGAGCGCCGCCCAGGCGCGCAGATCTGGGGGCTGGCGAAGAACCAGGTCAGCCACCGCATCTATGTCACTGATGCCAAGGGGACCGTGCTGCTGGACTCCAGCGGCCAAGACGTGGGCAAGGACTACTCACGCTGGAACGATGTCTACCTCACCCTGCGCGGCCAGTACGGCGCGCGCTCCACGCGCAGCGATCCGGCTGACGAAACCACCTCGGTGATGCACGTGGCGGCGCCGATCCTCGACCAGGGCCGGATCATCGGCGTGGTGACGGTGGCCAAGCCCAACAGCTCGCTGCAACCCTACATCGACCGGGCCGAGCAGCGGCTGCTGAACCTGGGCCTGGGCCTGATCGGCCTTGGCCTGTTGGTGGGGGCGGCGCTGTCGTGGTGGTTGGCGCGCTCGCTGCGCCGGCTGACGCGCTATGCCCAGGCCGTCAGCGAGGGCCAGCGCGCAGCCTTGCCCCACTACAAAGGGGGCGAGTTGGGGCAGTTGGCCACAGCGGTAGAGCGCATGCGGACCCAGCTCGAAGGAAAGGCCTATGTCGAGCGCTACGTGCACACCCTGACCCATGAACTCAAGAGCCCGCTGGCGGCGATCCGTGGGGCCTCCGAGCTGCTTCAGGGTGATATGCCGCAAGACCTGCGGATGCGTTTTGCCAGCAACATCGAGCGCGAGAGCGGGCGCTTGCAACAGATGATCGAGCGCTTGCTCAACCTGGCGAGGGTCGAGCAGATGCAGACATTGGAAGACGAACAGTATGTCGCCTTGGCGGCGCTGATCGATGAGTTGCTGTTGAGCCATGCGGCGCGCATTGAACGCGCGAGCTTGCAGGTTCGCCAGCGGGTGCCGGTGGAGCTGAGGTTGCTGTGTGATCCTTTCCTGATGCGTCAGGCGCTGGCCAACCTGCTGGACAATGCGCTGGATTTCTCGCCGGCAGGCGCAGCGTTGTTGTTCGAGTTGGAACGCGACGGCGAACGGGTGGCGCTGAGTGCGTTCAACCAGGGCGAGCCGATCCCTGATTACGCCATCGGGCGCGTCAGCGAGCGCTTCTATTCGCTGCCACGGCCAGGCAGCGGGCGCAAGAGTACGGGGCTGGGGCTTAACTTCGTGGCGGAGGTGATGCAGCTGCATGGCGGCGCGTTGGCCGTGGAGAACGTCGAGGGTGGGGTGCGCGTGCGGTTGTGGTTGCCGGCGCGACGTGTGAATTGAGCGGACGGTCTTCTGCCCAGCCCCTTCGCGAGCACAGGTGTTGCTGAAAACACCACCCAATCTCCACACGCACTTCACAAAGGCTCCACGCAGTGGTTCCACACTGCGCCCATCGCAAACGGAGCCCTAGCCCATGACCAAAACCTTGAGTTTCAAGCTCGGCATGATTGCCCTGCTGATGCTGCTGTTGTTGATTCCACTGTTGATGATCGGTGGCCTGATCGGTGAACGACAGGCCTTGCGCGACAGCGTGTTGCAGGACATCGCCCAAAGCTCAAGCTTCAGCCAGCAGATCAGCGGCCCGCTGCTGGTGGTGCCCTACCGCAAGTATGAGCGGCGCTGGATCGAGAAGAACGGCCAGAGCGTCCAGGAGACCATCACGCTCAATGGCCAACTGTACTTCCTGCCTGAAACCTTCGACGTAGACAGCGATATCGACACCGAACTGCGCGCCCGGGGCATCTACCAGGCCCGGTTGTTCCACGCCAAGAGCAGGGTGAGCGGTCGTTTCAAGCTCCCGACGCGCTGGGGTATCGAGAAGGATTGGGAGGACTACCGCTTCGACAGGCCCTACCTGGTGGTGGGCATCAGTGATATTCGCGGTATCGAGCACGCCCTGACGCTGACGCTGGATGATCAGCGCCTGCCGTTCGAACCCGGCACTGGCCTGGATTGGCTGGGCGGGGGCGTACATGTCGCCTTGCCGATGCTCGAGGGTGGCCAGGCCCGTGAGTTCACCTATGGCTTCGACCTGGCTTTGCAGGGGACTGGCCAGTTACATGTCGTGCCGGTGGGGCGCAGCAGCAGTGTGGACATGCGCGCCAACTGGCCGCACCCAAGCTTTGTCGGCAATTACCTGCCCAGCCGTCGGGAAATACACGGTCAGGGTTTCGAGGCCCATTGGCAGACCTCGTTCTTCGCCACCAACCTTGAGGATGCGCTGCGCCAATGTGCCGGCCAGGGTCAGTGCACCGATTTCAATGCGCGCGCCTTTGGCGTCAGTTTCGTCGATCCGGTGGACCAGTACCTCAAGAGTGAGCGGGCAATCAAGTATGCGCTGTTGTTCATCGCCCTGACCTTCGCGGGCTTCTTCCTGTTCGAGGTGCTAAAGAACCTCAGCGTGCATCCGGTGCAGTACATGCTGGTGGGGGTGGCGCTGGCCTTGTTCTACTTGTTGTTGCTGTCTTTGTCCGAACACCTGGGCTTTGGCCTGGCCTATGGACTGTCGGCCTCGGCGTGCGTGCTGCTGATCGGCTTCTACCTGAGCCATGTGCTGGGCAGCGTGAGGCGGGGGATCGGCTTTGCGGCGGGGCTAGGGGGATTGTATGGGCTGCTCTTCGGCCTGCTCAGCGCCGAGGACTATGCGCTGCTGATGGGCTCGCTGCTGTGCTTTGGCCTGCTTGGTGTGTTCATGGTGCTGACCCGCCGCCTGGACTGGGCGCGGGTGGGGAGAGCGGCATGAGGGAGGATCGAGAAACGGGGCGTTGGTTGGCCTATCGAATCGGGATGCTTGTTCTGTGGCATCGGGATGAGGTTTTCGCGAGTGAACCCGCTCCCACAGGGCTGGCGGCAATCCGTGTGGGAGTGGGTTTATCCGTGGACAGGCCCGTCAGATCACAGGAGCCGTTGCAGCCATCGACGGCCGCTTGAGCACCTCGGCATACCAAGCGGCAAGCCCTGGCTGCTGCTCACGCCAGCCGAACTGCGGCTGGCGCAGGTCCAGGTAGCCCAGTGCACAGGCCACGCCGATGGCGGCGATGTCGAAGGTCGAGGCGAGCTCCGCCAAGTGCGCCTGCTCCAGGTTGGCCAGGCTGCGGCGGATCTTCTCGCCTTGGGCCTGGACCCAGCCGTCCCAGCGTTTGTCTTCCGGACGCAGGAAGGTCTCGTAACGGGTCGAGACCGCCGCATCCATGATCGCATCGGCCTGGGAGGCCAAGGTTAGGCGCCGCCAGCGGGCAGAGCCTTCGCGGGGGATCAGCGGGTTGCCGACGTGCTGCAGGTCGAGGTACTCGCAGATCACCCGGCTGTCGTGCAATACCGCGCCGTCTTCCAGGCGCAGCGCCGGGATCTTGCCGATCGGGTTGTCTTGGTTGAGCTGGTCATCGCCATTCACAGGGCTGACGTTGACGGCTTGCAAGGTCACGCGGTCGAGCTGACCGGTCTCGTGCAGCACGACCATTACCTTGCGCACGAACGGCGAGAGCGGCGAGTGGAACAGGGTCATCGGCGTCATGGCCAGGCCTCAGTTGCCTTGCAGGCTTGGGGGCAGGCAGACGCCGGTGCCAGCGATGCCGCAGTAGCCGTCGGGGTTCTTGGCCAGGTACTGCTGGTGGTAGGCCTCGGCGAAGTACACGGTCGGCGCTTGGTCGATCTCTGTGGTGATCTCGCCGAAACCGGCCTTGCTCAGCTCGGCCTGGAAGGCGTCACGGCTGGCCTTGGCCTGTTCGAGTTGCTCGGGGCTGGTGCAGTAGATTGCCGAGCGATACTGGGTGCCGATGTCGTTGCCCTGGCGCATGCCCTGGGTCGGGTTGTGCAGTTCCCAGAACATCGCCAGCAGCTCGCGATAGCTCACTTTGTCCTTGTCGAACACCACCAGCACCACTTCGGTGTGGCCGGTCAGGCCCGAGCAGACTTCTTCGTAGGTCGGGTTGGGGGTGAAGCCGCCGGCATAGCCGACCACGGTGCTGACCACGCCTTCGCGCTGCCAGAAACGCCGTTCGGCGCCCCAGAAGCAGCCCAGGCCGAAGATGGCGAAATCGATGCTGCCCTCGAAGAAGGGGCCCAGCAGCGGCGTGTCCTTGAACACGTAGTGGAACTCGGGCAGGGGCATCGGGGTGTCGCGACCAGGCAGTGCCTGTTCCGCGGTAGGCATGACGTTTTTGTTCACCAGGATTTCCGAACGCAGGACCATGGCCGTTCCTCTGTATGTCAGGTAGATGAGTGTTGACCGCTTCGCGGGTAAACCCGCTCCCACATCAGCAGCGTCGTGCCTACGGAAGTGGGCGCACCGTGAAATGGCTCGAATGGGGCTTATAGTGCCCGAGCTTGGCGTCGCTGTCAGGCCACCGGGCCACGTGGATATCGCTTGAGCCGCTCGGCCAGTTCGCGCCCCGGAATCGGCTTGTCGAACAGGTAGCCTTGGCCGACATCGCAGCGATGCCGCCGCAGGAAAGCCAATTGCTCGGCGGTCTCGATGCCTTCGGCAACCACCTTGAGCTTGAGGTTGTGAGCCATGGCCACCACCGCCGAGGTGATTTCCATATCGTCCTGGTTGTCGGGGATCTCGTTGATGAAGCTGCGGTCGATTTTGATGATGTCGATCGGAAACTTCTTCAGGTAGCTCAGCGATGAATAGCCGGTGCCGAAGTCGTCCATGGCCAGGATCAAGCCGAGGGCCTTGAGCTCGTCGAGCTGGCGGTGGGTATCGACGGTCGCTTCCAGCAGCAGGCCCTCGGTCAGTTCCAGCTCCAGCAGGTGCGGTGGCAGGGCTTCTTCCTTGAGGATGGTGCCGATCGAGGCCACCAGCTCCGGGTCGGAGAACTGCTTGGGCGACAGATTGATGGCCACGTGCAGGTTGCCCAGGCCGACCTGGCTCAAGTGCTGGCTCATGCGGCAAGCCTGGCGCACGACCCATTTACCGATCGGGATGATCAGCCCGGTTTCCTCGGCGACGCTAATGAACTGGTCGGGGCGGATCATGCCTTTTTCGGGATGGTTCCAGCGCAGCAGGGCCTCCAGGCCCAGCAGGCGGCCGCTGCGTAGGCACAGCTTGGGCTGGTAGAACACCTCCAGCTCGTTCTGCGTCAGGGCGCGGCGCAGGTTGTTCTCCACGAACAGCTTGTAACTGGCCTCGGCATTGAGCAATTCGGTGAAAACCTGGACCTGGTGCTTGCCGTTGGCTTTGGCCTTGTGCAGGGCAAGGCCTGCGTTCTTCATCAGACTTTGCGGGTCGCTGCCGTGCAGGGGGGCACAAGCCAGGCCCACCGAGGCGGTGACGTTGATCAGCTGGTTGTCGACGAACATGGGTTTGTCGAGGGTGTGCAACAGTTGCTGGGCCACTTGCTGGCCGGTCTCCAGGCTCGCATCGTCGAGCAGCACGGCGAATTCGTTGCTGGCAAAGCGCGCCAGGATATCGCTGCTGCCCAGGCTGTTGCGCAGGCGCCGGGCCAGGCTGACCAGAAGCTTGTCGCCGGTCTGATGGCCGAGGCTGTCGTTGATCCGCTTGAAGTTATCGATGTCCACCAGCAGCAGGCACAGGGGCCGGTCGCCGATGTGTTCGAAGCGCTCATCGAGGTTGCGGATGAACGAGGGACGGTTGCCCAGGTTGGTCAGGTTGTCCGTGTAGGCCAGGCGTTCGATGCGCTGCTGGGCCAGCTTGCTTTGGGTGATGTCTTCGTAGATGCCGATGTAGTGCGTCAGCTCGCGGTTGTCGCCGAAGACCTTGGAAATCGACAACTGGCCCCAGTAGGGTTCCAGGCTCTTGCGTCGGCTCTTGAACTCGCCTTGCCAGCTGTTGCCCATGGCCAGGCTCGAGGGCGAGTGGAACAGCAGCTCGCTCAGGTTCTCCAGCGCGGGCAGTTCTGCCAGATGGCGCCCCTGCACTTCATCGGTGCTGTACTGGGTGATGGCGGTGAAGCTTGGGTTGACGTATTCCACCACGCCGTCGCGGTTGACCAGCAAGAAGGCACTGGCGCTCTGCTCCACGGCCCGCTGGAACAGGTGCAGGGCACTGGCCGCCGTGCGTCGATTGTGGTTGGTGATCACCTGGGCGACTTGGTCGGCCAGTTCCCCGGCGAAGGCGATTTCGTCGGCCTGCCAGGCACGGGCCTTGCCGATCTGTTCCAGGCACAGCACGCCAACGACCTGGCCATCGACGCGAATGCTGGCGTCGAGCATGGCATTGTTGGTCGCTGCGTACAGGGTCTCGGCCATGTCGCGGGTGCGAGGGTCCTGGCCGGCGTTATGGGCATCGATGGCGCGGCTGGCGTGCAGGGCATCGAGGTAGTCCGGGAAACAGCTGGCATCGATGGGCTGGGGCAAGTAGTGACGCTGATCCAGGCTGTGCCAGGCACTGATCGGTTCCAGATGCTGATCCTGCAGATGCCAGAGGCTGGCGCAATCGACCTTGTAGATTTCGCAGGCACTGCGGGTGATCAGCTCGGCCGCCTCCTGCAAGGAGTTTTCAGCGCTGTAGCGCTGCCGGGCCAGGCGCAGGATAAGGTCCTGCTGGGCGCGCACACGCTCAAGGTGCAGCAGCTGCTCCTGCTGGGCGCGCTGGTTGAGCTGCAAGGCCAGTTGCAGACGGCTGTTGCGAGACTCCAGGTCGTCCTCGCCAAGCTCTGGCTCCTGGTCCTGCTGATCATCGAGCACCATGAGATAGCCGCGCAACAGTTGGCGGTTGTGCTGGCGGTAGGCTTCGCCGATCTCCAGCAAGCGCAAGGCTGCGCCGCTGGTGTGCAGGGTGTAGCGGATCCGGTAGTGGTTACGCTGTGCCAATTGCAGCTGGATCTCGTCATGCAGCCTGTAGCGCGCCTCTGGCTCCATGAGGCTGGCATAGGGTGAGCCGATCAGGGCGCAGAGGTCGGCGGCAGGCAGGCCGAACTGGCGCTCGCAGGCAGGATCCAGATAGAGCATCGCCCAGCTGGCTTCGTTGAGCCGTTCGAAACGCAGCATGCCGAGCCGTGAAGGCACGGGGAGCTGCGTGACGACCTCGGCCGCCACTCGGCTGGCGGCATCGGGTTGGCTTTTCATCGAAGACTCGCTTGAAAGGGCGGTTGGCGCGGCGGGCCACGAGCTATGCGGCGGTGCCTAGGGCAAGGTTGCATCATGTCCCGAGGGCTGGCAAGCGGCCATGCGGGAAGCTATGTACAGCTTGTCGGCGGTTGTACGGAAATCTGAAGTCCAGAAGGGGTGGTGGGAGCGGGTTCGCCTGCGAAGGGCTGCGAGTTTGAAGGCGTATTCGCGTCCTTGGCATCAGGCAAAAAAAGCCCCGCCAGAGTGGCGGGGTTGAGGTACGAGCGTGGCAGCTCGAAACAGGCTTGCCTCACCCCGTAGAGGGTGAGGCAAGGGGCTGCGTTACAGCAGCATGGTGCGGATGTCCGCCAGCACGTCGCCCAGACGCTTGGTGAAGCGCGCGGCGGCGGCGCCGTTGATCACACGGTGATCGTAGGACAGCGACAGCGGCAGCATCAGCTTGGGCTGGAACGCCTTGCCATCCCAGACCGGCTGCATGGTAGCCTTGGAGACACCCAGGATCGCCACCTCAGGCGCGTTGACGATCGGCGTGAAGCCGGTGCCGCCAATGTGGCCGAGGCTGGAGATGGTGAAGCAGGCGCCCTGCATCTCGTCGGAGGACAGCTTCTTGGTGCGGGCCTTCTCGGCCAGCGCCGCGGCTTCGGCAGCCAGCTGCAGCAGGCTCTTCTGGTCGACGTTCTTGATCACAGGGACCAGCAGGCCGTCCGGAGTGTCCACGGCGAAGCCGATGTGCACGTACTTCTTGCGGATGATCGCCTTGCCGCTGGGTGCCAGCGAGCTGTTGAAGTCCGGCAGTTCCTTGAGCAGGAAGGCGCAGGCCTTGAGCAGCAGCGGCAGGACGGTCAGCTTCACGCCAGCCTTCTCGGCCACGGCCTTCTGCGCAACGCGGAAGGCTTCCAGCTCGGTGATGTCGGCGGAGTCGAACTGGGTGACGTGCGGCACGTTCAGCCAGCTGCGGTGCAGGTTGGCGGCACCGACCTGCATCAGGCGGGTCAGGGCGACTTCTTCCACTTCACCGAACTTGCTGAAGTCCACAGCCGGGATCGGCGGGATGCCTGCACCACCGGTCGCGCCAGCGGCTGGAGCTTCCTTGGCTTTCTGCATCATGGCCTTGACGTAGACTTGCACGTCTTCTTTCAGGATACGGCCGTGCGGACCGGTCGCGGCGACCGCGCCCAGGTCGACGCCGAATTCACGGGCCAGCAGACGCACGGCAGGGCCAGCATGGACCTTGGCGTTGCTGCCAGCAGCCGGCGCGGTGGCGACCGGAGCCGGTGCAGCAGCCGCAGCTGGCGCTGCAGCAGGCGCGGCGGCTGGCGCCGACTCGGCCTTGGCAGGGGCCGGTGCGGCAGCGGCTGGAGCGGCAGCCGGGGCGGCGCCCGCGACTTCCAGCTTCAGGATCAGGTCACCGGTGCCGACTTCGTCGTCCAGCTTGGCGATCACTTCCTTCACCACGCCAGCGGCGGGGGATGGGATCTCCATGGAGGCCTTGTCGGACTCCAGGGTGATCAGCGACTGGTCGGCTTCGACGGTGTCGCCGGCCTTGACCAGTACTTCGATGATCTTGGCCTTGCCCGACGAGCCGATATCCGGCACATGGATGTCCTGAACGCTGGCGGCAGCAGGCGCAGCAGCCGGGGCAGGGGCGGCGGCTGGCGCAGGTGCGGCAGCCGGTTGCTCTGCGGCAGCCGGGGCAGCAGCGGCCGGAGCCTCGGGCGCCGCGGCGGCGCCCTCGACTTCCAGGACCATCAGCTCGTCGCCTTCTTTCAGGCGATCACCCAGCTTGACTTTCAGTTCCTTGATCACGCCGGCCTTGGGTGCTGGGATCTCCATGGAGGCCTTGTCGGACTCCA
>NZ_KV793298.1:0-111827 GCF_001808425.1 Pseudomonas sp. HMSC08G10 | reverse complement strand
ATCTCCATGGAGGCCTTGTCGGACTCCAGGGTCAGCAGGCTCTGGTCAGCCTCGATACGGTCACCGACCTTGACGAACAGCTCGATGATTTCACCTTCACCGCTGCCGATGTCAGGTACGCGAATGAGTTCGCTCACTTAAAAATACTCCTCAGCAGTCCAGTGGGTTGCGCTTGTCCGGATCGATGCCGAACTTGACGATGGCGTCGGCCACCACCTTCGGTTCGATCTCGCCACGGTCAGCAAGGGCTTCCAGGGCAGCCAGCACGACGAAGTGACGGTCGACTTCGAAGAAGTGACGCAGCTTCTTGCGGCTGTCGCTGCGACCGAAGCCATCGGTACCCAGGACCTTGTACTCCTTGCTCGGGACCCACTGACGGATCTGTTCGGCGAAGAGCTTCATGTAGTCGGTGGACGCTACAACCGGGCCTTTGCGGCCGGCCAGGCACTGCTCGACGTAGGTCTGCTGTGGCTTCTGGCCAGGCTTGAGGCGGTTGGCGCGTTCCACGGCCAGGCCGTCACGGCGCAGTTCGTTGAAGCTGGTGACGCTCCAGACGTCGGCACCGACGTTGTATTCCTCGCGCAGGATCTTGGCCGCTTCGCGGACTTCGCGCAGGATAGTGCCCGAACCCAGCAGCTGCACGTGGTGCGCGGCCTCGCGGGTGTCTTCCTCGAGCAGGTACATGCCCTTGATGATGCCTTCCTCGGCGCCGGCCGGGATGGCTGGCTGGGTGTAGGCTTCGTTCATCACGGTGATGTAGTAGAAGACGTCCTGTTGCTCTTCGGTCATCTTCTTCATGCCGTCCTGGATGATCACCGCCAGCTCGTAGCCGTAGGTCGGATCATAGGTGCGGCAGTTCGGGATGGTGGCAGCCATCAGGTGGCTGTGACCGTCTTCGTGCTGCAGGCCTTCACCGTTGAGGGTGGTACGGCCGGCGGTACCGCCGATCAGGAAGCCACGGGTGCGGCTGTCGCCAGCGGCCCATGCCAGGTCACCGATACGCTGGAAGCCGAACATCGAATAGAAGATGTAGAACGGCAGCATCGGCTGGTTGTGGTTGCTGTACGAGGTACCGGCGGCGATGAACGACGACATGGCGCCGGCTTCGTTGATGCCTTCCTCGAGGATCTGGCCTTTCTTGTCCTCGCGGTAGAACATCACCTGGTCCTTGTCGACCGGCTCGTAGAGCTGACCCACGGACGAGTAGATGCCCAGCTGGCGGAACATGCCTTCCATACCGAAGGTACGGGCTTCGTCCGGGATGATCGGAACGATGCGCTGGCCGATCTCCTTGTCCTTGACCAGCTGCGCCAGGATGCGCACGAAGGCCATGGTGGTGGAGATTTCGCGGTCGCCCGAACCGTCCAGGATCGCCTTCAGGGTTTCCAGCGGCGGAGTCGGGATGCTGAAGCTCTTTGCACGGCGCTGCGGTACGAAGCCACCCAGGGCTGCGCGGCGCTCGGCCAGGTACTTGGCTTCGGCGCTGCCTTCTTCCGGACGGAAGAACGGCAGGTTTTCCAGGTCGGCATCCTTGACCGGGATGTCGAAGCGGTCACGGAAGTGACGCAGGCTGTCGACGTCGACCTTCTTGGTGTTGTGCGCGGTGTTCTTGGCTTCGCCGGCACCGGTACCGTAACCCTTGATGGTCTTGGCCAGGATGACGGTCGGCTGACCTTGATGGTTGACCGCCTGGTGGTAGGCCGCATAGACCTTGTACGGGTCGTGGCCGCCACGGTTGAGCTTCCAGATCTCGTCGTCGGACAGGTCTTCGACCATGGCCTTGAGTTCTGGGGTGTTGAAGAAGTGCTCACGGACGTACGCACCGTCCTTGGCCTTGTAGTTCTGGTACTCGCCGTCGATGACTTCGTCCATGCGGCGCTGCAGGGCACCGTTGGTGTCCTTGGCGAACAGCGGATCCCAGAAGCGGCCCCAGACGACCTTGTTGACGTTCCAGCCACCGCCACGGAACACGCCTTCGAGTTCCTGGATGATCTTGCCGTTGCCGCGGACCGGGCCGTCGAGGCGCTGCAGGTTGCAGTTGATGACGAAGATCAGGTTGTCCAGCTTCTCGCGGCCAGCCAGGGCGATCGCGCCCAGGGATTCCGGCTCGTCGCACTCGCCGTCGCCCATGAAGCACCAGACCTTCTGCTTGCCGGCCGGGATGAAGCCACGGGCTTCCAGGTACTTCATGAAGCGTGCCTGGTAGATCGCCTGGATCGGACCCAGACCCATGGAAACGGTCGGGAACTGCCAGAAGTCAGGCATCAGCCATGGGTGCGGGTAGGAGGACAGGCCCTTGCCGTCCACTTCCTGACGGAAGTTGTTCATCTGGTCTTCGTTGATGCGACCTTCGAGGAAGGCGCGGGCATAGATGCCTGGGGAGGCGTGGCCCTGGAAGAAGATCAGGTCGCCACCGTGCTCCTCGGTAGGAGCCTGGAAGAAGTAGTTGAAGCCGATGTCGTACAGGGTGGCGCTGGAGGCGAAGCTCGAGATGTGGCCGCCCAGGTCCGAATCCCGCAGGTTGGTACGCATGACCATGGCCAGAGCGTTCCAACGTACCATCGAGCGGATGCGGCGTTCCATGAACAGGTCGCCAGGCATGCGTGCTTCGTGGGTAACAGGGATGGTGTTGCGGTATGGCGTGGTGATTGCGTACGGCAGCTGAGAGCCACTACGGGTGGCCAGCTCGCCCATACGGGTCATCAGGTAGTGAGCGCGGTCTTCGCCTTCTTTGTCGAGGACCGACTCCAAGGCATCCAGCCATTCCTGGGTTTCGACGGGATCGAGGTCTTGCATGGCTTGCTCCAGGGCGGAAAGGCCACCAGAATCGGGGGCCTGAGTTTGCGACTGGCCTTTTGGGCAGACGTCGTGAATTCTTGGATTAGCCGGACAGTCATCCGGCGCCGTGTAGTTTTACTACAAATGGTTTGGCATTTCATGCTTTTGAACAGCCGGGGTAGTAGTAAAACTACAGAAAAGCGGCATTTTGTCGCATGCCGGGTTGTGGGGAAAAACGTTCCCGTAGGTTTGGACTGGGCTTTGATTGGGTGAATCTTGATGTTTTTTACCAATGATTCGTTTATTTCAGCTATTTCCAACTTTTGTATGACAGTCCAACCGTCATTCGGCATCCCCTCGGCCGCCTCTACCCCTCCCACTCACGCCGATCAAGGATAGACCATGCGCCTGCCTTTGCCGCTCGATCTGCCCGCCGTCCTGCAACCGCTGGTCGTCCGTAACCAACAATCCCTGCGTGAGGCCATCGCGGGTATCGAGGGGCTGGACTTCGATGCCTGGAGCCCCGCCCAGCGCCATGCGTTCGACCAAGTGGCCGCAGTCAGCGACTTCGTTTTGGAAGTGGCCCTGCGCGAGCCGGCCATGCTCTTTACGCTGCAGGCCAGCGGTGAACTGGAGCGGCCTTTCGCCCCTGGCGAGCTGCGCGCGCGCATCGCTGCCGCCGCCGAAGCGGCGCAGAGCGAGGAGGAGCTTGCGCGCAACCTGCGTCGCGAGCGCAACCGCCAGCAGGTGCGCATCATCTGGCGCGACATTACCCGCCAGGCCGCGCTGGGAGAAACCTGTCGCGACCTTTCCGACCTGGCCGACGCCTCCATCGACCAGGCTTACCAATGGTTGTATCCGCGCCATTGCCAGCAGTTCGGTACGCCCATCGGCAACCGCAGCGGCCAGGCGCAGCACATGGTGGTGCTGGGCATGGGCAAGCTGGGCGCGGTGGAGCTGAACCTGTCTTCGGACATCGATCTGATCTTCGCCTTTCCCGAGGGCGGCGAGACCGAAGGGGTCAAGCGCTCACTGGATAACCAGGAGTTCTTCACCCGTCTGGGCCAGCGTCTGATCAAGGCGCTGGACCCAGTGACCGTCGATGGTTTCGTGTTCCGTGTCGACATGCGCCTGCGCCCCTACGGCTCGGCCGGTGCCCTGACGTTGTCGTTCAATGCCTTGGAGCAGTACTACCAGGACCAAGGCCGCGACTGGGAGCGCTACGCCATGATCAAGGCGCGGGTCGTGGCCGGCGACCAAGTCGCCGGCGCCCAGTTGCAGAATATGCTGCGCCCGTTCGTCTACCGCCGTTACCTGGATTTCTCGGCCATCGAGGCGCTGCGCACCATGAAGCAGCTGATCCAGCAGGAAGTGCGGCGCAAGGGCATGTCGGAGAACATCAAGCTCGGCGCGGGCGGTATCCGCGAAGTGGAGTTCATCGCCCAGGCGTTCCAGTTGATCCACGGCGGGCGCGACCTGAGCCTGCAGCAGCGGCCACTGCTAAAGGTGCTGGCGACCCTCGAAGGCCAGGGCTACCTGCCGCCGGCGGTGGTGGCCGAGTTGCGTGAGGGTTATGAGTTCCTGCGTTATACCGAGCATGCGATCCAGGCCATCGCCGACCGCCAGACCCAGATGTTGCCGGAGGACGAAAAGGATCGCGAGCGCGTGGCGTTTATCCTGGGCTATGCCGACTGGCAGAGCTTCCATGACCAGCTCATGCACTGGCGTGGCCGGATCGACTGGCATTTCCGCCAGGTGATCGCCGACCCCGACGACGAGGAAGGCGAGGGCGAGCTGGTCGTCGGTGGCGAATGGTCGCCGCTGTGGGAGCAGGCCCAGGATGAAGAGGCCGCCTGCCGTCAGTTGGAGGAAGCCGGCTTCAAGCAGCCCGCCGAGGCCTTGCGCCGCCTGGCGTTGCTGCGCTCCAGTCCGTCGCTGCGCTCCATGCAGCGTATCGGTCGCGAGCGCCTGGACGCCTTCATCCCGCGCCTGCTCGCCCAGGCTGTGGAGCACGATGACCCGGACCTGGTCCTGGAGCGCGTGTTGCCGCTGGTCGAGGCGGTGGCGCGACGTTCGGCCTACCTGGTGCTGCTGACCGAGAACCCAGGTGCTTTGCGCCGGTTGCTGACGCTGTGCGCGGCTAGCCCGTGGATCGCCGAACAGATTTCCCGCTACCCGTTGCTGCTCGACGAACTGCTCAATGAAGGCCGGCTGTTCAGCCCGCCCCTGGCGCCGGAGTTGGCCTGCGAGCTGCGCGAGCGCCTGACGCGCATTCCCGAGGACGATCTGGAGCAGCAAATGGAGGCTTTGCGTCACTTCAAGCTGGCCCACAGTCTGCGGGTAGCCGCCTCGGAGATCACCGGCAACCTGCCCCTGATGAAAGTCAGCGACTACCTGACCTGGCTGGCCGAGGCGATCCTCGATCAGGTGCTGGCCCTGGCCTGGCGCCAGACGGTGGCCCGTCACGGCCAGCCCAAGCGCAGCGATGGCAGCCTATGCGATCCAGGTTTCATCATCGTCGGCTACGGCAAGGTCGGCGGCATCGAGCTGGGGCATGGCTCGGACCTGGACCTGGTGTTCATCCACGATGGCGATCCCCAGGGCGAAACCGACGGCGCCAAACCCATCGACGGCGCGCAATTCTTCACTCGGTTGGGGCAACGCATCATTCATATGCTGACTACCCAGACCAACTCCGGTCAGCTCTATGACGTGGACATGCGCCTGCGTCCGTCCGGCGCCTCGGGGTTGCTGGTCAGTTCCGTGGGGGCCTTCGAGCGCTACCAGCAGGGCGAGGCCTGGACCTGGGAGCACCAGGCTCTGGTGCGGGCGCGGGTGCTGGTGGGCTGCAAGCAGGTCGCGGCGGCGTTCGAGGACGTGCGCGCCCGGGTGCTGGGCAAGCCGCGCGAGCTGGACAAACTGCGCCAGGAAGTGAGCGAGATGCGCGCCAAGATGCGCGACAACCTTGGCACCAAGAGCACCGCCGCCGGCACTGCCGCCAATGCCTTCGAGGCCGGCATGCCCTTCGATATCAAGCAGGATGCCGGCGGTATCGTGGATATCGAATTTATGGTGCAATACGCCGCTTTGGCCTGGTCCCACGACCACCCGGCCCTGCTGCGCTGGACCGACAACATCCGCATTCTCGAGGAGCTGGAGCAGGCAGGGCTGATGCCGGCCGACGATGCGGTGCTGCTGCGCGAGGTGTACAAGGCGTTCCGCTCGGCCTCGCACCGCCAGGCCCTGCAGAAGCAAGCCGGGGTCGTCGATGCCGGGCAGTTTGCCGATCAGCGTCGCGAGGTGCGGCGGATCTGGAGCGAGCTCGGGCTGACCTGAGGCCCTCCGCCAGCCCTGTAGGGGCGATCAGCGGTAGAAATGCCTGGGTGTTACACTGTCCGCCACATAGCCTGAATATAAAGAGGGGAGGCCAGGCCGACGCTGAGCCTCCCCGAGCGTTTCTGGACTAAGCATGAGAATACTGATCATTGGGCCCAGCTGGGTCGGCGACATGGTGATGGCGCAGACCTTGTTCCAGTGCCTGAAACAGCAGTACCCCGAATGCGTGATCGACGTGCTGGCGCCCGAGTGGAGCCGGCCGATCCTCGAGCGCATGCCCGAGGTGCGCCAAGCCCTGAGCTTCCCGCTCGGCCATGGCGCGCTGGAGCTGGCCACGCGCCGGCGCATCGGCAAATCCCTGGCGGGTCAGTATGACCAGGCGATCCTCCTGCCTAACTCGCTGAAATCGGCATTGGTGCCGTTTTTCGCTGGCATCCCCAAACGCACCGGCTGGCGCGGCGAGATGCGCTTCGGCCTGCTCAACGATGTGCGCAAGCTGGACAAAACCCGCTATCCGCTGATGATCGAGCGCTTCATGGCCCTGGCCTATGCACCAGGGGCCGAGCTGCCACAGCCCTATCCACGCCCAAGCTTGCGGATCGAAGCGCAGAGCCGCGACGCCGCGCTGGCCAAGTTCGGCCTGGCGCTTGATCGACCGGTGCTGGCGCTGTGCCCTGGCGCCGAGTTCGGCGAGGCCAAGCGCTGGCCGGCCGAGCACTACGCCGAGGTCGCTGACGCGATGATCCGTCAGGGCTGGCAGGTGTGGCTGTTCGGTTCGAAGAACGACCACCCGGTGGGTGAGGCGATCCGTGATCGGCTGATTCCAGGGTTGCGCGAGGAGTCCTACAACCTCGCAGGGGAAACCTCTCTCGCCGAAGCCATCGACCTGTTGTCCTGCGCCGATGCCGTGGTGTCCAACGACTCCGGGCTGATGCACGTGGCCGCTGCCCTGAACCGCCCGCTGGTGGCGGTCTACGGCTCTACCTCGCCGGGCTTCACCCCGCCTTTGGCCGAACACGTGGAGATCGTGCGCCTGGGCATCGAATGCAGCCCCTGCTTCGACCGCACCTGCCGTTTTGGCCACTACAACTGCCTGCGTCTGCTCGAGCCCGGCAAAGTGATCGCCGCGCTCACGCACCTGGGCGGGCCGAACCTGATCGATGTCCTGGCCGAGGTCGACTAAGTGCGGGTCCTGATCATCAAGACATCTTCGCTGGGCGACGTGATCCACACGCTGCCGGCGGTCACCGATGCCGCCCACGCTATCCCCGGTATCCGCTTCGATTGGGTGGTGGAGGAAGGTTTCGCCGAGATCCCCAGTTGGCACCCGGCAGTCGACCAGGTCATTCCGGTGGCCATCCGGCGTTGGCGCAAGAATCTTTGGCAGACGATCAAGAGCGGCGAATGGAAGGCGTTCAAGCAACGTCTGCGCGCGCGCAAGTACGACCTGGTGATCGATGCCCAGGGCCTGGTTAAGTCGGCCTGGCTGACGCGCTATGTGAAAGCGCCGGTGGCGGGGCTCGATCGCTACTCCGCCCGTGAAGGCTGGGCCAGCCGCTTCTATGACCGACGCCTGTCGGTCGCTGTCGGCCAGCATGCCGTGGAGCGGGTCCGCCAGCTGTTCGCCCTGGCCCTGGCCTACGACCTGCCCGAAGGCATCGGTCGCTATGGCCTGGACCTGGATCGCCTGCAACTGCCGCCTGCCGCGCCATACGTGGTGTTCCTGCATGGCACCACCTGGGCCACCAAGCACTGGCCTGAGGCCTACTGGCGCGAACTGGCCGAGCGCCTTGGGCGGCGCAACCTGCAGGTTCGCCTGCCGTGGGGTAACCCGGCCGAGAAAGCCCGCGCCGAGCGTATCGCCCAGGGCTTGAAGAATTGCGAAGTCCTGCCCAAGTTGAACCTGGCAGGTGTCGCCCGCGTCCTGGCGGCGGCAAAGGCCTGCGTGGCAGTGGATACCGGCCTGGGCCATTTGGCGGCGGCACTGGATGTGCCGACCATCTCCCTGTTCGGCCCAACCAACCCTGGCCTGACCGGCGCCTACGGGCGTGTGCAGGTCCATCAGGCCAGCGACTTCCCCTGCGCGCCCTGCCTGCAGAAGAAGTGCACCTACAAACCGAGCGCCGAGGACCTGCGCCGGTTCGATCTCAAACGCGAGTGGCCACTGTGCTTCACTCGCCTGAATCCCGAGCATGTGGCGAGCCGCTTGAGCGCGCTGCTGCTGGCTGAGGATGTTCGTTGATGCAACTGGCTTTCGTGCTTTACAAGTATTTCCCCTTCGGCGGGCTGCAGCGCGATTTCATGCGCATTGCCTTGGAGTGCCAGAAGAGGGGCCACCAGATCCGTGTCTACACGTTGATCTGGGAAGGTGACATTCCGCCGGGCTTCGAGGTGCTGGTGGCGCCGGTCAAGGCACTGTTCAATCATCGCCGCAACGAGAAGCTCAGTGCCTGGATGGCCGCGGACTTGGCCAAGCGCCCGGTCGATCGCCTGATCGGTTTCAACAAGATGCCTGGGCTGGACGTCTACTACGCCGCCGACGGCTGCTTCGAGGACAAGGCCCAGACCCTGCGCGGCGGCCTGTACCGCCGCTGGGGCCGCTACCGGCATTTTGCCGAGTACGAGCGCGCCGTGTTCGCCAAGGACGCCCGCACCGAGGTGCTGATGATCTCCGAGGTGCAGCAGCCGCTGTTCATCAAGCACTACGGCACCCCGCTTGAGCGCTTCCACCTGTTGCCGCCGGGGATTTCCCAGGACCGCCGCCGCCCGGCCGACGCCGAGGCGATCCGCGCGCAGTTTCGCAAGGAGTTCGGGCTGGGCGAGGACGATCTGCTGTTGGTGCAGATCGGCTCGGGCTTCAAGACCAAGGGCGTGGACCGCAGCCTCAAGGCGCTGGCGGCGTTGCCCTCGGCGCTGCGCAAGCGCACCCGGCTGATGGTCATCGGCCAGGACGATCCGAAGGTGTTCCAGTTGCAGAGCGCCACGCTGGGCCTGGGCGAGCAGGTGCAGTTCCTCAAGGGGCGCAGCGATATCCCGCGATTCCTGCTCGGGGCCGATTTGCTGATTCACCCTGCCTACAATGAAAACACCGGCACCGTGCTGCTGGAGGCCCTGGTGGCCGGCCTGCCGGTGCTGGTTTCCCAAGTGTGCGGCTATGCCCATTACATTGCCGAGGCCGACAGCGGCCTGGTGCTGGACGAGCCGTTCGAGCAGGAGCAGCTCAACCGTTACCTGCAACGCATGCTCGAAGACGGCCAGGCGCGTGCCGCCTGGGCGCGCAACGGGCTGGCCTTCGCCGATACCGCGGACCTTTACAGCATGCCGCAGCACGCCGCCGACGTGATCCTCGGGCAGGAGCAGGCATGAAGCTGATACTGGCCGAGCCGTTCAAGCGCCTGTGGGCCGGGCGCGATCCCTTCGAGGCCGTGGAGGCCCTGCAGGGCGAGGTGTTCCGTGAACTGGAAGGCCGCCGCACGCTGCGCACCGAGGTCGAGGGCGAGGGGTACTTCGTCAAAATCCACCGCGGCATTGGCTGGGGCGAGATCTTCAAGAACCTGTTCAGCGCCAAGCTGCCTGTCCTCGGCGCCGGCCAGGAGTGGCGCGCTATCCAGCGTCTACACCAAGCCGGCGTGCCGACCATGACCGCTGTGGCCTACGGCGAGCGCGGCAGCAACCCGGCGAGTCAGCATTCGTTCATCGTCACCGAAGAGCTGGCACCGACCATCAGCCTGGAAGATTTCAGCATCGACTGGGTCAAGCAGCCGCCCCAGGCGCGCCTGAAATGGGCGCTGATCGCCGAGGTGGCGAAGATGACCGGCGGCATGCACCGTGCCGGGGTCAACCACCGGGACTGCTACATCTGCCACTTCCTGCTGCACACCGATCGACCGGTGACGCCGGAAGATTTCAAGCTGTCGGTAATCGACCTGCACCGGGCCCAGACCCGTGACAAGATCACCCGCCGCTGGCGCGACAAGGACCTGGCTGCCCTGTATTTCTCGGCCCTGGACATCGGCCTGACGCGCCGCGACAAGCTGCGCTTCTTGCGCGGATACTTCCAGCGCCCGTTGCGCCAGGTGTTGGCCGATGAGGCCGCGCTGCTCGCCTGGCTCGAGCGCAAGGCGCAGAAACTCTACGATCGCAAGCAACGCTATGGGGATGCGCTCTGATGGCGGGTTGGACACTGGCACCAGGCTACGAAGGCCTGGCGGCGGATTTCGGCAGTCTCGATGCGGTGTTCGCCCTTCAAGGTGAACGCCTCACCCGTGACCCGCTCAGCGAAGTGGTGCGCATCGAGCGGGATGGGGTCAACTATTACGTCAAGCGCTACACCGGTGCCGGCAAGGCCCTGCGTCGCTACGTGGGGCGGCCGCGCATCAAGGCCGAGTGGCAGAACCTCAAGCAATTTGCCAAATGGGGGATCCCCACCGCCGAAGTGGTGGCCTGGGGCCTGGAACGCAACGGCCTGGGTTTTGGCCGCGGTGCGATGATCACCCGCGAACTGCCCAATACCGAGGATCTGTCCGCCCTGGCTGAACGCAAGGACTCGCGTCTGGCCGACCGCACCTGGGTCGACCATGTCAGCCGTCAACTGGCCAGGCATACCCGGGTCATGCACGATCACAACTTCGCCCACAACGATCTGAAGTGGCGCAACCTGCTGGTGGACGACAAGGCGACGCTGTTCTTCATTGACTGCCCGACCGGCGACTTCTGGCGCGGTTGCCGTGCCCTGATGTTGCGCCACCGCCTGATCAAGGACCTGGCGTGCCTGGACAAGGTCGCCAAATACCACCTGTCGGCAACCCAACGCCTGCGCTTTTACCTGCAGTATCGCGGTCACCAGCGCCTGGATTCCAGGGACAAGCGACGGATCCGTGAGGTGGTGAGCTTCTTCGAGGGAAGGGAATGACCGATTACCTGGCCAGTGCCGACGAGGCGCTGCTGCAACGTCACGGGCTAAATGACTTCGAGGCGCTGTGGGCGCTGCAGCTCGACGCCGTGGACGAGCCCAACACCGGCCGTGGCGGTTGGAGCAGCGTGTTTCGCCTGGAGCTCGAGGGCAAGGGCTTCTACCTCAAGCGCCAGAGCAACTACCTCACGCGGACCCTGCACCGGCCGTTTGGCGAGCCGACCTTCGCCCGTGAGTTCCGCAATATCAGCCGTTACCAAAAGCTCAGGATTCCCGCCTTGCAGGCGGTGTTCTATGGTGAACGCAAGGGCAACGGCCAGCACCGCGCCATTCTCATGACCCGAGCACTGGATGACTGGCGCGATCTGGATAGCCTGCTGGCCCAGTGGCCGCAACTGGCAGCCGGGCAGCGCGAGGGTATCCTCAAGGCTTGCGGCCAGCTGGCCCGCACCCTGCACGCGGCAGGCCAGGTGCACGGCTGTTTCTACCCCAAGCACATCTTCCTGCGTGAGCGTCGCGAAGGCTGGCAGGCCCAGTTGATCGACCTGGAGAAGACCCGCCCGCTGTTAATGGGCATGCGTGACCGGCTCAAGGACCTGGAACCCTTGCTGCGCCGTGCCCGCGTCTGGGGCGAGGCGGACGTACGCAGCCTGCTGGCGGCCTACCTCGAGCAGCCTGGCGACAGCAGCCTGGTCGATACTTGGTTGCAACGCCTGGTGCGTCGTCGCCGTGAAAAGGAGGCGCGTTGATGCGTTTGTCTGAACTCAAAAGCGCCGGGCGCAGCCCGTCGTTACCGCTGAGCGTGACGCTGGCCGATGCGGCCGGCAGCGCGGACCTGCAATTGCTGAGTCTGCTGCGCGTGCTGCCGGGGCAACGCTATGTCGGCGCCGGCATCTGGCGTGGCACGCCGGTGTTGGCCAAGCTGTTGGTCGGTGGCAATGCCGCCCGACACTTCCAGCGCGAACTCGAAGGTGTGAAGTTGCTTGCCGCACAAGGCCTGACGACACCCCAGCTGTTGGCAGATGGCCTGAAGGAAGGCGAAGGCGGCTGGTTGCTGTTCGAGTTACTCGAAGGCGCCCAGAGCTTGGGCGACGCCTGGGCGGCGGTGGAGAACCTGCCGGTGCTGGCCGACGAGCAGCAGCAGGTGCTGGGCGAAGCGCTCGCCACCGTGGCACACATGCACGCCAAGGGCCTGTGGCAAGAAGACCTGCACCTGGACAACCTGCTGCGTCATGGGGGTCAGCTGTACTTGATCGACGGGGGCGGCATCAAGGCCGAGACCCCGGGCCAGCAACTGTCGCGCCAGCGGGTGCTGGAAAACCTCGGCGTGTTCTTCGCCCAGTTGCCCAAGCGCCTGGAGCCTTTCATCGAAGAGCTGCTGGTCCATTACTTGTTGGCCAATGCCGAACATGCCCTGCCGTTGGAAGCCTTGCAGAAGCAGATCGACAAGGTGCGCAACTGGCGCTTGAAGGATTACCTGGAAAAGGCCGGGCGCGAGTGCACGCTGTTCAGCGTCGAGCGCAGCCTCTCGGGCCTGCGCGCGATTCGTCGCGCCGAAGTGCCGGCCATGCTGTCGGTGCTGCAGAACGCCGATGCGTTGATCGATGCCGGGCATCTGTACAAGACCGGCGGTGCAGCCAGCGTGGCGCGTATCGAGGTCGATGGCCGCACGTTGGTGCTCAAGCGCTACAACATCAAGAACACCGCTCACTGGTTCAAGCGCTTCTGGCGCCCCAGCCGCGCTTGGCACTCCTGGATCGAAGGGCACCGTCTCGCATTTCTCGACATCGCCACGCCGCGGCCGCTGGCAGTGCTGGAGGAGCGGATCATGGGCCTACGCAGCCGAGCCTTTTTGGTCACCGAGTATGCCAACGGGCCGGACCTGATCGAGTGTTTCCAGCCTTACGTCGAGAGCGGCGAGGCGCCTGAGGAACAGGTGCAGGCATTGGTGCACCTGATGCAGCAACTGATTCACGAGCGCATCAGCCATGGCGATTTAAAGGGGCATAATCTGTTCTGGCAGGACGGTAAGTGGTCGCTGATCGACCTGGATGCCATGTGCCAGCACGCCACCCAGCTCAGCTTCGCACCAGCCTATGCCCGTGACCGGGCGCGGATGTTGCGCAACTGGCCAAGCGGCAGCGGGTTGCACCAGCGGCTGGATGCGCTGTTGCCGCGCATCGATCAGTAGGCCCGGACACCGCGCGGCCGATAGGCACGACAGGGCTTTGGGTGGCGACTCAGGCCCTGTCGGGGGACGACGGTGCCCATCCCACGGTATTCAGGCGCGGCCGATCAGCCCTCGCAGCCCCAGCACCGCGGGCACGCCCAATCCCACCCAGGACAACACGTCCCACCCGCCATCCCCCAATAACGCGGCAAACAGCCCTGCCGCGCCCAGAACGGCGATGAGCGCCGGCCAGGCGAAGATTCGCCGGGTCGATTGCGACCTGTGGCTCATGCCGTCACCTCCCGGCCCTTGCGCTGCTTGGCCCACCACAGGTAAAGGCCGCTGCCCAGGACGATAATTGTCAGCACGTCGAGCACCGCCCAGAGGATCTGCATGGGACGCCCGCCGTAGTCGCCGAAATGCAGTGGCTGCGACAGCCCCATGGCATCCATGTACCAAGGCCGCTCACCGATGGCGGTGACTGACAGTGTGCGAGCGTCGATCAGCACCGGGGTCCACGTGTGGGAGGTCAGGTGGGTGGCGCCTTTCATGAACACCGCGTAGTGGTGCTCACTGGAAAAGCGTGTGCCGGGGAAGGCGATGAAGTCCGCCCGCATGCCAGGCGTCGCCTCGGCGGCGATGTCCAGCAGACGGCTGGCCGGTGCGCGCTCGGTGAGCGGTGGTGCGTCCCGGTAAGGGGCGACCATCGCTGCCAGGCTGTCGTTGCGCCAGGCAGCGATGACCACATCGGAGAGGGCGCTGATCACCCCGGTGACGCCGACCACCAAGGCCCAGGTCAGGGTGACGATGCCGATCAGGTTGTGCAGGTCGAGCCAGCGAAGGCGGCGCGAGCGATCATGGCGCACCGTGGCGAACCCCAGGCGGCGCATGAAGGGGGCGTAGAGCACGGTGCCGGAGATGATCGCCACCACGAACAACACCCCCATGAACGCCAGCAGCAGCTTGCCGGGCAGGCCGGCGAACATGTCTACATGCAGGCGTAGCAGGGTCATCATCAACCCGCCGTTGGCCGCAGGCATCGCCACCGCTTCACCTGTGCGGGCGTCGAGCATGAAGGTGTGCGAGGCATCGGGTTCGGTGCCAGCGGTGGCAGCCGTGATGGCAACCACGCCGTCAGGTTCGTCCTCGTCGTAGCCGAAGTATTGCACCACCTCGCCAGGACGATGGGCCTGGGCCTTGAGCACCAGATGCTGCAGGTCCAGGTGCGGCGTGCCCTCGGGCATCTGGCGCAGTTCGGGGGCATCGCCGAGCAAGTGTTCGAGTTCGTGGTGGAAGATCAGTGGCAGGCCGGTGAGGGCCAGCAGCATCAGGAACAGGGTGCAGACCAGGCTGGTCCAGGTGTGGATGAAGGACCAGCGGCGGATGGTTGAGCTTTTCATTTCATGTTGTTTCTCTGCGTCCGGAAAGACCAAAAGCCGTCTTCCGGGGACGGCTTGATCGATGAGCGAATGACGTCAGGCCATCACCATTTGTAGGTGGCACTGGCGACGACGCTGCGTTGGTCTCCGAAATAGCAGTAGTACGCATCGCAGGTGGAGATGTAGTCCTTGTTCAACAGGTTGGTGGCGTTGATGGCCACCGATGCGCCCTTCAGGCTGTTGTCGAGACGTCCCAGGTCGTAGTGCACGGCGGCATCGAACACGGTGTAGGCGTCGGCCTTGCCCAGGTAGGTGTTGGCCTGGTCGCCATAGGTATTGCCGGTGTAGCGCGCACCGGCACCGATACCGAAGCCATCGAGCACGCCGGTGTGCCAGGTGTAGTCGGCCCACAGCGAGGCTTGCTGGTTCGGCATCCGCTGCAGGCGATTGCCTTTGTAGAGGCCGTCCTGCACTTCGGATTTGGCCAGGGTATAGGCGGCGATCACCTTCAGGTTTTCGTTGACGTCGGAGACGGCCTCAAGCTCCAGACCACGGACTTTCACTTCGCCGGTCTGGCTGGTGACGGTCACGTTTGCGACAGTGTCGGTGACCGAGACGTTCTTCTGGGTCAGGTCATAGATCGCGGCGGAGAGCAGGGTGTTGGAACCAGGAGGTTGGTACTTGATGCCAAGTTCCCACTGCTGGCCTTCAGTCGGCTTGAACGACTCCGTGGCTTTAGGGCTTGGATCACTGGTCGGCTGGAAGGATTCGGCGTAGGACAGGTAGGGAACAAAGCCTGAGTCGAACACGTAGCTGATGGCGGCGTTGCCACTGAATTTCTTGTCGCGCTGGGTAGTGGTCGCGTCATTGTCGTTGAAGTACTTAGTGCCGGTGTGCACCCAGTCCTCACGCCCGCCAATGGTCAGGCGCCAGTTGTCCAGGGCCATCTGGTCCTGGACATACAGGCCCGTCTGGCGGGTTTTCTGGTTGTAGTCGTAATAGGCGTCGGCGCGTGGCGGGCGGGTGATCGGCAGCCCATACACCGGGTTGTTGACGTTGGTGTCGGGCACGTTGAAGCCGTAGATCGCCAGGTAGTTGGTGTTGGTGCGCTGGTGATCCAGGCCGATCAACAGGGTATGGCTGATGTCGCCGGTGTCGAAGTTGCCCTGGAAGTTGTTGTCGACGGCGAACTGGCTGATGTCCTCATCGACATTGGTGGACATGCGGCTGGTGTTGCCTTGGTTGTCCACCGGTGGGTTGGTGGGGTTGTAGCTGCTGACCGTAATCGTTTGGAAAGCCAGGTCCGACTTGGTGTAGCGCAGGTTCTGTCGGAACTGCCAGACATCGTTGAAGCGGTGCTCGAAGGCATAACCCAAGGCGTAATAGGTGCGGTCGTAGAACTCGTAGTTTGGGTCGCCTAGGTTCTTGTGATGCGAGATCTTGCCGAACGGCATGTCGATCTTGGTGCCCTGGATCGGGCGGAACTGGCTCGTGACGCCGGTATCGTCGCGGGTGAACTGAGACAGAAAAGTCAGCGAAGTGTCTTCGTCGATGTTCCAGGTCAGGCTGGGGGCAATGTTGTAGCGCTTGTCGTCGATGTGGTCGATCTGGGTGCCGCCGTCGCGCACCACCCCGCTCAGGCTGTACAAGAACTGACCCTGGTCATCGATCTTGCCGGTGCTGGCGAAGTTGATCTGTCGGTGGTTATCGCTGCCGTACTGCAGTTCGATTTCATGGGCGCTTTCGGCCTGCGGGCGGCGGCTGACCATGTCCAAGAGGCCGCCGGGTGGAGTCTGCCCGTAGATCGAAGAGGACGGGCCGCGTAGCAGCGCCAGACGGTCCAGGTTCCAGGTCTCGGCTTTGGGGTTGGCGTAGACGCCACGGGGCAGTGGCAGGCCGTCGAGGAACTGGGTCGGCTCGAAGCCGCGCACGAGCATCCAGTCGTACCGTGTATCACTGCCGAAACTCGCCGAAACGATCCCTGGCATGTAGCGCACGGCATCATCGAGGCTGTGCACGCTCCGGTCACTCATCTGCTGACGGGTCGCGACGGAGATGGAGCGGGGGACTTCGACAAGTGCCGTATCGGTCTTGGTGCCTGCGGCGGTGCGGGTGGCGGTATAGCCTTCTACCGGGCCCCAGGCCGTCTCCAAGTCGCCGCTGGCATGGATGGCGGTTTCCGGAAGTGCCAGGGTGCCGTCGGGGGTGGCCACCAGGCTGTAGCTGCCGACGCTGCTTTGCTGCAGTTGCAGGCCTGTGCCGCGCAGCGCTGCGTGCAGGGCGCCCAAGGCGTCGTACTGGCCGCTGACCCGGGCCGAGGTGCGGCCATCGACCAGCGCCGGATCCAACGCCAGAGCGATACCGGCCTGGCTGGCGATCTGGTTCAGGGTGCTGGCCAGCGCTGCGCTGGGCAGATCGTAGGTACGCAGAGCCGTCTGCTCGGCGGCCTGCACGGCAGTGCTGCCCAGCGGGATGGCCAGAGCAATGGCCAGGGCCATCAGGCTAGGGCGCAGGAAAGAATCTACGGCACGGGACATGCAGCGGCTCCTCGACGAATAAGTGCTGATTGCTTCCTTGCCGAGCGAGATGTGAAAAGTGACAGAGGGTGATGGAAAAAATGTGCAAGGGGACTGGGGCTGTTTCGCAGCCCCTCGCAGGCTTGGCCAGTTCCCACGCAGGGAGACTGGGTGTCGTGAGTCTATTTGGCGGTGACGGTCACCCACCACGGCGTATGCAGCTCGATCTTCACCGGTAACGCCGGGGTGAGCGATGCCAGGGCCAGGTCGGTGTCGGTCAGCGGGAAGCTGCCGCTCACACGCAGATCGGCCACTTCGGCGGCAACCCCCAGGTGGCCGTTGCGGTAGTGGGCGAGCGTGGCGACCAGATCGGCCAGGCGTACGTTGTCCACGACCAGCATGCCGCGGGTCCAGGCATCGGCACCGACCGCGACGGGGTCGACCTGGCCAAGACCGTCGGCGGTCATCAGTACCTGCTGGCCTTCGCGCAGGACCTGCTCATCGCTGCTGTTCAGTGGCCTGGCCGCTACCTGGGACTTGAGCACCTCCAGGCGGGTGCCGTCGCCTTCGCGCTTGACCAGAAAGCGCGTGCCCAGCGGTCGCAGGCGGCCATCATCGGTACGCACCAGCAACGGACGGGCATCCCTATGGCCGGTTTCGACGGAAATCTCGCCTTGGTGCAGGACGATGACCCGCTGCGTGCCGGTAAAGTCGATGTCTACCGCAGTGCTGGTATTGAGGCTCAGCACGGTGCCGTCTTCGAGGCGCAGGGTGCGCAGCTCGCCGGTGCCGGTGCGCTGGTCGGCCAGCCAGTAGCCCGGCGACAACGAAGGTGCACCAACACCGATCAGCAGTGCGCCTACCAGCAGCAAACCAGCCAGGCCGCCACCGAACCTGCCCAGCCGCTGGCGCAAACCCACTCGCGATTGCACCAGGGCTTTGCGTGCCGGGCCTGCCGCGGCACTGACGCGCTGATCGAGCATGCCCAGTTGCTGCCAGGCACGGGCATGTTCCTCACTGGCGGCATGCCAGCGCATGAACTCGATGCGTTCATCCGCGGTGCCGTCGCCGTCATCGAGGCTCAGTTTCCAGGCAATGGCGGCGTCCAGCACTTTGGCCGATACGGGCTTGGTGTTCACGTCGGCTCTCCATAGAGCGCCACGTAGCACTGGCGCATGCCTTGGGCGATGTACTGGCGCACCCGTGAGACCGACACGCCCAAGCGCTCGGCGATTTCGGCATGGCCCATGCCATCGAGGCGATTGTGCAGGAAGGCCGCCCGCGCCTTGCTCGACAGCTTGCCCAGGAGCCGGTCGATGGCCTTGAGGTCTTCGAGGATCAGGTGCTGGATTTCTGGGGAAGGCTGCTCGGCCTCGGGCCGGCTGGCCAGCTCGGTCAGGTAGGTCTGCTCCAGAGCCGCACGGCGGAAGTGGTCGAACAGCAGGCCCTTGGCCACGGCGACCAGAAAGGCACGGGGCTCGCGCGGAACGTCGAGCTGCTCGCGGCCGAGCAGGCGCACGAAGGTGTCCTGGCTCAGGTCTTCGGCGCGCTGGCGGCAGGCTGTGCTGCGTTGCAGCCAGGCCAGCAGCCAGGTGCGATGGTCGCGGTACAGCGTACCGACCAGCTGGGCATGTGGGCTCTGCGCAGACGACAAGAAGCGTCCCCCGAAAAGAATGCGTTAACTAACGATAATTATTCGCGATTGTGGCAGAGCGGAGGTGCCCGGTGCAATTGGCGCTGATCGGATTGTGAAGGCGGGTTTGCCTCCACACAGGAGGTCAGGCTCCCCTGGGGCCTGCGAGCCAAGGGAGCGGGTCCATCCGCGAACGAGCAGACGCGAGCGATGTAGGGGCTACAAGCTGTATTGCTGGGTCTTGCGCCGGCGCCACTGCTGCAGACGCAGGTTCAACTGCAGGGGGCTGTCGAGCTGCTGGCGGCGGGCCTGGCTGAGCAGGATGAGGGCCAGTTCGGCTGTGACCAGGGCATCGGCGCTGGCGTGATGGCGTTCTTCTGCCTGCAGGCCGAAGCGGGCGATCCAATCGTCGAGGCTGGCTTCGCGCAGCACGGTATCGGGGTTGAGCATCGGGGCCATGTCGGCCACATCGAAGAAGTGATGCTGCAGACGATAGCCGAGGCTGTCCTTCAGGGCTCGAGCCAGCATGCGCTGGTCGAAGGGCGCGTGGAACGCCAGCACGGGACTGTCGCCAATGAATTCCAGCAAGTCGAGCAGTGCAGTGGCCGGGTCGCAGCCAGCGGCCAGGGCGCTGGGGCCCAGGCCATGAATCAGGACGCTTGGGTTGGTCTTCTGCGCCGGGCGGTGCAGGGTGCGCTCGAACTGTTGGCGGAAATCGATGGCGCCATCCTCGATAGCGACCGCGCCGATCGACAGCACCTGGTCTCGGTTGACGTTCAGCCCGCTGGTCTCCAAGTCCAGCACCACCCAGCGCTGTTCGCGCAACGACAGCACGCCCAGTGTCGGCGCGGTCTTGGGCAGGCGCGCAATGCGCTGGCACAAGTCGGCGTCCAGCGACGGCTGGGTCGGTCGCAGCCAGGCGAACAGGCTCATAACTGGTACCGCAGGGCCAGGCTGCTTTGCAGGCGCTGAGCCTGGCGCAGGGACTCACGCAGGATGCGTCGGTCCAAGTGGTTAAGGCTGTCCGGGTCGAGCCGGTTGGAGTAGGGCAGGTTGTCGCGGCTCTGGCGCTGGTGCTGCTGCATGCGGGTCTGCTGGATGAAGTGGTAGGCCTCCTCGTAGGCGGCGCCATCCAGCGGCTCGATGATGCCCCGGGCTACCAGGTGGCGCAGACGTTCCAGGGTATTGCAGGCCTTGATGCCATTGGCCAGCGCCAGCAGGCGTGCGCCATCGACGAAGGGTGTCAGACCTTGGACCTTGAGGTCGAGGGTCGCGGCCTTGTCGTTGCCCTGACGAGTCAGCACGAACTCGCGCAGGCGCCCTACCGGCGGGCGTTGGCGCAGGGCGTTGTCGGCCATCATGCGCTGGAAGATGCGGTTGTCGGCGACCTGCTCGAGAATACCGCGGCGCAGTTGTTCGCAGCCCTGTTCGTCGCCCCAGACCACCCGCAGGTCGAAGTAGATGCTCGAACCCAGCAGGTTCTCGGGGCTGGCCTCACGGATGAAACCGGCGAAGCGGCGCGCCCATTCGCTGCGCGACAGGCACAACTCGGGGTTGCCGGCCATGACATTGCCTTTGCACAGGGTGAAGCCGCACTGGGCCAGGCACTGGTTGATGTACTGGGCAAGCGGCAGCAGTCGGGCGCGAATCGCCTCGGCCTCGGCGGCGTCATTGGCTTCGAAGAGAATGCCGTTGTCCTGGTCGGTGTGCAGGGTCTGCTCGCGGCGGCCTTCGCTGCCAAAGCACAGCCAGCTGAACGGCACGCCCGGATCGCCGCGCTCGGCCAGGGCCAGCTCGATTACCCGGCACACGGTATGGTCGTTGAGCAGGGTAATGATCTGGGTGATCTGCGTCGAAGAGGCGCCGTGGGCAAGCATGCGTTCGACCAGTTGGCCGATCTCGCCGCGCAGCGATACCAAGTTCTCCAGGCGTGGGGCGTGGCGAATGGTGCGGGCCAGGTGCACCAGGTCGACCCGTTGCAAGGAGAACAGGTCCCGCTCGGACACTACGCCGCACAGGCGTTGGTTATCCACCAGGCAGACGTGGGCGATATGCCGTTCGGTCATGGCCATGGCGGCGTCGAAGGCGCTGGCCTGGGGGCTGAGGTAGAACGGCTGGGCGGTCATGTAGCGCTCGATCGGCGCGGTCAGTTCGGCGCTGGCGTCGGCCACCACCTGGCGCAGGTCGCGCAGGGTGAAGATGCCGAGGGGGAAGCGCTGTGGATCGACGATGACGATGCTGCCGACCTGCTGTTCGTGCATCAGCCCCACGGCTTCGCGCAAAGGGGTGTCCGGCGTGCACACCACCGGATGACGCATGGCCAGCTCGCCTAGCGGCGTGTTGAGGGAATACTGGGTCCCCAGGGTTTCCACGGCGCGCTGGCGTACTTGCTGGTTGACCTGGTCGAGCAGGCTGCTGACGCCACGCAAGGCGAAATCGCGAAACGGCTCGGATAACGAGAACACGCGGATGAACGCGCTCTTGTTCAGTTGCAGGCAGAAGGTGTCCTCACCGGCCAGGTGCTCGGTGCGTGTGGCCCGCTCGCCCAGCAGCGCTGCCAGGGGAAAGCACTCGCCGCTGGCGATCTCGAAGGTGGTTTCCATGCCCGGCTTGGTGACGTGCTGGCGCTCGCCGACCACTCGGCCTTGCTTGACGATGTAGAAGTGTTCGACCGGGCCGTCGGCCGGTTTGATGATGCTCTCGCCGCTGGCGTAGAAGCGCAGCTGGCATTGCTCCACCAGGTAAGCCAGGTGGCTGGGCTCCATCTGATTGAACGGCGGGAAGCGCTGCAGGAACTGCAGGGTACCCTGGATGTTCTGCAGCACTGCCGTTCTGCCGGCCTGGCTGTAGGCGTCCTTCTTGCTCATGGAACTGACCGCATTTAGGGGGCACTAGGCGCAGGCCCTGTTGTTCTAAGGCTCCATGGTCGGCCGCTGGCCGTGCGGTGCCCATTGGACGTAAGTCTATAAGGCACGGCACGCCCCGCCTGGCAGGCGCCTGGGTGTCAAATAGACGACGAAAGGTGCCTTGCATAGCGTTGTTTTGCGGTCTGAACTCTTAGAACGGGATTTTTTTGACGAGATGAACATGGCCGAGCATGACGACATCCTCAGTGACGACGAGCGCGAGGCATTGGCCACGCTGACCGCTCCGGCTGCGCCGGCGCAACGGGTGCTGGTCGTGGACGATGATGTCGCGAACCGTGAAGCGTTGTGTCTTTACCTCAAGTCCAAGGGAATCGACTGCATCACTGCTGACGGTGCCCAGGCGGCGCTGAGCCTGCTCAAGCGCAGGGCCAACATCGGCCTGATGATCACCGACCTGCGCATGGAGCCCAAGGACGGGCTGGAACTGATTCGGCAGGTGCGTGAATCGCAGTGTGCGGCACTTTCGATCATCGTGGTGTCGGGCGACACCGATGTAAAGGAGGCGGTGGACGTGATGCACCTTGGGGTGGTGGATTTCCTGCTCAAGCCAGTGGACCTGGACAGGTTGCTGGAGCTGGTGAGAAAGGAACTGGGAATCGAATAAAGCATTGGGGCCGCAGAGCGGCCCCAAAAGGTTTTACAGCCCGTTGCGTGCCTTGAACTCGCGGCGACGACGGTGCAGCACAGGCTCGGTGTAGCCGTTCGGCTGCTTGGCGCCTTCGATGACCAGCTCGATAGCGGCCTGGAACGCGATGTTGTCATCGAAGTTCGGTGCCATCGGGCGGTACAGGGCGTCACCGGCGTTCTGCTTGTCGACCACCGCTGCCATGCGCTTGAGGCTTTCCAGAATCTGCGCCTGGCTGACGATGCCATGGCGCAGCCAGTTGGCCAGCAGCTGGGCGGAGATACGCAGGGTGGCGCGGTCTTCCATCAGACCGACATCGTTGATGTCCGGCACCTTGGAGCAGCCTACGCCCTGGTCGATCCAGCGGACCACGTAACCCAGGATGCCCTGGGCATTGTTGTCCAGCTCGTTGCGGATTTCTTCTTCCGACCAGTTGGTGTCGGTCGCCAGCGGAATGGTCAGGATGTCGTCCACCGAAGCCGGTGCACGCTTGGCCAGCTCGCGCTGACGCTCCTGCACGTTGACCTTGTGGTAGTGCAGGGCGTGCAGGGTGGCGGCGGTCGGCGACGGTACCCAGGCGGTGTTGGCGCCGGCCAGTGGGTGAGCGATCTTCTGCTCGAGCATGGCGGCCATCAGGTCCGGCATGGCCCACATGCCCTTGCCGATCTGGGCGCGACCTTGCAAACCGGTGGCCAAGCCGATGTCGACGTTGTTGTTCTCGTAGGCGCCGATCCACTTCTCGTTCTTCATGGCGCCTTTGCGCACCACGGCACCGGCTTCCATGGAGGTGTGGATTTCATCACCGGTACGGTCGAGGAAGCCGGTGTTGATGAAGACCACGCGCTCGGCGGCGGCCTTGATGCAGGATTTGAGGTTGACCGTGGTACGGCGCTCCTCGTCCATGATGCCGACTTTGACGGTGTTGCGCTTCATGCCCAGCAGGTCTTCGACGCGGCTGAAGATCTCGGCGGCGAAGGCCACTTCCTCCGGACCGTGCATCTTCGGCTTGACGATGTAGACGCTGCCGGTGCGGGTGTTCTTGCGGGTGGTGTTGCCCTTGAGGTTGTGCAGGGCGATCAGGTTGGTGAACAGACCGTCCTGGATACCTTCGGGAATCTCGTTGCCTTGGGCATCGAGAATCGCCGGGTTGGTCATCAAGTGGCCGACGTTGCGCACGAACAGCAGCGAACGACCGTGCAGGGTGACGGTGCCACCGGCGGGCGCGGTGTACTCGCGGTCAGGGTTCATGGTGCGGGTGAAGGTCTTGCCGCCTTTGGTCACGCTCTCGGACAGGTCGCCTTTCATCAGGCCCAGCCAGTTGCGATAGACCACGACCTTGTCGTCGGCATCGACCGCGGCGACGGAGTCTTCGCAGTCCATGATGGTGGTCAGAGCCGATTCCATCAGGATGTCCTTCACGCCGGCTGCGTCGGTGCTGCCGACCGGGGTGCTGGCATCGAACTGGATTTCGAAGTGCAGGCCGTTGTGCTTGAGCAAGATGGCGGTCGGGGCGCTGGCATCACCACGGAAACCGATCAGCTGAGCGTCATCGCGTAGGCCGCTGTTGCTGCCGCCCTTGAGGGCGACGATCAGCTTGCCACCGTCGATGCGATAGCCGGTGGAGTCGACGTGGGAGCCGGCCGCCAGGGGTGCGGCTTCGTCGAGGAAGGCGCGACCGAAGGCAATGACCTTGTTGCCGCGGACCGGGTTGTAGCCTTGGCCTTTCTCGGCACCGCCTTCGTCGCTGATGGCGTCGGTGCCATAGAGCGCGTCGTACAACGAACCCCAACGAGCGTTGGCGGCGTTGAGGGCGAAGCGGGCATTCATTACCGGCACGACCAGCTGTGGGCCGGCCATGTGGGCGATTTCTTCGTCCACGTTCTCGGTGGTGGCCTGGAAATCGTCGGCTTGTGGCAGCAGGTAGCCGATTTCCTGGAGGAAGCTCTTGTAGGCCACGGCGTCGTGGGCCTGGCCTTTGCGTGCCTGGTGCCAGGCATCGATCTTGGCTTGCAGTTCGTCGCGCTTGGCGAGCAGGGCTTTGTTCTTTGGAGCGAGGTCATTGATGATCTTTTCCGCACCGGCCCAGAACTGCTCGGCGACGATGCCGGTCCCTGGAATGGCTTCGTCGTTGACGAAGTCGTACAGGACCTTGGCGACCTGAAGGCCACCGACTTGAACGTATCCAGTCATTGCTTGCCTCACTCTGCTCAGCTATTTCGCTCTTCTGTATTAAGCCTGTAGCGCTTCTCTAAACACGGCACCAGTACTTGCCCTCGTCTGAGCGCGGCTGGGTGCGGCTCGCCAGACGGGCTGGCGGGCGGGTTGCGTATTTTCACAGGCGCCTTGGCAGACATCCAATCGACGTTTTGTAGTCCGCACCGAGGCATACTACATGAGGCAGTAGGCTGGTGAACATCAGACTAAAAGCGTCGTTGTGCGACCAATCGGTCGCGTATGGTCACGCTGGGAGAGGATATGTTCGCAAAAAACAGGTGGATTGTTCCAGATAAATCTTGAAACAGTACACGATTCGTTGTGCGAACCGCCCTGCGGCAGGTTGCCGCGCCTTGCCTATACTGAGGCGATGCCCCCGTATTTCGCCGCGCGCAGCGGTGTCCTAGACCTAACAGCAGAGCTCAGGAGCGGCCCCGTGGACCATCTCGTACTGACAGTGATCGCCCCCGATAAAGCCGGGCAGGTCGAGCGTATCGCTCAATGCATCGCCGAGCATAACGGTAACTGGCTGGAGAGTCGCATGTCGCGGATGGCCGGGCAGTTTGCCGGGATCTTGCGTGTGGCGGTGCCGGCCGAGTCCTATGACGACTTGGTGGAGGCCCTGCAAAAGCTTTCCAGCCACGACATTCGCGTGCTGATCGCCGAGAGTGGTATCGAGCCTTCCTGCACCTGGAAACCGATCGCCATGGAGCTGGTGGGCAACGACCGGCCCGGGATCGTGCGCGATATCACCCGGTTGCTTGCCGAGCAGGGCGTGAATCTGGAGCGCTTTACGACTGAGGTGCGCCCGGCGCCAATGAGCAGCGAACCGCTATTTTGTGCCGATGCATTGTTGGCGCTGCCGCTGACGTTATCCCTGGATGACCTGCAACGGCGGCTGGAGAGCCTGGCGGATGATCTGATGGTCGAGCTGAAGTTGCGGCCCGAAGAGTGAATACTGGCGGGTAATCCCGTGGAAGGGTTATCCCAGATTCATGGGGGCTGCGCTGTGGATAACCTGGGGGTGCACCGCTGTAGCTCAAGCCTGTCAGGGCTTCCGGCGCTTTGAGCAAAAAATGTCCAGATTTCAGTGCGTTGTGCACAAAGCGCGGGGACGAGGGTGTGGATAACCTTTGGAGACATCGCTGCAGGCCACGCCATACGTGGCTTGCAGCGGTTTGTTCGTTTTTTGATCAGGTGCGTTTGCGCAGGCTCAGCCAGGCATCCACGCTGTAGAGGGCCAGGCCTGCCCAGATGAAGACGAACGCCAGCAGGGTGCTGGACGACAGGTGTTCACCGAACAGCAGTACCGCCTGCAGCAGAACCAGGGTCGGCGCCAGGTACTGCAGGAAGCCCAGGGTGGTGTAGGGCAGGTGGCGCGCGGCGGCATTGAAGCATACCAGCGGAACCAGGGTGACCGGCCCGGCTGCCATCAGCCAGAGGGCTTCGCTGCTGGTGTAGAAGCTGGCATGGGCGCTGGTCGCCTCTGGGTTGAGGAGCAACCAACCGGCAGCCAGGGGCACCAGCATCCAGGTTTCCACCACCAGGCCAGGCAGGGCTGCGACCGGTGCCTGCTTGCGGATCAAGCCATAGAAGCCGAACGACAACGCCAGCACCAGCGACACCCACGGCAGGCTGCCGACCTGCCACACCTGCTGGGCCACTCCGACCGCCGCCAGGCCCACTGCCAGCCATTGCAGGCGACGCAGGCGCTCGCCGAGCAACAACATGCCCAGCAGGACGTTCACCAAGGGGTTGATGTAATAACCCAGGCTGGCTTCGAGCATACGGCCGTTGTTCACCGACCACACGTAGGTCAGCCAGTTGCCGGCGATCAACGCCCCACTCAGGGCCAGGATGCCCAGGCGGCGAGGGTTTTCACGCAATTCTCGCCACCAGCCCGGGTGCTTCCAGACCAGCAGCAGAAGCGAGCCGAACAGCGCCGACCAGAGCACGCGGTGGACGATGATTTCCACCGCCGGGACGCTCTGGATGGCTTTGAAGTACAGGGGGAACAGGCCCCAGATGATGTAGGCGCTCAGGCCCAGGATGTACCCGCGGCGCGGGTTGGCGGCGTGCATGGAGAGTCCTTGCTTAGGTAACTAAATACTGCACGCCTATTGTAGACAGACCACCTGTCGCTTCTAAAACAATTTCAGTGGTTCTTCATCGAGCGCTGCGATCTGTTCGCGCAGGGCGAGGATCTGATCGCCCCAGTAGCGCGGCTGGCCGAACCAGGGGAAGCTCGGCGGGAATGCCGGGTCGTCCCAGCGCCGGGCCAGCCAGGCGCTGTAGTGCAGCTGGCGCAGGGCACGCAGCGGTTCGATCAAGGCCAGTTGGCGCGGGTCGAAGTCGTGGAATTCGTTGTAGCCGTCGATCAGCTCCGCCAACTGGCCCATGCGCTCCTCGCGGCTGCCGGCGAGCATCATCCACAGGTCCTGGACCGCAGGCCCCATGCGGCAGTCATCCAGGTCGACGATATGGAAGGCCTCATCGCGGAACATCAGGTTGCCTGGGTGGCAGTCGCCGTGCAGGCGAATCACTTCATGCGGGGTGCGGGCGTAGAGGCGTTCGACCCGTTGCAGCAGGTCCCGGGCAACGGATTCGAAAGCCGGTCGCAGTTCGTTGGGGACGAAGTCGCCTTCGAGCAAGGTGTGCAGCGAGGCATGACCGAAGTTATCCACCGCCAGCGCTTCTCGGTGCTCGAAGGGGCGGGCAGCGCCTACCGCGTGCAAGCGCCCGAGCAGTTGGCCCAGGCGGTAGAGCTGATCGAGATTGCCCGGCTCCGGGGCGTGGCCGCCTCGGCGAGGAAATAGCGTGAAACGAAAGCCCTGGTGTTCGAACAGGCTGCGGCCTTCGTGCAGCAGGGGAGCCACCACCGGTACGTCGCATTCGGCCAGCTCGGCGCTGAAGCGGTGTTCCTCGAGGATCGCATCGTCCGTCCAGCGTCCGGGGCGGTAGAACTTGGCGATCAGCGGTTGCGCGCCTTCGATGCCCACTTGGTAGACCCGGTTCTCGTAGCTGTTGAGGGCCAGCACCCGGGCATCGCTGAGAAAGCCCAGGCTTTCCACGGCGTCCAGGACCAGGTCGGGGGTGAGGGTGTCGAAGGGGTGGGACATGAAGGCTCCGGGCACGGCGGCAGGATAAGGTGCCATGGTAGCGCAGGTTGACCAGAGGCCGCCCTGGCCCTGTTACACCGGAACCCCCAGCAATACATAAGAGGGATGAAACTGCACACGCACTTGGCTACCGGCATCCAGCTCATGCTGTGTAAGCCAGTGCTCATCGGCAAAGGCGCACAGGGTCTGCCCGTTACCCAGCACCAGCCGCACCTCGCTTGGCCCGTCTTCATCGGTCAGTACCTGTTCGACGGTGGCCATAAGGCAATTGCTGCCCGCTTCGACGTGATCGCCCTCGAGGAGCAACTGCACCCAGCCGGCCTTGAGCAGCGCGACCACGGTGGCATCGAGCGTCAGCTCCAGACGCTCGGTGCTGCCTCGGGTGATCAGCGCCTCGATCTGCAACCCGCCGCCAAGATCGAGGCTGACCCGGTCGTGCCGCCCTTCGCGGCGCAATCCGCTGATGCGTCCTTGCAGCTGGTTGCGGGCACTGGTGCGCAGCATCAGGCGGCTGAGCAGATCGAGGTCACTGCTTTCTTCGGCGGCGTCCAGCAACTGGGCCTGCAGGGTTTGCAAACGTTGATACAGGCGCAACACCCGCTCGCCTTCGGCCGACAGACGCGCACCGCCACCCCCACGTCCGCCCGTGCTGCGCTCCACCAAGGGTTGGGTGGCCAGGTTGTTGAGCTCATCGATGGCGTCCCAGGCAGCTTTGTAGCTGATGCCGGCCGCCTTGGCAGCGCGGGTGATCGAACCTTGTTCGGCGACATGTTGCAGCAAGGCGATGCGCTGAGGGCGACGGGCGATGTGCTGGGTGAGCAGGGCAGGTAGTGACATGACGGACGTCGGTCTTGGTGAAGATGCTGTGACGGTGCCGGTGGCCTGCTGGCAAGTCAAGACAAGGTGTCCTCCCTGCGATGGTGCCAGCACTGCTCACACCTGCCCTGGTTTGGGCGTGCGCGCCAGGCAATACACGTCGACCCGCCGGGCACCGGCTTTGCGCAGCAGTGTGGCGATGGCCTGGGCGGTGGCGCCAGTGGTCAATACGTCATCGACGATGGCCAGGTGAAGGCCATCGAGGCGGGCATCGGGTGCAAGCCCGAACGCCTGGCGCAGGTTGCGCTGCCGTGCCTTGGCGCCGAGGGTCTGTTGGGCAGGGGTGTCGCGGGTCCGGCGCAGCAATTGCTCGTTGCACGGGATGTTCACCTGCGCGGATAGCCAGCGCGCCAGCAAGGCAGCCTGGTTGAACCCTCGTCGGCGCAGTCGACGAGCGGCCAGGGGTACGGGTAACAACTGGTCAGGTTTTGCCTGCCCCTCGGCGAAGCGATGCGACAGCGCCTGGCCCAGCAAACGGGCCATCAATCGGCCAAGCGGCCACTGGCTGTGATGCTTGAAACGGCTCACCAGCTTGTCGATGGGAAATCCGAAGTACCAGGGCGCCACGACCTGGTCGAAGGCCGGCAGATAGCGGCTGCAATGGCCGCAGGTCAAACCGGCCATCGGCAGGGGTAGGGCGCATCGGGTGCAGTGATCGTCCAGCCAGGGCAGTGCGTGCTCGCATTCGGTACACAGGGGATAGGCCTGGTCGGCGGGCTCGTCACAGAGTAAACAGTGCTGGCTAATATTTATACACTTGTAAACCAAGTGTTTTGCGAGTGGTTGACAGTGCATGGGCCTTCCATGAGTATGCGAGCTATCCGTGATGCGCTGGCGGGCTTTCCTGTCCCGGCGCCAGCAAGAGCCTAAACAAGGAAACACCGATGAGCGCCAGCACAACTGCAACAACACGTCACGACTGGTCCCTGGCTGAGGTCAAGGCCCTGTTCCAGCAGCCGTTCAACGACCTGCTGTTCCAGGCGCAGACCGTGCATCGCGCGCACTTCGACCCAAACCGCGTGCAGGTTTCCACGCTGCTGTCGATCAAGACCGGTGCCTGCCCGGAAGATTGCAAATATTGTCCGCAGTCCGGCCACTACAACACCGGCCTGGAAAAACAGAAGCTGATGGAAGTGCAGAAGGTGCTGGAAGAAGCCGCTCGGGCCAAGACCATCGGCTCCACCCGCTTCTGCATGGGTGCGGCCTGGAAGCACCCGTCGGCCAAGGACATGCCCTACGTCCTGGAGATGGTCAAAGGCGTCAAGGCCATGGGCCTGGAAACCTGCATGACCCTCGGTAAGCTCGATCAAGAGCAGACCAAAGCCCTGGCCGACGCCGGCCTGGACTACTACAACCACAACCTGGATACCTCGCCGGAGTTCTACGGCAGCATCATTACCACCCGCACCTATGCCGAGCGTCTGCAGACCTTGGCCTATGTGCGCGATGCGGGGATGAAGATCTGCTCCGGTGGCATCCTTGGCATGGGCGAGTCGCTCGATGACCGCGCCGGCCTGCTGATCCAGCTGGCCAACCTGCCGGAGCATCCGGAGTCGGTACCGATCAACATGCTGGTCAAGGTCGCTGGTACACCGCTGGCCGAAGAGGAAGACGTCGACCCGTTCGATTTCATCCGCATGCTCGCGGTAGCGCGCATCCTCATGCCCAAGTCTCACGTGCGTCTCTCCGCTGGCCGCGAGCAGATGAACGAACAGATGCAGGCCCTGGCCTTCATGGCTGGCGCCAACTCGATCTTCTATGGCGAGAAGCTGTTGACCACCGCCAACCCGCAAGCTGACAAGGACATGCAACTGTTCGCCCGTCTCGGTATCCAGCCCGAAGCGCGCGAAGAGCACGCCGATGAGGTGCACCAAGCGGCCATCGAGCAGGCACTGGTCGAACAACGCAGCAGCGAGCTGTTCTACGACGCAGCACAGGCCTGACATGGCGTTCGACCTGGCGGCGCGCCTGGCCGAACGACGCGCCGCGGATCTGTACCGGCAGCGGCCATTGCTTGAAAGCCCCCAAGGACCGGAGGTGGTGGTCGATGGCCAGCCGCTCTTGGCCTTTTGCAGCAACGATTACCTAGGGCTGGCCAACCACCCGGAAGTGATCGCCGCCTGGCGTGCAGGCGCCGAGCGCTGGGGTGTGGGGGGCGGTGCCTCGCATCTGGTGGTCGGTCACAGCACGCCTCATCACCAGGTGGAAGAAGCCCTGGCCGAACTGACCGGACGCCCACGCGCGCTGCTGTTTTCCACCGGCTACATGGCCAACCTGGGCGCCATCACCGCCTTGGTGGGGCAAGGCGACACGGTGCTGCAGGATCGTCTCAATCATGCATCGCTTCTCGATGGCGGCCTGCTCAGCGGTGCGCGTTTCAGCCGCTACCTGCACAACGACCCCGTCAGCCTGGCCAACCGCCTGGAGAAGGCGACCGGCAATACGCTTGTGGTCACCGATGGCGTGTTCAGCATGGACGGCGACCTGGCCGACCTGCCTGCGCTGGCCAAGGCCGCCCGCACTCATGACGCCTGGCTGATGGTCGATGACGCCCATGGACTGGGCACGCTCGGTGCCCAGGGTGGCGGCATCGTCGAGCATTTCGGCCTGGGCGTTGAGGATGTTCCGGTGTTGATTGGCACCCTGGGCAAGGCGTGCGGCACCGCTGGTGCTTTCGTGGCCGGCAGCGAGGAGTTGATCGAGGCGTTGGTGCAATTCGCCCGTCCGTACATCTACACCACCAGCCAGCCGCCAGCGCTGGCCTGCGCCACGCTCAAGAGCCTCGAGCTGCTGCGCCGCGAGACCTGGCGCCGCGAGCACCTGGCGGCGTTGATCCGCCAGTTCCGCGCGGGCACCGAGCAGATCGGGCTGGCGCTGATGGACAGCCCGACCGCGATCCAGCCGATCCTGATCGGCGACAGCGCACGCGCCCTGCAGTTGTCCCGGATGCTGCGCGAGCGGGGCTTGCTGGTGACGGCGATCCGCCCACCGACCGTCCCCGCCGGCAGTGCACGCCTGCGCGTGACCCTGAGCGCGGCCCACAGCGAGGCGCAGGTCCAGCTATTGTTGAATGCATTGGCCGAGTGTTACCCACTGCTGGAGTCCGCCGATGCGTAACCGACTGATCCTCTTGCCCGGCTGGGGCCTGGGCACTGCTGCACTTGAACCCCTGGCTGCAAGTCTCAGGGCCCAGGATTCACGTCTGCAGGTCGAGCTGATGCCGCTGCCGGAGCTCGCCGATGCCGATGTCCAGGCCTGGGTCGATTACCTGGACCGCAAGCTGCCCACCGACAGTTGGCTGGGCGGCTGGTCGTTCGGTGGCATGCTCGCCAGTGCCCTGGCGCACACGCGTGGCGATCACTGCTGTGGTCTGGTGACGCTCGGCAGCAACCCGAGCTTCGTCCAGCGCGCTAATTGGCCCCATGGCATGGCGGTGGACACCTTCGGTACGTTCCTCGACGGCTGTCGCAGCCATCCGCAGGTGACCCTCAAGCGTTTTCGCAGCTTGTGCAGCGATGGCGCGCAGATGCCGCGCACGCTACTGCGCCAGTTGGGTGTCGGCGTGCCGGACACCGATCCGCTCTACCTGGCCACAGGGTTGGAAGTCCTGGCCAAGCTGGACACCCGCAATGCCCTGGAGCAGTACGGCGGGCCGCAATTGCATCTGTTCGCCGGCAGCGATGCGCTGGTGCCGGCGGAGGCAGCCAAGGCCTTGAGCGAGTTGTTGCCGGATGTGGAAGTCGGCCTGGTTGAAGACAGTTCCCACGCCTTCCTGCTGGAGTATCCACAGGAGCTGGCGGCGGGCATCAAGAGTTTCTTGCATGAGAGTGGTGATGACTGACCTTTCCCGTCCGACCCTGCCCGGCACTCTGCCGGACAAGCGCCAGGTGGCGGCCTCGTTCTCCCGCGCTGCAGCCAGCTACGACAGCGTAGCGGCCCTGCAACGGGCGGTGGGCCTGGCGCTGCTCGGCCAGCTCCCTGCTGACCTGCAGCCTGAGCGCTGGCTTGACCTGGGCAGCGGCACGGGGCATTTCAGCCGCGCCCTGGCCGAGCGCTTCAGCGCTGCGGCGGGTGTGGCAGTGGACATCGCCGAAGGCATGTTGCGCCATGCCCGTGAACAGGGCGGGGCGCATCATCATGTGGCGGGCGATGCCGAGCGGCTGCCGTTGCGCGATGACAGTGTTGACCTGGTGTTCTCCAGCTTGGCGGTGCAATGGTGCGACCAGTTCGGCAGCGTGCTGAGCGAAGCCCGCCGTGTGCTGCGGCCGGGCGGGGTGCTGGCATTCAGCAGCCTGTGCGTCGGCACCCTCGATGAGCTGCGTGCCAGTTGGCAGGCGGTGGACGGCCTGGTCCACGTCAATCGTTTCCGACGCTTGGAGGACTATCAGCGGCTGTGTGGCCAGAGTGGCCTGCAGGTGCTTGGCCTGGAGCGTCGCCCGCATGTCCTGCATTACCCAGACGTGCGCAGCCTGACCCACGAGCTCAAGGCCCTGGGGGCGCACAATCTCAACCCTGGACGGCCTTCGGGTCTGACCGGGCGGGCGCGGATGCAGGGCCTGTTGCAGGCCTATGAAGGCTTCCGCCAACCCGAGGGCCTGCCGGCCACCTACCAGGTGGTCTATGGCGTACTGCGCAAACCCTTGGCAGACGAGGCGTGACATGAGCCAGGCCTATTTCATCGCGGGCACCGACACCGATGTCGGCAAGACCACCATCGCGGCCGGGCTGCTGCATGCGGCGCGGTTGGAGGGCTTGAGCACCCTGGGCGCCAAACCGGTGGCATCCGGCTGCACGTCAGGCGCCAAGGGCCTGCGCAACGCCGATGCCCTGGCCTTGATCGCCGAAAGCTCGGTGAAGCTGCCTTACGAGCAGGTCAATCCGTTCGCATTCGAGCCGGCCATCGCTCCACATGTTGCGGCGCGTGAGGCAGGGGTCAGCCTGGACGTGCCGGTGCTGCTGCAGGCGATGCAACATGTACTGGCCCAGGGGGCCGACTTCACGCTGGTGGAGGGGGCGGGGGGCTGGCGGGTGCCGTTGTCCGCCCATGCCCATCTGTCGGACTTGGCTATCGCCTTGAGGCTGCCGGTGATCCTGGTGGTGGGCGTGCGCCTGGGCTGTATCAACCACGCTTTGCTGAGCGCCGAAGCCATCGCCCGTGATGGGCTGCAACTGGCAGGGTGGGTGGCCAATATCGTCGACCCGCGGACGTCGCGCCTGGAAGAAAACCTCGCCAGCCTCGCCGAGCGATTGCCGGCGCCTTGCCTGGGACGGGTACCAAGGCTCAAGCAGGCCACGGCCGAGGCCGTGGCGGAGCACCTGCACCTGGATCTTCTGGATTGACGCGCTCAGCATTGTCTATTAAGTGGCACAAGGCTATTAGGTATTTAAACGGGCCTTTTACGCTTTTGGCTGCTTTAATAAGCCTGACCTTGCATCCTGCGTCTTTGGAGTCCTGACATGGAAATCACCGGTAGCACTGCCTATTACGCTGGCCTTGGCGCCATCCAGGCCGGGCAGAACCGAGTCGACCAAGCCGCCAGTCAAATCGCCAGCAGCACCGTCGAGCGTGCTGCCACCAGCCAGTCCAGCGACTATCAGGCCGAACGCCTGCAGGCGGTCGATCGCAGCCAGCAGATGGACCTGGCCACCAGTACCGTCGAGTTGGCGCTGGGCAAGCATGAAGTCGCATTGGGCGTGAAAGTCGCCAAAGCCTCGGACGAGATGCTTGGCCGGTTCATCGATACATACGTCTGATCCAACCCCCCATCCACCGCCTAGACTCCTTGTAGAGCGGCGGTTCTACACGCTGATTTTCTGACCTCAACCAGACGGCTCCGTTGTCTGTCGTCCTGTTCGCGGTTAAACCTGCGAACAGGCTGCGGCATCCAGGGTCGCTTCGGAGCTTATGGCGTTTATGTCGTGTTTCGCGGCGTAAATGGCACCATAGTCCATCCTTGACATTGGGCGGGGCTAAACGTAAGTTTCAAACAACTGTTTGACCGAAAGCCGCCAAGAGCTGGTTGGTACCTGCGGTCTCTCCACTGGACTCATCACAGAGGTTCATCGCTATGCCTGATTACAAAGCCCCCTTGCGTGATATTCGCTTCGTCCGTGACGAGCTGCTCGGCTACGAGGCGCATTATCAGAGCCTGCCGGGTTGCCAGGACGCCACGCCGGACATGGTCGACGCGATCCTCGAGGAAGGCGCGAAGTTCTGTGAGCAGGTGCTGGCGCCCCTGAACCGTGTCGGTGACCTGGAAGGCTGCACTTGGAGCGAGTCGGGCGTTAAGACCCCGACCGGTTTCAAGGAGGCCTACCAGCAGTTCGTCGAAGGCGGCTGGCCGAGCCTTGCGCATGACGTGGAACATGGCGGCCAAGGTCTGCCTGAGTCCCTGGGCCTTGCCATCAGCGAAATGGTCGGTGAGTCCAACTGGTCCTGGGGCATGTACCCAGGCCTGTCTCATGGCGCCATGAACACCCTGTCTGCCCACGGCACCGCCGAGCAGCAGCACACCTACCTGACCAAGCTGGTGACCGGTGAATGGACCGGCACCATGTGCCTGACCGAACCGCACTGCGGTACTGACCTGGGCATGCTGCGCACCAAGGCCGAGCCCCAGGCGGATGGTACCTACAAGGTGTCCGGCACCAAGATCTTCATTTCCGCTGGCGAGCACGACATGGCCGACAACATCGTCCATATCGTCCTGGCCCGCCTGCCCGATGCCCCGGCTGGCACCAAGGGCATCTCGCTGTTCATCGTGCCGAAGTTCCTGCCCAACGCCGAAGGCGGTGTTGGCGAGCGCAACGCCGTGAGCTGTGGCTCCATCGAGCACAAGATGGGTATTCACGGCAACGCCACCTGCGTGATGAACTTCGACGGCGCCACCGGCTTCCTGATCGGCCCTGCCAACAAGGGCCTGAACTGCATGTTCACCTTCATGAACACCGCTCGCCTGGGCACCGCGCTGCAGGGCTTGGCCCACGCCGAAGTGGCTTTCCAGGGTGGCCTTAAGTATGCCCGCGAGCGTCTGCAGATGCGTTCGCTGACCGGCCCGAAAGCGCCAGACAAAGCAGCCGACCCGATCATCGTCCACCCGGACGTGCGCCGCATGCTGCTGACCATGAAGGCCTTCGCCGAAGGCAACCGCGCCATGGTCTACTTCACCGCCAAACAAGTGGACATCGTCAAGTACAGCCAGGACGAGGAAGAGCGCAAGAAAGCCGACGCCCTGCTGGCCTTCATGACCCCGATCGCCAAGGCCTTCATGACCGAGGTTGGCTTCGAGGCTGCCAACCACGGTGTGCAGATCTACGGTGGCCACGGCTTCATCGCCGAGTGGGGCATGGAGCAGAACGTGCGCGACAGCCGCATCTCCATGCTGTACGAGGGCACCACCGGTATCCAGGCCCTGGACCTGCTCGGTCGTAAGGTGCTGATGACCCAGGGCGAGGCGCTCAAAGGCTTCACCAAGATCGTGCACAAGTTCTGCCAGGCCCAGGAAGGCAACGAAGCCGTCAAGGAATTCGTCGAGCCGCTGGCCGCGCTGAACAAGGAATGGGGCGAGCTGACCATGAAGGTGGGCATGGCCGCGATGAAAGACCGCGAAGAAGTCGGTGCTGCCTCGGTGGACTACCTGATGTATTCCGGCTACGCCTGCCTGGCGTACTTCTGGGCCGACATCGCCCGCCTGGCTGCCGAGAAGCTGGCTGCCGGCACCAGCGAAGAGGCGTTCTACACTGCCAAGCTGCAAACCGCACGTTTCTACTTCCAGCGTATCCTGCCGCGTACCCGTGCGCATGTGGCGGCCATGCTGTCCGGCGCGGGCAACCTGATGGCCATGAAGGAAGAAGACTTCGGTCTGTCCTGCTGAGCCAAGCGGTAACCTGGAAAAACCGCCTGCCTTCACCGGCAGGCGGTTTTTTTATGCCTGTCGCTGCAAGCACACATCCAGCAATCGTTTAAACGTTCCGTGTATTCATCTATTCATGTGCGCTGCCGATGAACTAGAGGCACAATGCTATTATTGATCTGCCGGGTCGGAGATTGCCTTTTGTTTCGTCTATCCGCTGTACGCGCGAGCCATTTCCTGCCTTCGTTGTTCCTGTTGCTGTCGGGGCTGGCGGCAGCTTATGTGAGGGACCTCAGCGTCTTCTTCACCTCCCTGTTCAATGTATTGCCGACATTGGTGCTGTTGCTCGGCGGTGCCTATTGCGCGGTGTACCGTCGTCAGCGCGAGCTGTTCTTGATGGTCACGGTGTACATCGCCTATTTCCTGCTCGACACGCAGACCGATTTCTACCGCGACAATGGCCGTGTCCGAGAGGACGCGGCGGTCGTGTTCCACCTGGTCTGCCTGCTGTTACCCATTCTGTTCGGGCTGTTCGCGGCGTGGCAGGAGCGCACCCACCTGGCCCAGGACCTGCTCGCCCGCTTCGCCGTGCTGTTCGCCGTCGGCAGCGTGGCGGTGGCGTTGGAGCAAAGTTTTCCGCAGGCACTGCTGAGCTGGTTGGCGGAGATACGCTGGCCATCGCTGCATGGTCAATGGATGAGCCTCATCCAGCTGGCCTACCCGCTGTTCCTGGGGATGTTCGTTCTTTTGGTGGTGCAGTACCTGCGCCAGCCGCGACCCTTGCATGCGGCGCAGATCATCGGTCTGATCGGCATCTTCTGGATGCTGCCCAAAACATTCATCCTGCCGTTCACCCTCAACATCATGTGCAGTCAGGTCATGCTGATGATTGCGGCGGCGGTGTCTCATGAGGCCTATCAAATGGCCTTTCGCGATGAGCTGACCGGCCTGCCGGGGCGCCGCGCTCTGAATGAGCGTATGCAGCGTCTGGGTCGCAACTATGTGATCGCGATGACCGACGTGGACCACTTCAAGAAATTCAACGATACCCATGGCCATGATGTCGGTGACCAGGTGTTGCGTCTGGTCGCCAGTCGCTTGGGGCGTGTCACCGGCGGTGGGCGTGCCTATCGCTACGGTGGCGAGGAGTTCGCGCTGGTCTTTGCCGGCAAGACGGTCGAGGAGTGCACGCCCCACCTGGAAGCGGTGCGGGAAATGATCGCCAACTATGCGATCCAGCTGCGTGACCAGAACAGCCGCCCACAGGACGATTCGACCGGACGTCAGCGCCGCGCAGGCGGCGCAGGCAGTACGGTTTCGGTGACCATCAGCATTGGGGTTGCGGAACGCCAGGTGGATCATCGTTCACCGGACGAGGTGCTCAAGTCCGCCGACGAGGCGCTCTACAGCGCCAAGGGAGCCGGCCGTAACTGCGTCATGGTTTTCGGGCAGCATTCCCGGCGCGGGGCGGTTCGCATGGCGTCGTGATCGTGGTGACTGAAACTGACCTGTCAGTCGCATGATGACCCTATGTCTCGTAAAAGTTGTTCGGTTACACTGGCTCCAACCTAGTGTCGCGATCCTGAGGGATCGCCCCGACCTGATAGCGAGAGGTTGTCATGGCTGAGTACAAAGCGCCGCTGCGCGACATGCGTTTCGTTCTGAATGAAGTCTTCGAGGTGGCCAAGCTCTGGTCCCAACTGCCGGCCCTGGCCGAGGCGGTCGATCAAGATACCGCCATGGCTGTGCTGGAAGAGGCGGGCAAGGTCACCGGCAAGACCATCGCTGGGCTAAGCCGTAGCGGCGACGAAGAAGGCTGCCATTGGGACAACGGCACCGTGCGCACCCCGGCTGGCTTCATCGAGGCCTACAAGACCTACGCCGAAGGCGGCTGGGTGGGCGTGGGCGGTGACCCGCTGTTTGGCGGCATGGGCATGCCCAAAGCCATTTCGGCGCAGGTCGAAGAGATGGTCAACGCCTCCAGCCTTGCCTTTGGCCTGTACCCGATGCTGACCGCAGGTGCTTGCCTGTCGATCAACGCCCACGCCAGCGAGGCGCTGAAGGAAAAGTACCTGCCCAACATGTACGCCGGTGTCTGGGCCGGCTCCATGTGCCTGACCGAGCCCCATGCCGGTACCGACCTGGGGATCATCCGTACCAAGGCCGAGCCCCAGGCTGACGGCAGTTACAAGGTCAGCGGCACCAAGATCTTCATCACCGGCGGCGAACACGACCTGACCGAGAACATCATCCACTTGGTGCTGGCCAAGCTGCCGGATGCGCCGGCGGGTCCCAAAGGCATCTCGCTGTTCCTGGTGCCCAAGTTCCTGGTCAACGAAGATGGCAGCCTGGGCGCACGCAACCCGGTCACCTGCGGCTCGATCGAGCACAAGATGGGCATTCAGGCCTCGGCCACCTGCGTGATGAACTTCGATGACGCCACCGGTTACCTGGTGGGTGAGCCGAACAAAGGCCTGGCGGCCATGTTCACCATGATGAACTACGAGCGCCTGGGCGTTGGCATCCAGGGCCTGGCTTCGGCCGAGCGCTCCTACCAGAACGCCGTCGAGTATGCTCGCGAGCGCTTGCAGAGCCGGGCACCGACCGGCCCGCAAGCCAAAGACAAGGCCGCTGACCCGATCATCGTCCATCCGGACGTGCGTCGCATGCTGCTGACCATGAAGGCGCTGATCGAAGGCGGGCGTGCCTTCTCCACCTATGTCGCCCTGCAACTGGACAGCGCCAAGTACAGCGAAGATGCCGCCACGCGCAAGCGCAGCGAAGAGTTGGTGGCGTTGCTGACCCCCGTGGCCAAGGCCTTCCTCACCGACCTGGGCCTTGAGTGCACCGTTCACGGCCAGCAGGTGTTCGGCGGTCACGGATATATCCGCGAGTGGGGGCAGGAGCAACTGGTCCGCGATGTACGCATCACCCAGATCTACGAAGGCACCAACGGCATCCAGGCCCTGGACCTCATGGGACGCAAGGTGGTCGGCAGTGGCGGCGCGTTCTACCGCCTGTTCTCCGATGAGATCCGTCAGTTCATTGCCAGCGCCGGTGCCGAGCTGGATGAGTTCACCCAGCCACTGGCCACCGCGCTCGACGAGCTGGACGGGTTGACCGAATGGGTACTGGCGCAGGCCAAGGGTAACCCCAACGAGATCGGTGCGGCCTCGGTGGAGTACCTGCAGGCGTTCGGTTACGTGGCTTATGGCTACATGTGGGCCTTGATGGCGCGCGCTGCTCGGGCCGGCAAGGACGACGAGGCGTTCTATGGTGCCAAGCTTGGCACCGCGCGCTTCTACTTTGCCCGTCTGCTGCCGCGCGTGAATTCGCTGGTGGCATCGGTGAAAGCCGGTAGCGAGACGTTATACCTGCTCGACGCCGCACAGTTCTGATATCGCCCATGTAAGCCCGCTCCTACACGGTCATCACGGCCAGGTAGGAGTGGGCTTTTTTTCGAGTGCGAATCCACAGCATGTCGTCTTTTGAGACTTTTGTGTAAGTGATTTCTTACACGACGCGGTGGCTTTTTTCCTCTTTTCTGAAATTGGATCCAGGGCTAATCTTCACTCCATGGACGTAGCGCAGGATGCGCAATGGACAGAACAGGGACAACGTAGGATTTCCTGCCAGGGTGGCGGGGCGATAAGGATGTCAAGGGAAACAGTCTGGAAAACCCCGCTTCGGCGGGGTTTTCTTTGTCCGCTCGTTTTTCAGCCAAGCACGTCCAACGGCGAAACGCCTGGCAGGCGGGCGTCGGTCTCTTCCTCCAGCAGTGTACGCAGCAGTTCCACCGAGGCCTGCTGGCGCTGGGCATCGCGGAACACCAGGCCGACCTTCAGCGGCACCCTCGGTTCGCTCAAAGGCTTCCACAGCAAGTCCTGGTCATCTTCGGTGGCATCCTTCGCCCGACCGGGCAGGATGGTTGCCAAGGCGGTATGGGCCAGGCTGTCGAGAATCCCCGCCATGTTGTTCATCTCCGCCTGCACCTGCGGCCTGCGCCCCAGGCTAGCCAGTTGCGCCTGCCAGATCTGCCGGATCTGGAACTCTTCGCCGAGCATCAGCATCGGCAACTCAGCCGCCTGGCGCAACGAGACTTTCTTGAAGTCCTTCAAGGGGTGGGTATTGGGGATGACCAATTGAAGTTCATCTTCGTACAACAGCAATCCATGCAAGCCCGGTTGGCGTGGCGGCAGGTAGCTGATGCCGATATCCAGGCTGCCATTAAGCAGGCGCCGCTCGATTTCTAACCCTGACAACTCATAGATCTGCACCACCAGGTGCGGTTGAGCCCGGCGCACGCGCTCCAGCAATTGCGGTACCAAACTCGGGCGCACAGTCTGCAGTACGCCGATGGCCAGCGTACGCAGAGACTGGCCTTTGAAGTTGCGCATCGCTTCATGGGCTCGCTGCAGGCCGTCAAGCAAGGGCAGGGCGTGGTTGTACAAGGTGTGGGCGGCGAGGGTCGGCAGCAGGCGTTTGTTGCTGCGCTCGAACAGGCTCAGGTCGAGGCTGTGTTCAAGTTGGCGAATCTGCTGCGACAACGCCGGCTGTGACAGCGACAGGCGCTCGGCGGCCCTGCCCACATGGCCTTCTTCATACACCGCGACGAAATAGCGCAGTTGTCGAAAATCCATAAGATCTACTTATCGAAAAAGCTGGAAAAACGGAATGGCCGAATGTCGGCTTGAAGCCTAGTCTATCGCCGTATTCCAAAGGGTTACAGCGCTCGCCGAGCCGATTGTTACCTGCAGGGAGAAACACTTTTGATAGGTAAGGCAAAATAAACCGCTGCCGACCCTGACCCAGATGGCTGGAGCCCCGATGAACCTGTTCAACCTGCGCCGTTCGGCCCCTGCCGCTGCCGAGCCCAAGCCTGCTCCGGTGAGCGCGCCAGCGGCGTCGGAGCCGACCCGCGAACGGCTGATGCCAAGCGCCGAGCGGGCGCCGCAGGTGTTCGTACGAGGCCAGGGCTCTTGGCTGTGGGACAACCAGGGCCATGCCTACCTGGACTTCACCCAGGGCTGCGCCGTCAACAGTCTCGGCCACAGCCCAAGCGTGCTGGTCAAGGCCCTGGGCAACCAGGCCCAGGCGCTGATCAACCCTGGCGCGGGGTTCCACAGCCGTGGCTTGCTGAGTCTGGTCGATCGCCTCTGCCAGAGTACCGGCAGCGATCAAGCCTACCTGCTCAACAGCGGTGCCGAGGCCTGCGAGGGCGCCATCAAGCTGGCACGCAAATGGGGGCAGCTGCATCGCAACGGCGCTTATCACATCATCACCGCCAACCAGGCCTGCCATGGGCGCAGCCTGGGGGCGCTGTCGGCTTCCGACCCGTTGCCCTGCAATCGCTGCGAGCCTGGCCTGCCAGGATTCAGCAAGGTGCCCTTCAACGACCTCGCGGCCCTGCACGCCGCCGTGGACTCGCGCACCGTGGCGATCATGCTCGAGCCGATCCAGGGCGAAGCGGGGGTGATCCCGGCGACTCGCGAGTATCTGCAAGGGGTCGAGCGTCTGTGTCGCGAGCTGGGCATCCTGCTGATTCTCGACGAAGTGCAGACGGGCATCGGCCGTTGTGGCGCTTTGCTCGCCGAGCAGACCTACGGTGTGCGCGCCGACATCATTACCTTGGGCAAAGGCCTGGGTGGTGGTGTCCCGCTGGCGGCCTTGCTGGCCCGCGGCAGCGCATGCTGCGCCGAGCCGGGCGAGCTGGAGGGCAGCCATCATGGCAACGCGCTGATGAGCGCGGCCGGCCTTGCGGTACTGGAGACCGTACTCGAGCCAGGCTTCTTCGAACACGTGCAGGACAGCGGTCGCCATCTGCGTGACGGCCTCAGCCGCCTGGCCGGTCGCTATGGCCAGGGCGAAGTGCGTGGCCAAGGGCTGCTTTGGGCGCTGCAGCTGCACGAGGACCTGGCCCGTGAGCTGGTCGAGGCGGCGCTGCACGAGGGGCTGCTGCTCAACGCACCGCAGGCCGATGTGGTGCGCTTCTCTCCAGCGCTGACCGTGAGCAAGGGCAACATCGACGAGATGCTCCTGCGCTTGGCCCGCGCCTTCGCCCGCCTGCATGCCCAGCAACACAGTCGCCGCGAGGTGTCGGCCTGACCGGCCCCGGGCGTCACGAATTTCACCGAACCGTCTCGCGTTCCTGCGCATCGCCCTTAGCCAGCAGTACTTGGCTCGGGGCGTTTTTTTTTGCCTGGCGCTTGGTCATGGAACCCTGGCGTGACCCGGCTAGTCTCTTTTGAAACCCTTCCAAGGAGAGACGAACATGGATTTCATCCGCATCATCATCGCTATCATCCTGCCGCCACTGGGCGTATTCCTCCAGGTCGGGTTCGGCGGCGCGTTCTGGCTGAACATTCTGCTGACATTGCTGGGTTACATTCCGGGCATCGTGCACGCGGTGTATATCATCGCCAAGCGCTAACTCTTCGCGGGTAACCTGCTCCACCACGGCTTATTGCCCGTCTTGTGGGAGCGGGTTTACCCGCGAAAAGGCCTCCGATGTCTATCGCCCCAGCACTCGGCAATAGAACTTCCATTCTTCCTCCAACGCGTGCGCCAGGTTCTGCGCCTTGCGCAGCCCGTGCCGCTCACCGGCATAGAAGTGCCCTTCGGCTTCGATGCCATTGGCCTTGAGTGCGGCCAGCATGGCGCGGGTCTGTTCGGGCACTACCACGGCGTCCAGCTCGCCCTGGAAAAAGATCACCGGCACCTTGATCTGGCCAGCGTGTAGCAACGGCGTGCGTTGGCGATAGCTTTCGTGGTCGAGCTGCGGATCACCGATCAGCCAGCCCAGGTAATCGCCTTCGAACTTGTGGGTGGCCTGGTCGAGGGCGACCGGGTCGCTGACCCCATAGAGGCTCGCCCCCCCGCGGAACACATCATGGAAGGCCAAGGCACACAGCGTGGTGTAGCCCCCGGCACTGCCGCCGCGGATGAAGGCTTGACGCGGGTCGACCAGGCCGAGTTTGGCCAGATGGTCGACGGCGGCGCAGGCATCCTGCACATCGAGCTCGCCCCAGTTGAGGTGCAGGGCCTGGCGATAGGCACGGCCATAGCCGGTACTGCCCCGGTAGTTGAGGTCGGCTACGGCGAAACCGCGCTGGGTCCAGTACTGGATACGTGCATCGAACACCGGGTAGCAGGCCGAGGTCGGTCCGCCATGGATGAACACCACCAGTGGCGAAGGGGTTTCGGCGCCGACGGCAGGATAGAAGAAGCCATGGGCCTGGCCATCGCCACTGGGGTAGTGGATGGGGCGCGGGCGGCTGACCCGGTCGGCGGGTAACGCAAGCCCACCGCCGGCAAGTACCCTGCTTCGGCCGGTGTGCCGATCGAATGCGATGACCGCAGGCGGGGTCAGGGGCGAGGCGGCGATGGCATAGACATGCCCGGCATCCGCGGCGAGGCTGCGAAAACGCGTGTATTCACGGCCCAGGCGCTGAACCTGACGATCTTCGCCGTACAGCCCCAGCAGCCCGAACCCATCCTCGAACCAGCTGGCCAGGTACGCCTGCGGCCCGATCGGCAGCCAGGTGCTGGCGCCCAGTTGCCAAGGTGCGGCGGCATGGTCGGCGGCGGCGGCAGGCAAGGCTTGCCAGGTGCCACCCAGCTCTCCCCAGGGTTGCCAGAAACCGTTTTGGTCAGAGAGACAATAGAGCTGGCCTTGGGCATCGAAGCGCGGTTGTTGCAGTGAAACCTCCCGCGTCCCATGCCCTGCCAGGCAGTACACCGTGCCCCAATGACCGTCATGGTTGCGCGCCCGGCACATCAGGCGGGTGCGAGTCCAGGGCTGCGCGGGGCGGTCCCACTCGATCCAGGCCAGGCGCTGTCCATCGTCGCTGAGGGTGGGTGAGGCATAGAAATCAGCCCCTTCTGCCAACACCTCGCGCCCCTCGGACCCGATGGCCACGAGCCGGTGCTCGACCGATTCGCCATGGCGCTCCTCGACTGCCAGTACCCGTCCCGCATGCCACAGCACATCGCCGTAGCGGCACTGCGCGTCCTGGGTCAGCGGGCGCGGTGAGGAGCCGTCGAGGGCCTGGGTATAGAGCTGCTGGTCGGCTTCATTGACGAACACCACGCCGTCGCCGCCAAGGCAGAAGCTGCCGCCGCCGTATTCATAAACGCGGCTGCGTGCGCTGAAGCCGTCCGGCGTCAGGCAATGGGCCTGCTCGTTGCGCCAATGCCAGAGGCGGCAGGCGCCATCGGCGGGACGGAATTCGTTCCAGAACACACCGTTGGCACCGACCTTGAGTTCGGCAAAATCGGTGCTGGCCGCGACCGCCTGGGCGGCGCTGAAATCAACCGCGGGTGATGATTCGTGAGTTGCGCTCATTGCGGAAGGTCATCTCTTCGATGGTCAACTGGGCGGTTTGCGCTTCTTCACGGGCCTTGAGAATGATGCCGTGATCAGGGGATTTGGCGCACACCGGATCGGCGTTGCTGGCATCGCCTGTGAGCATGAAGGCCTGGCAGCGGCAGCCGCCGAAGTCCTTTTCCTTCTCGTCGCACGAGCGGCAGGGCTCGGGCATCCAGTCGTAGCCACGGAAGCGGTTGAAACCGAAGGAGTCGTACCAGATATGCCGCAGATCGTGGTCGCGCACATTGGGGAACTGCACTGGCAGTTGGCGTGCGCCGTGGCAGGGCAGGGCGGTGCCATCGGGCGTGATGGTCAAGAACAGGCTGCCCCAGCCGTTCATGCAGGCCTTGGGGCGTTCCTCGTAGTAATCCGGGGTGACGAAGATGAGCTTGCAGGGGTTGCCCGCGACCTTGAGTTGCTCGCGGTATTCGTTGGTGATGCGCTCGGCCCGTTCCAGTTGGGCGCGGGTCGGCAACAGCCCCAGGCGATTGAGGTGCGCCCAACCGTAGAACTGGCAGGTGGCGAGTTCTACGAAATCCGCCTCCAGGGCGATGCACAGCTCGATGATGCGGTCGATCTTGTCGATGTTGTGCCGGTGGGTGACGAAGTTGAGCACCATGGGATAGCCATGGGCTTTCACTGCGCGGGCCATCTCCAGCTTCTGGGCGAAGGCCTTCCGCGAGCCTGCCAGCAGGTTGTTCACCTGCTCGTCGCTGGCCTGGAAGCTGATCTGGATGTGGTCCAGCCCGGCCTGCTTGAAGGCGGCGATCTTCTGCTCGGTCAGGCCGATGCCGGAGGTGATCAGGTTCGTGTAGTAGCCCAGGCGGCGGGCTTCGCCGATGAGCTCGGGCAGGTCCGGGCGTACCAGCGGCTCGCCGCCGGAGAAGCCCAGTTGGGCCGCTCCCAGCTCGCGGGCCTCGGCCATCACCCGGAACCACTGTTCGGTGCTGAGCTCCTGACCCTGTTGGGCGAAATCCAGTGGATTGGAGCAGTACGGGCATTGCAAAGGGCAGCGGTAGGTAAGCTCGGCGAGCAGCCACAGCGGCAGGCCGACTTCGGGCTTGGCTGGCACTTCAGGCGAGGACGATCCAGTGTTCGGCACGGGCCACCTCCATGAACTGCTCGATGTCGTCGGCGACTTGCGGGACATCCGGGAACTGACGCTCGAGCTCGGCGATGATCGCCGCCACATCGCGCTCACCGTCGATCAGCGCGCCGATCAGGCCAGCGCTTTCATTGAGCTTGATCATGCCCTCGGGGTATAGCAGGACATGGCCTTTTTGGGCAGGCTCGTACTGGAAACGATAGCCCGGGCGCCAGGCGGGGACTTGCTTGCGGTCGAAACTCATAGGGCGATCCCCTTGTGCCAGACCCGCTCAGCCGTGACGGTGTGGTAGGGCGGGCGGTTCAGTTCATAGGCCATGCTCATGGCGTCGAGCATGCTCCAGAGGATATCCAGCTTGAATTGCAGGATTTCCAGCATGCGCTCCTGCCCCTCGCGGGTCGTGTAGTGCTGCAGGGTGATCGCCAGGCCGTGCTCCACGTCGCGCCGGGCTTGGCCCAGGCGGGTGCGGAAATAGTCGTACCCGGCCGGGTCGATCCAGGGGTAGTGCGTGGGCCAGCTGTCCAGGCGCGACTGGTGGATCTGCGGGGCGAACAGCTCGGTCAGCGAACTGCTGGCGGCCTCCTGCCAACTGGCGCGGCGGGCGAAGTTGACGTACGCGTCCACGGCAAAGCGCACGCCCGGCAGTACCAACGCCTGGGAGCGCAATTGGTCTGGGTCCAGGCCCACGGCTTGGCCCAGGCGCAGCCACGCCTCGATGCCGCCGTCCTCGCCCGGTGCGCCATCGTGGTCGAGCAGGCGCTGGATCCACTCGCGGCGTACTTCGCGGTCGGGGCAGTTGGCCAGGATTGCCGCATCCTTCATCGGGATGTTGACCTGGTAATAGAAGCGGTTGGCCACCCAGCCCTGGATCTGTTCACGGGTGGCGCGGCCTTCGTACATCGCCACGTGGTAGGGGTGGTGGATGTGGTAATAGGCGCCCTTGGCGCGCAGGGCCTGCTCGAATTCGGCAGGGGACATGGGTCGTGCATCGTTCATCAATTGACTCCCATAGAACGCACTATCGGCTGACTTCGCCGCCTGTGGGAGCGGGTGAACCCGTTCCCACAAGGGCCGAGCAGCCCCGTTACAGCTCGATGCTCATGCCGTCGTAGGCGACTTCCACGCCGCGGCGTTGCACTTCGGCCCGCTCGGGTGAGTCCTCATCGAGAATCGGGTTGGTGTTGTTGATGTGGATGAGCACCTTGCGCTGACGCGAGAAGCCGTCCAGCACCTCGAGCATGCCACCCGGACCGTTCTGCGCCAGGTGGCCCATCTCGCGGCCGGTACGGGTGCCGACACCGCGGCGTTGCATTTCATCATCCTCCCACAGGGTGCCATCGACCAGCAGGCAATCGGCGCCTTGCATCATCTGCAGCAATTTGTCGTCGACCTGGCCCAGGCCCGGGGCGTAGAACAGCTTGCCGCCGGTGCGGGTGTCTTCCACCAGCAGGCCGAGGTTGTCTCCCGGGTGTGGATCGAAGCGGTGAGGCGAATAAGGCGGCGCGGCGCTGCGCAGGGGGAAGGGGGTGAACCGGAGGTTCGGGCAGGCTGGGATGACGAAGCTGCCTTCGAGCTCGATGCGGTTCCACACCAGACCGCCATTCCAGTGGCTGAGCATGGTGAACAGCGGGAAGCCGGTGGTCAGGTCTTGGTGGACCATCTCGGTGCACCAGACCTGGTGCGGGCAGCCTTCGCGCAGGCTGAGCAGGCCGGTGGTGTGGTCGATCTGGCTGTCGAGCAGGACGATCGCGTCGATACCGGTATCGCGCAGGGCGCGGGCTGGCTGCATTGGCGCGAAGGCCTGGAGCTGGGCACGGATGTCCGGCGAGGCGTTGCACAGGACCCAGTGCTCGCCATCGTCCGACAGTGCAATGGAGGACTGGGTACGCGCTGTGGCGCGCAAGGTGCCATCGCGGTAGCCCTTGCAGTTGGCGCAATTGCAGTTCCACTGAGGAAACCCGCCACCGGCGGCGGAACCGAGAATCTGGATGTACATGGCTGCTCTCTATCCGAAAAACCGTTGCCAAAAAACGCAAACGCCCCGGCGGACCGAGGCGTCTGATCGCAGCGATGCTTAGCGGTTGGCGAAGTACATGGTCACTTCGAAGCCGATACGCAGGTCAGTGTAAGCAGGTTTGGTCCACATGGGCGTTCTCCTTCCGGATGGGGTTGGGTGGTCAGTTACTTTGTTTGGCGCCGCCTTGGGGAGGAGGTTCCATTGACTGAGATTGCGCTATCTTACAAGAAAAATTTGTACCGAAAGGTTAATTATTCGAAAAGTGCCGTTGCAGTCTCCGTAACAATCCGGCTGGGTTCAGTGCCAACTGGCATCCGGCGCCGGGGCGTTGGCCAGGCACACCCAGCCATGCTCGGCTGTCAGCAGGGCCTGCCTGAGCCGATCCAGATGCGTTTGCTCTGTCGTCAGGATAGACCGCCTTAGCGCAGCAAGATCGTCGGCTTCTATAGCCAAGTGTGTCTGCCATGCCCATTGCGCGACATCGCCATTGTTCATGGCATTTTCCTCTAATTGAGCGGCGAGGTCCTCGCGGGCTTGCACGTCGAGCGGCAGGTTCTGCCCGAGCAAATGCAGGATATGGTCGAGGATCTGTGCATGGCTGGCCTTGGGCGACTGCACGCCGAAGAGCAGCCCGCAGACACCTTCGATCTGACGAAAGGTACTGAACACGGCGTAGCCCAACTGCAATTCGACTCGCAGACGCTGATAGTACGGGCCTTGCAGCAAGTGGGCGAGCAGACGGCCAGCGGCTTGCTGGTGCGCGGGCAGTGGGCAGAACAGCAACAGCGCCGGTTCGCTGCCTGGGGGCTGGAGCGCATGCCAACGGCGACCCGCGAGTGATGGAGGGGCATGGCGCGTTTCAGGCGTGCCCATCACACCCTGAAGTGCCGCCGCCAGCGCTGACTGCTCGGCCGTGGCGAACCCCACCGCCAAGCCCTGCCAGCGAGCGGTTTGCCAGAGTGCGTCAAGTGAGGCTTGGTTCAGTACACAGTCATTGGGCTGTGGAGGTGGGTCATGCCGGATCGCATCGGGCAGTGCCTGGAGCAAGGCGCGGATCGGAACCAGCGCAGGCTTGGGCGTCGGTGGCGATTGCCAATCGTCCACGCCAGGTTGGCGTAGCAGCGGGAGGGCTTCGTAGAGCGTGCGTATCACCGCTTCCGGTGCGCCTGCACAGCGCAACTGCCAGGCATTGCCGCTCGCCGTGAAGTCCAACTGCAGCGACGCCCTCTCGGCGCGTTCGACCAACGGCTGTAGCGAATGCTCGAGCAGGGGTTGGAAGCGCTGGCCCAAGGGAGAGCTGACGTGCCAGCGCAGGTAGAGCGCGGCAAAGCGGCGTGAAGCGGGCAAGGCATCGCTGATCGCGAGGCTCGCGGGCAGGGCTACGCGCGCATGGCGAGGCAGGGTTGCCAGCAAAAGGGGGTCGGCGGGCGCAAGTTGCCAGTGGCCATGGTCGCGGTGCGGCAGGCTGTCCAGCAGCGCGCGCAAGGCGTCGAGGCCTTGCTCGTCAAGGGGGCGAAAGGGCTGGCCTGTGCTATCCCGGCGCGCCAGTTCCAGAGCGCTGGCCGTGTATGCGCGACGTTGCTGCAACTGGGCATGTGTGCGGTTCAGTGCGTTGTGATCGGCCTGGCGCAGAAAGCCCAGCCAGCCTTGGAGCGAGGCCAGGATCTCATCTTGCGAGGCGTCTTCGCTTACCTGGAGCTGGGCGCTCCACAGCAACTGGCCGGCATGAACATAAAGGGGCTCGGCCTTGAAGCTGCGCAGCCAGCCGCGCTGGCGCAGATAGGCCAGCCAGCCGCCAGGGCGATTGTCGCCCAGACAGGCGAGCAGCAACTCCAAGGCGGCTTCGGCGCCTTCGGGCAGATGCTCGTGGGCAAACAGCAGGTCCAGATGATCATCGGCCCTTACAGCGGTTGGCTGCGCGCGCTGCAAGAGCCTCGGCGGCAGGGCTTGCGCGGTGGGATCGCCAGCGGCCAGCAACAGGCCAAAGCGAGTGCCCAACGTTTGAAGGTCATCCAACGACTGGGGCCCGCACAGGCTGAGCACCATTTGCCCACCGTGGTAGGAGCATCGATGGAAGTCGCGTAGCGCCAACTGGAATGCTGGCGCCTGTATGGCCAGGGTGTATCGATTGCCAGCGTGAAAACCGCCCAGCGGATGCGCAGGGGCTGCGCTCTGCAGCAGGGCAAATTGCCGTTGGGCTTGTGGGTTGCGCGACCAGGCGATGAACTCCGCGTGGATCACTTCCCGCTCACGACGTTGGCGCTCGATGCTCAGGTCAGGTTCCGCCAGCATCTGGCACAGTCGCTCCAGGCCACCTGCCAGCGCGTGTGGCGGGACTTCGAAGAAAAAATCGGTGGTGCGTTCGCGGGTGCTGGCATTGACCTGACCGCCCAGGCTCTGCACGTAGCGCATCAGGCCATCTGCCAGGGGAAAGCGCTCGGTGCCGAGAAAGAACAAATGCTCGAGAAAGTGCGCCAGCCCAGGCCATTGGGCTGGGGCGTCATGGCTTCCAGCATGCACCCGGATGGCCCCGGCAGCGCGTTTGAGGCGCGGGGCGTGGCGCAGGGTGAGCTGCAGGCCATTGGAGAGGGTGAGGTGGCGGGTGGCGTCAGGCATGGCGTAATCCTAACGCATTGGCCGGCCCTGATCTGCAGGTGTGGGCCTGCTTAGTGCCAGGGCCGCAGCCGGCCCTCGCAGGTTTCAGGTGCTACGAAGATGCAGCTCGCAGCGCAGGTCGGTCAAATAAGGAAATGCCTTGCGCCCTTGCTCCACGCATTCGTGGTCAAGGTCCGCCACCAACTGGCATTCCTCCTGGCCGGCCATCGCCAGAACGCTGCCGTCCGGCCCGATGATGCTGCTTTGGCCGCAGTAGTGGATCTCATCCTCGGCCCCGCAATAATTGGCATAGACGAGGAAGCACTGGTTTTCCTGTGCCCGCGAGCGCACGGTGACCTGGCAAGTGAAGTCGTACGGCTGCATGTTGGCCGTCGGCACCACGATCAGTTCGGCGCCGCCCAGCGCCAGGCGCCGGGCGTTTTCCGGAAACTCGATGTCGTAGCAGATCAACATACCCAGCCTCCAGCCCTCCAGCTCGACCACCGGGAAGTGATCAGGGCCTGGGCTGAACATCGAACGGTCCAGTTCGCCGAACAGGTGCGTCTTGCGGTAGTTGCACAGGCTGCGACCGTGGCTGTCGATCAACTGCACACTGTTATACAGCGCGCCATCCTCGCCTCGCTCTGGATAGCCATAGGCGATGGCGATGCGATGGGCCTGTGCGATATCGACCACGCTCATGGCCGACGGGCCATCGTTGGGCTCAGCCAGGCGCTGTACGGCGCCCAGGCCGATGTTGTAGCCGGTCAGGAACATCTCCGGGCATACCAGCAACTGCGCGCCGCCAGCGGCGGCCAGTTGCGCCTGCTGTTGCAGGCGCTCGAGGTTGCCGGGTACGTCCAGTGGCCTTGGCGCGCCTTGGTACAGGGCGATGCGCATGGTGCGTCCTCGTGTCAGTCCGGCAGGGCGATCGGGCCGAGGTCATGGAAGACATCGCCTGGGCCCGGGTTTTCAGGATGGGTCTTGCCGCCGAAGTGGTTCATGATACCCCACACCGCATTCAGCGATGTCTGCACCGCGCCTTCCACCCAGGCTGGGGTCCACGACACATCGTCGCCAGCAATGAAGATGCCGCGCTGCTCGGCAGGCATGTCCTGCTGCATGAAGTGCGCGTACATGCGCTGGTTGTAGCGGTAGTGCCCTGGCAGCGCGCCTTTGAAGGCGCCGAGGAAGTAAGGGTCGGCTTCCCAGGAAATGGTGATCGGATCGCCGATGATGTGCCCCGCAATATCGGTTTTCGGGTAGATCTTCTTCAGAGCATCGAGGGCCAGCTGCACACGTTTTTCGGTCGGGTGCGGCAGCATCTTCAGGGCATCGCTCATCCACGCGTAGGACAGGCAGATCACCCCCGGCTTGTCGTCGCCGTTATCGAACAGGTAGGTCCCACGGGTCAGGCGGTCGGTGAGCGTCATGCTCATCAGGTCGCGCCCGGTTTCCGGGTCCTTGTCCTTCCAGAACGGCCGGTCGACCATGACGAAGGTTTTCGACGACTGCATGTAGCGGGTGCGGTCCAGGGCCATCCACATCTTTTGCGAGAACAGCGACTCCTCGCAGTCGATCTGGGTGGTCAGCAGCCAGGTCTGGCAGGTCGCGAGCACTGCGGCGTAATTGCGGGTATCGCCCCAGGTGTCAGTGACCGCCAGGCTGCCATCGGCCGCGCGGTGGATGCGCTTGACCCCGCCGCGTGGCGCGCCGCCATGCAGCGAGCTCAGGCTGGTGCCGGCTGGCCAGTGGGCGCAACGCTCGGGTACGTGACGCCAGATGCCCTGAGGCACTTGCTCGACGCCGCCGACCACCAGATGCTGATGGTCGTCGCAGTTGGTCATGACCACGCGGAAGATTTCCAGCATCGAGTTGGGGAAGTCCGAGTCCCAGCCGCCGGTGCCGAAGCCGACCTGACCGAAGACTTCGCGGTGCTGGAAGCTTAGTTTGGCGAAGGAGCGCGAGGTGGCGACGAAATCATAGAAGGTGCGGTCGTCCCACAGCGGAACCAGGGTGTTCCACAGCTCTTTGAGGCGCGGTACATCGCGGTCACGAATGGCTTGCTGGATCTCGCTGAACTGGGCGCCGCTTTCCAGGGCATCGGCCCAGGCATCGGCCACTTCCTGGAACAATGCCGGCAGGTCGGAAATCTTCTCGGCGTAATAGGTCTGGCCTTCAAGGTCGATGACCGTGCTGCCGGAGGCTGGGGTCAGCGGGTTGGGGAAAGGTTTGGTTTCCAGGCCCAGTTTGTCGACATAGTGATAGAACGCAGTGGACGAGACCGGGAAGCGCATGCCGCCCAGTTCGGCGACGATGCCGTCAGTGCCGTTGAAGGCCTGCGAGCGCAGACGCCCACCCAGTTTCGAGGCTTCGTACACCACCGGCTTGAGGCCCAGCTTCATCAACTCGTAGGCCGCCACCAGACCTGCGATGCCACCACCGACGATCGCCACTTCTTCGCCATGACGCTCGGCTGGAATGCTGCCCAAGCCGGCCGGGTGTTCCAGCCAGTCGTCAAAGCCGAAGGGGAAGTCCGGGCCGAAGATGGTGACAGGTTTCTTGCCGTCGACGGGGTGGCGGTTTTTCTTGTTCATGTGATGACCTTGCCAGGGAGGCTACGCAGAAGGCGGAGCCTGAGTATAGAAAATGTCTGGAGGCCATTTTATGAAGCGGGACGTTCGTAATTAAGGTGCAGAGTGGCGTCGTTATGTGAAATTTGTCGTCTTAATGACGGCTTAGGTATGCAGAGTGACGAGTACTGATCGCTAGGGGCAAGCTCGCCTTGGTTACGAGGCTGAATGATCAGCCCGGTTGGCCTCGGTCGACCTTGCTGCTGAGAATGATGGAAGTCGTGGTTTTCTCGACCCCTTCGAGACTGCCGATCTGATCGAGCAGCTGGTCCAGTTGTTCCGGCGAGTCGCTGCTCAGCCAGGCCACGTAGTCGAATTCGCCACTGACCGCGCACAGCTGCTGAACCTGGCCCATGGCGCTGAGGCGGCGCACGATGTCCTTTCCCGAACGCGGCTGCGCCTTGATGCCCACATAGGCCTGCAACCCCCCTCCACGCATCCGCTGGCCCAGACGCACACCGTAGCCGGTGATGATCTTGCCCTTCTCCAGCCGCTCCAGGCGGGAATTGACGGTAGTACGGGCAATACCCAAGTGCCGAGCGAGGGTGGCGACGCTTTCCCGGGCGTTGATCTGCAGCAGGGAGATTAACTGGCGGTCGATTTCGTCGAGGGTGATGGAGCGAGCGTCGGGCATGGCGCGACCTTAGGCGGTTTTCTTGTTGCCGGGCGATTGACTTTCAATCATGGCTTTAAATGTTTTGAGATCAATTCTCGGAATGATCGCATCGGGGATCTTGGATATCGCTGAAAGATTGAAGATCGCGAAGCGATCGTCCACGACACGCTCCGTTGTGAGCCTGAGTGATGGAAAGATTCTGGTTTCGGTATATTCGTCGAGACCACAGGGCGACCTATACCCGTGATCTTTTTCATAAAAGCGGCCGCCTGCCTGGTTCAGGTCCACGCCGACCAAGAAGGCGCGAGTGAAGCCTGCATGGTAGGCAATCTGCAACGCAAGGTACGCAACCGTTCGGGCGTCAAAAAAGCCGTACTGTAGATCTCGACTGAATCCTAGCGAGCGACGTCGTTTGTCGAAGCTAAAACGATGTCGCACATGGTGGGCGCTCGCGCTGCAAAAAAGCGCTTTCCAGAAAGGGATGTTCTCCGCTTTCTTCAGAAAGTAGACTTCACCAGCCGTTGGATCCTTATGGGCTCTGAATTGATCTTCCCAGAGTGCCAAGCGTTCGCTATTGGCCAAGGCATAGGAAAATAGCTCAGGCTGCTGTCTCGCAAAGCCCCTATCGCTGCAGGCATAGAAAAATGGTCGGATACCCGCATCCCTGAGCATCGCAATAGATCCATTCATGGCGATGACAGGAACATGGGAAAATGTGCCCAGGGGGAAATCCTTGGCAGACATACCGGATGCCAGGATGATGACCGCCCCGTCAGCTATGTTACGGCAATCTTTGAATTCTCTGATGCTCGCTGAGCTAGAAGGGATAAGCATGGTCATGGGGTAGCTGTCACTCCGACACAGTCCCAGATGAACGGGCATCAAGTTTACTACAGAATCCTGAATAGAATTCCATCATGAGCGCGGACAGGCCAAGGACAGGAATGACATCACTGTCAAGGTCAGATGCGTAGGTTTTTAGCGACTTCGAAGATGTAACTGAATGGCAATTTACTTTTTGGGATGGACGGCTCAGTACGAGCAGAGGTTCGTGAGCTATCTCGCAGAACGTTACGATGTAGGTCGAACCCCGGACCGCAAGGGCTTGGTGCGATTGCATCGCATCGTCAAAAAAATCTTGGGAGCTCGCTGTGCAGGGCTGCTGGGGCGCCTGTATTGCAAGCTAGCAGGCTTCTCTGGAAGTGACATGTTGATTTGTAACGAGGGGCAGATTCATCGAAAGCTCAATCCGGCCATTCTCGAAGCATTTCCCGGCATCCGTATTCTGGTGGTCCGAGACTTGGTGGACAGCGCTTTTCTTACGCGCTGGCGCTCCCATTTCGACGCGATCTACAGCTTTGACCAGTTTCAATGCGCTCGTTTGGGCATGCAGGTAATGAACCAGTTCTTGCCAATCGGGTACGATGAAAAGCGGATGGTGCCAGTTTGCGCTGATGGTAGTCCTACCGCGTTGTTCATTGGACGCGACAAACACCGCAGTCGTTCCTTGCTTGCACTGGCAGAGCTATTGAAAGCCTGTGATTACGAGGTGGACTTTAGAATTCTTGTGGATGACTCCACCCAAGAACGCTCGGCCTATCACATAACATCCTTGGTCAGTTATGCCCAATCCTTGGCGTCTACGCTCTCCGCTCACGTCTTGGTGGAGATGAATCAGCCAGGCCAAGCAGGTTTCACGTTAAGGCCTTTGGAGGCCGCTTATTTTTCCAAGAAGCTCATCACGACCAATCCGGCGATTTTACAGTCTTCGCTTTATCATCCGAACAATGTATATGTTCTGGATGGGCCTGAAACATGGGATGCAGAACGGCTGAGGGCATTTCTTGAAAGCGATTTTTACCCTCTATCGAAGGAAACGATTTTCGAGTATTCCCCTGACTATATGCTGGAATTTTTGATTAGCAGGCATGGCGCGGCAGTCCGCGAGCCTGCACCAAGGAGCTGAAAAAGCAAAAAGCCGCGCAATGCGCGGCTTTGTCGTATCTGGTGGGCCCACACGGACTCGAACCGTGGACCAAAGGATTATGAGTCCTCTGCTCTAACCAACTGAGCTATAGGCCCCAGAGGTGGCGGGGATTATAACGAGGGTTTGAGGTGGGTGCCATCTGAAAGATCTGATAGTGCTATGCGAAGGAAGGTGGCAGCGAATTCCTCCGCAGGCAGGGGCAGGCTGACGATGTAGCCCTGAATTTGTTCGCAGCCTTCGCAGGCGAGAAAGTTTTGCTGCGCCTGGTTCTCGACACCTTCGGCAATGATGGTCAACTGCATGCTGCGTCCCAGGGCGATAATTGCGCGGGTGATGGCGACGTCATGGGGATCGCTGGGCAGGCCGCGAATGAATGACTGATCGATCTTGAGAATGTCCAGGGGTAGACGTTTGAGATAGCTCAGGGACGAATAGCCGGTGCCGAAATCGTCGATCGCCAGCTGCACGCCGAGCGCCTTGAGCTGATGAAGGATGGCCAAGGCTTCCTCGGCCTGGCTCATGATGAAGTTCTCGGTGATTTCTAGCTGCAGGTCCCCGGCCTTGAGCTGGTAGGTCTTGAGCAGGTGTTCTATGCGTCTGGCCAGGTTGGGCTGGCGCAGCTGGGCGCCGGCGAGGTTGATCGACAAAGGGCCAAACGGCTCGTAGGTGCTCTTCCATTTGTACATCTGCCGGCAGGCTTGTTCCAGCACCCAGTCGCCCAACTGCAAAATGGTGCCGTTCTCTTCGGCCAGGTGGATGAACTGCTCTGGCGGGACGTCGCCTAGGGTGGGATGACGCCAGCGGATCAAGGCCTCTGCGCCAACCAGGTTTTGGGTCTTGAGGCTGAACTTGGGCTGAAAGCACAGGCTCATTTCGTTGCGCTCGATCGCCCGACGCAGTTCGTGTTCCAGAGCGATGCGCTCGCTGGCCTGGGCGGTCAGGTCGCGGGTATAGGCCTCGACCCGGTTGCGGCCCTTGGCCTTGGAGCGGTACATGGCCGCGTCGGCGTTGCGAATAAGGTTGGCGACGTCGGTGCCATCCTGTGGATAAAGGCTGATGCCGATGCTGGCGCTGGTGAAGAACTCATGCTCACCGGCCTCGAACGGGGCATGGAAGCAGGTTAGCAGCTTGTTGGCGATGGCGCTTGCATCGCTTGGGCGATGCAGGCCGGGCAGGAGGATGATGAACTCATCGCCACCCAGCCGCGCCACCGTGTCCAGGTCGCGTACCTGCTCTCTCAGGCGTTGGGCGATGCCTTTGAGCAGTAGGTCGCCGACCGGATGGCCGAGGCTGTCGTTGATGTGCTTGAAGCGGTCCAGATCCAGAAACAGCACCGCACCCTGTCGGTTGGCCTCTTGCGGGCACGTGAGGGCAGCCTGCAGACGTTTTTCGAACAACGCACGGTTGGGCAGGCCCGTCAGCGGGTCGTGGTGGGCCTGGTAATCGAGCTTGGCTTGGGCGAGCTTGAGGCTGGAGATATCAGCGAACACTGCCACGAAGTGGGTGATCTCATGGTCGCGGTTGCGCACGGCGCTGATGGTCAGCCAGCCGGGGTAGAGCTCGCCATTCTTGCGCTTGTTGTAGATCTCGCCTTGCCAATGGCCTTCGGCAGTCAGTTGATGCCACATGGCCGCGTAGAACGCGCTGTCGTGCTGCCCGGACGCGAGCAGGCGCGGCGTTTGCCCAAGGGCTTCGATCTCGCTGTAGCCGGTGATCTCGCTGAAAGCGCGGTTGACGGCGTTGATGCGCTGGTCGGGATCGGTGATGAGCACCCCTTCGGCAGTGTTCTCGAACACCGTGGCGGCCAGTTGCAGTTTTTCCTGCATCAGATGGCGCTCGGTGATGTCCCGGGCGATGGTCAGCATGCAGTCGGTGCTTTCGATCGGCAGCGGCCTGGCGGAGAGCTCGCACAGGCGGATCTGCCCATCGCTGCGCCGGATATGACAACTGAAGTCGCGCACGAAACCGTCGCGCTGCAATTGCTCGATCAGGCGCTTGCGCTCGTTGAGGTCGACCCAGATGCCCAGGTCCAGGGAGGTCTGGTCCATGGCTGGATTGATGTCATAGCCGGTGAGGCGGCAGAACCCTTCGTTCACTTCGAGCAATAAACCATCGCTTTGACGCGACAGCAACAGGCCGTCGGGGGAGGCATGGAAGGCCTTGGCGAACTTTTCTTCGGAGGTCTGCAGCTGTCGCTGGGTTTCCTTCAATTGGCTGATGTCGCGCACCGCCACGACCATGGCCCGGGTGCCGTCGAGGTCGAACGTCTCGGCCGAGGTCAGGCCGGTGAACACCTGGCCGTTGCTGCGGCGAAAGCTCATTTCCAAGTTGCGGATGCCGCCTTGCTGCAGGCGCTCGAGCAGAGCGGGGCCGGCGCCAGCCAAGGCCCACAGGTCTAGTTCGGTGGCGGTGCGACCGATCACCTGGCCTGGGCTCAGGCCGATCTGTTCCTCGAAGGCTTCGTTGACTTCCAATAGGCAACCGTCGCTATGACGAGCAATCACCAGGATGTCCGGGCATTGCTGGAACACCGAGGCGAACTTTTGTTCCGACAGGCGCAGGGCATCTTCCGTACGTTTGGTTTCGCTGATGTCGATCATCAAGCCCCGCAGCAACGGGCGGTGGCCGTGTTCGATCATGCTGACGATATTGCGCACCCAAAGGGCGTGACCGTCGGCGCGGATCACTCGATAGTCGAGGCTGTGGTCGCGCCCCGCGGCGGTTTCGCTGTCGCAATAGGCCTGGGCCCAGAGCGCGTCCTCAGGATGCAGGATGCTGCGCCAGAAACCGGGGCGCAGCCAATCACTCAAGGGGTAGCCGAGCAGGTCTTCGGCATGGGGGGACACATAGCTGTATGTGAAGTCGTTGGCATCGGCTTCCCAGGCTATGGCGGACAGGCTTTCGACCAGACTGCGGTAGTGATACTCGCTGCTGCGCAGTTCCTGTTCGAGGGCGATGCGTCGGGAAATTTCCGAGCTCAGGCGTCGGTTGATGCGAATGACCACCGCCAGGCCGGCAAGCAGCAGCAAGACCGCAGGCAGGCCGTAGAGCAGCATGTCACTCCAGAACGACCGCTGGTCGACGACGTTCCCGACCCAGCGTTGCTGGATGTGGCTGATTTCTGCCGTGGTCATGTCGGCCATGACCTTGTCGAGGAGGCCGACCAGTACCTTGTTGTCCTTCTGGACAGCCATGGCCAGTTGATAGCGATAGGGCGTCTCACCGCTGACGTACAGGCCGTCGAGTTTTAGCTGGCGCAGGGCCCAGATACTCGAGGCGAGGTCGCCGACCACGGCGTCCACTTCATCTGTCGCCAGGGCCTGAAGGGAGGAGCTGACGTTGGGCAGTGCCACCAGGTTCAGGTCCGGGTGGTGAGTGCGCAGCAGCTCATGGGGGGCATAGTTTTCAACCACGGCCACCTTCAGCCCATACAGGTCTTCGAGGGTGCGGGGCTGTGGGCCGCCCTTGTGTGCCAGGATGACGATGGGGAAGTCCAGGTAGGGGCGGGTGAAGGCGAGGGATTGCTGGCGTTCGGGCGTCGACATGATGCCGGGGAGCAGGTCGATGCGTTTTTCCCTCGCCTGCTGCAATACCTCGGTCCAATTGCTGGGCTCGATCGGTTTGAGCGATATGCCCAGACGCTCCTGGATCAAGGCAACGTAATCGGCGGCCAATCCCTGGTAACGGTCGTCCTGGTCGCGAAACTCGAAAGGCGGCCAGGAGGCATCGACGCCCAGGCGCAGGTGTGGGTGAGCGCTGAGCCAGGCTTTTTCTTCATCAGTCAGGGTCAGGGCGCCGGCCGTTGCGTTCCACGCAAGCAGGATCAGCAACAGAAGGGCCGGCACAAAGGACATAGCGGCCTCTCATTCAGGTGGTCTGAATCGAGTGTAGACGGGCAATGGCCGAGGGGAGAGGCGATCGGTGGGGTTTGTCGCGTGCCTGAAAAGAAAAACCCCGGCCTGGGCCGGGGTTTGTCATCACTCGTCGAGGAATGAGCGCAGGTGCTCGCTTCGCGTCGGGTGGCGCAGCTTGCGCAGCGCCTTGGCTTCGATCTGACGGATCCGCTCGCGGGTCACGTCGAACTGCTTGCCTACCTCTTCGAGGGTGTGATCCGTGTTCATGTCGATACCGAAACGCATGCGCAGCACTTTGGCTTCGCGTGCGGTCAGACCGGAGAGCACGTCACGCGTGGCTTCCTTGAGGCTTTCGACCGTGGCCACGTCGATCGGGGACTGCATGGTCGAGTCCTCGATGAAATCGCCCAGATGCGAGTCTTCGTCGTCACCGATCGGCGTTTCCATGGAGATCGGTTCCTTGGCGATCTTCAACACCTTGCGGATCTTGTCCTCAGGCATTTCCATGCGCTCGCCCAGCTCTTCCGGCGTCGGTTCGCGACCCATTTCCTGCAGCATCTGGCGGGAAATACGGTTGAGCTTGTTGATCGTCTCGATCATGTGCACCGGAATACGGATGGTGCGTGCCTGGTCGGCGATCGAGCGGGTGATCGCCTGGCGGATCCACCAGGTGGCATAGGTCGAGAACTTGTAGCCGCGACGGTATTCGAACTTGTCCACCGCCTTCATCAGACCGATGTTGCCTTCCTGGATCAGGTCCAGGAACTGCAGGCCACGGTTGGTGTACTTCTTGGCGATGGAGATCACCAGACGCAGGTTCGCCTCGACCATTTCTTTCTTGGCGCGACGGGCCTTGGCCTCGCCGATCGACATGCGACGGTTGATTTCCTTGATCTCGGCGACGGTCAGGCCGGTTTCGTTCTCAAGGTCGATCAGCTTCTGCTGGCAGGCGACGATCGCAGCGTCTTTCTCACCCAGGGCGGCAGCCCACTTGGTGTTGCGCTTGGACAGGTCACCGCTCCAGGTCTGGTCGGTCTCGTTGCTTGGGAACAGGCGCAAGAAGTCGGCACGAGGCATGCGTGCATCACGTACGCACAACTGCATGATGGCGCGTTCCTGGGCGCGCAGGCGATCCAGTGCACTGCGCACGCGCTCGACCAGAACGTCGAACTGCTTGGGTACCAACTTGATCGGCATGAACAGGTCTGCCAGGGCCTGGAGGGCTTCGATGCTCTCCTTGCCGCTGCGCCCGTGTTTCTTCAGGATCTTGCCGGTGATCTGGAGCTGGTCGGCGACGGCGCCGAAACGCTGGCGGGCGACTTCTGGATCCGGGCCGCTTTCGCCCTCGTCCTCGCTGTCGTCGCTGCTTTCTTCGCTCTCTTCGTCTTCGTCCTCTTCTTCCTTGGCAGCTGCGGCCTTGGCACCCGGGATCGGGACTTCTTCGGTCGGCGCGGCAATGTTGTCGTCAGGGTCGATGTAACCGCTGAGGACATCGGACAGACGGCCACCTTCGGTGGTGACGCGATCGTATTCGCTTAGGATGTAGTCGACAGTCCCCGGGAAATGGGCGATGGCGCCCATGACTTCGCGAATGCCTTCCTCGATACGCTTGGCGATTTCGATCTCGCCTTCGCGGGTCAGCAGCTCGACGGTACCCATTTCGCGCATGTACATGCGCACCGGGTCGGTCGTGCGGCCGATATCGGTTTCGACTGCCGCCAACGCTGCGGCGGCTTCTTCGGCTGCGGCTTCGTCGGTGTCGGCTTCCGCCAACAGCAGGGCATCCGCATCCGGAGCACTCTCGAATACGTTGATCCCCATGTCGTTGATCATGCGGATGATGTCTTCCACCTGTTCCGGATCTGAAATATCCTCAGGCAGGTGGTCGTTGACCTCCGCGTAAGTCAGGTAGCCCTGCTCACGACCGCGGGTGATCAACTCTTTGATACGAGATTGCTGTTGCGCTTTTCCGGACATAACACCCTATCCACTGAAGGTCTTGGCGGGCAAAAAACAAGCCGAGGATTATACCCGAGCATGGACCTCACGCGCCAGATGAGGTCGGGGTTTGTGCGGGAACATTCCGGCTCAGCAGTGCGAGGAGCTGCGATTTTTCCTCGGTGCTCAACTCGCTTTGACGTGCTTTCCTGAGCAGATGTTCCAGGCTGCGCTCGCGTTGGCGGGCGGACAAGCTAGTTATAGTGTCGAAAAACTGTTGTTCAAGGTTATCGGCATCGATCAGCCATTCCTTTTCCGCCAGAGCCCGCAGCAGGCGGCCTTGTTCGGTGCCGTGCCAACGTGCGATCAACTGCATTGAGCTTAGCTTAGGATTCTTCTGCGCGGCCTCGATCAGCGCGACCAACAGCTGGCTGTAGATATGCTCTTCGTCGGCAAAATGGCTGGCATCTTCCACCTTTCCGGCCAGCAACGGGTAATGCAGCAGGGTGCGCAGGGCCGACAGGGTCGGCGGCTCGACCGGGGCGGGGACACGCGGTGGTGCTTCGCCGCGCTGGCCATCGCGTTGCCAGGGTTTGCCGCCTTTTTTGTCCCAGGGCTTGCCATCCCATGGTTTCTTCGCGCCCTTGTTCGGGGTCCATGGGCGCTGCTCCTGCTGGGCGGGCGCGTAGTCGGGCTGATGCGCGTCGCTGTAGTCAGGGGCGTAGCTGGCCATGGCGTCGTAGTCATAGCCTGGGTCGTAGTCGGGCACGTTGGGTGCCGGCGCATGCTGTGCCAACTGCTCGACCTGCTGAGGATCGAGACCGGTGATTTCCTTCAAGCGATTGCGCATGAGCTGACGCAAATTGGCGCCCGGAATCTTTTCGATCAGCGGTGCGGCCAATGTAGCCATGTGCGCCTTGCCTTCCAGCGATCGAGGGTCCGCCTCGTTGCTCAGTTGCTCGAAGAAGTAGTCTGCCAGCGGTTGGGCGTGCTGGTTGATGCGGGCCATGAAAGCGTCGGTGCCTTCGGCGCGGACCAGGCTATCCGGGTCTTCGCCCTCGGGCAGGAACAGAAAGCGCGCCCGGCGCCCATCCTGCAGGCTGGCCAGGGTGGACTCCAAGGCACGCCAGGCAGCCTTGCGACCAGCCTGGTCACCGTCGAAGCAGAACAGGACACTCGGCACCACGCGAAACAGGCGCTTGAGGTGTTCCTCGCTGGTTGCGGTGCCGAGGGTTGCCACCGCGTTGCGCAGGCCTTGCTGGGCCAGGGCGATGACGTCCATATAGCCCTCGACCACGATGATCTCATCGAGGTTGCGGTTGTGCTTTCGCGCTTCGAACAGGCCGTAGAGTTCCTGGCCTTTGTGAAAGACCGGGGTTTCCGGGGAGTTCAGGTACTTGGGCTTGTCATCGCCCAGGACCCGGCCGCCAAAGGCGATGACCCGCCCCCGGCTGTCACGGATTGGGAACATCACCCGGTCGCGGAAGCGGTCGTAGCGCTTGCCGCTCTCGGCGTTCTCGATCAGCAGGCCTGCGTCGATCATCACTTTCTGTTGCAGGCTATCGGCGCCCAGGTGTTTGAGCAGGTTGTCCCAGCCCGGCGGCGCGAAGCCCAGGCCGAAGTCGCGGGCGATCTCGCCGGACAGGCCGCGGCCCTTGAGGTAGTCCACCGCTGCCTTGCGGGTCGGGTGAGCGCGCAGGGCCTGGCGATAGAACTCGGCAGCGGCCTCGAGCAACGGGTAGAGGGGTGAATCGGTGGGCTGACGGGGCTTCTGACCTCGGCGGCCTTCTTCTCGCGGCACTTCCATGCCAGCGGCGCGTGCCAGTTCCTCCACGGCCTGGGGGAAGTCCAGGTTGTCGTGGTCCATGACGAAGCCGAGCGCGTTGCCGCCAGCGCCGCAGCCGAAGCAGTAATAGAACTGTTTGTCTGGGCTGACGGTGAAAGAGGGGGTTTTTTCTTTGTGGAACGGGCAACAGGCGGAGAGATTCTTGCCGGTTTTCTTCAGTTGGATGCGCGAACTCACCACATCGACGATATCGGTGCGGTTGAGCAGGTCATCAATGAAGCCTTGGGGAATCAGCCCGGCCATGGCAGTCTCGTCATCTGGCAGCTGGCAAGTCTAATCGCTACGCGCGGGTTAGGGGCGAGTAGTGCGGTGCGGGAAGTATGAGAAAAAATGTGCTCGTCAGCCACGGAGGGCTCGTCAGTCAGGACGTGCACGACTGGTCGAGGACCAGCTCTGACGTGTTCAGGCAGGTTGCCCCGGAGTTGTTGCGAGGGGCGCCTCGGACGTGAGCCTGAGGTTTGAAACAACCGCTGCCATCAACCCGGCACAGGGCCGGGCGGGGCAGAAGCTTTGCGTAGAACGTCTGTATTAGTACAGACGAACGGCGCGGCGCTGTTCGCGCTGAACCTTCTTGGCGTGACGCTTTACAGCGGCAGCAGCTTTGCGCTTGCGCTCGGCAGTCGGCTTCTCATAAAACTCGCGGCTACGAACTTCAGCCAGTACACCGGCTTTTTCGCAGGAGCGCTTGAAACGACGCAGAGCTACGTCGAAGGGTTCGTTCTCTTTAACTTTGACGGCTGGCATCCAGGGCTACCTTCATTCATTACCGGGGTAGACGTGCTCCTGGCAAAACAAAAAGGTGTGCTGGAGAACGTCGGTTTTCAAGGGTTGCGGATGTTAACCCTTAGCTGGCCGGAATGCAAAGCCTCTGATCGAAAACCGCTGGTCGGCATGGGGTACGAGGACTATCATGCGCGCCTTCGAATTCAGCCTCGACAAGGCACGGACCCATGCTAGTACTGGGATTGGAAACATCCTGCGACGAAACCGGCGTCGCATTATACGACAGCGAACGTGGCCTGCTGGCCGATGCGCTGTTCAGTCAAATCGACCTGCACCGCGTCTATGGCGGCGTGGTGCCGGAGCTGGCCTCGCGTGATCACGTCAAGCGCATGCTGCCCTTGATCCGCCAGGTGCTGGCCGAGGCCGACTGTGTCGCCACCGAGATCGATGCGATCGCCTACACTGCTGGCCCCGGGCTGGTCGGCGCGCTGCTGGTCGGCGCTTCCTGCGCCCAGGCGCTGGCGTTCGCCTGGGACATCCCGGCGGTCGGCGTACACCACATGGAAGGTCACCTGTTGGCGCCCATGCTGGAAGAAACCCCACCAGAGTTCCCGTTCGTCGCTTTGTTGGTCTCCGGCGGCCATACCCAGCTGGTGCGGGTCGATGGCATCGGCCAGTACGAGCTGCTAGGCGAAAGTCTGGATGATGCGGCAGGCGAAGCGTTCGACAAGACGGCCAAGCTGATCGGCCTGAATTACCCCGGAGGCCCGGAAATCGCCCGTCTGGCCGAAAAAGGCGTGCCGGGCCGCTTCGTGTTCCCACGGCCAATGACCGACCGTCCGGGCCTGGAGTTCAGCTTCAGTGGTCTGAAGACCTTCGCCTTGAATACCTGGCAGCAATGCCGGGATGCCGGCGATGATAGCGATCAGACCCGCTGCGACCTTTCACTGGCGTTCCAGCAGGCGGTGGTTGAGACGTTGACCATCAAGTGCAAGCGCGCGCTCAAGCAGACCGGCCTCAAGCGCCTGGTCATCGCGGGTGGCGTGAGTGCCAACAAGGCCTTGCGCGCCTCGCTGGAAACCATGCTCGCGAGTCTCCATGGCAACGTTTACTACGCGCGTCCCCAGTTCTGCACCGACAACGGCGCGATGATCGCCTATGCCGGTTGCCAGCGGCTGCTGGCCGGGCAACGCCAGGACCTGGCGATCAGCGTGCAGGCGCGCTGGCCGATGGAGCAGTTGTCGGCCTTATGAGGCGGGGTATTGCCGGGCAGGGCGTTAGAAATGTCGTTCGCGCCCAGCAAACAGGTCGCGTAGATTGCTGCGGTGGCGCCAGACGATGAGTACTGTAAGCACGGTGATTGGCAGCAGTGCCTCAGGTTCGCGCCAGGCCAGCAATGGCAGTGTCAGCGGTGTGGCAATCAATGCGGCGAGGGAACTGGTGCGGGTCAGGTAGAAGGTCAGCAGCCAGGCGGCGATGGCCAGCAAGGCGGCCGGAAAGTACAGGCCCATGAGCATGCCGGCTGCGGTGGCCACGCCCTTGCCGCCCTTGAAGCAGAAGTAAAGCGGGAACAGATGACCGATGACCGCGCAGAGGCCGATCCAGGCTTGCTCCTGAAGGCCGAGGCCGGCCAGTTGGGCGAGCAGCACGGGCAACAGCCCCTTGCACAGGTCGCCGAGCAGGGTCAGGATCGCCAGCTTGCGGCCCGCCAGGCGTAGCATGTTGGTCGCGCCGGCGTTGCCTGAGCCGCTCGAACGCGGGTCCGGGCTGCCGCTGAGGCGGCTGAGGACGATGGCGAAGGACAGAGAGCCGAGCAGGTAGGCAAGCAGCGCCAATAACCAAAACATGCTAACTATTCCGGGCGAGGACGCCTTGATTCTAACGGCGCCAGTCGCCCTTGTCGTGCTGTGGAGAGAAGTGCTTGGACAGAGTGTTCATCGAAGGCCTGGAAGTCGAGACCGTCATTGGTGCCTATGACTGGGAGCGGGATATTCGCCAGTGCCTGCGCCTGGACCTGAGTTTCGCCTGGGACAACCGCCCGGCGGCAGCAGGCGACGACCTGAGCCTTGCCCTGGACTACGCCAGTGTGAGCGCGCGTATTCAGGCGTTCGCCGAGCAGTCGCGCTATGAGCTGGTGGAGACCTTTGCCGAACGCTTGGTTGCGGCGCTGATGGAAGAGTTCAACATCCCTTGGGTACGCCTGAAGCTGACCAAGCCCGGTGCCGTGCCGGCTGCCCGCGGTGGTGTCGGCGTGGAGATCGAGCGCGGATGTCTTTGAGCACGGTTTACCTGGGGCTGGGCAGCAATATCGACCGTGAGGCGCACCTGTGCGCCGGGCTCGATGCCCTGGCGAGCGTTCTGCAGGGCATGCACTGCTCTCCGGTGTTCGAGAGCCAGGCGGTGGGCATCAAGAGTGGGCCTTTCTACAACCTGGTGGTGACCGGCAAGACCGACCTGCCGCTGCTGGAGCTGGACCGTCGGCTCAAGTTCATCGAGGCGGACAATGGTCGCTATGCGCCCGAGCGCAAAGGCCTGCCGCTGGACATCGATGTGCTGATGTACGACGACTTGTTGGGGACTTTCAACGGCTTGGTGTTGCCACGGGCCGAGATTCTGAAGAACGCGTTCGTGTTGTGGCCGCTGTCGCTGATCGCGCCGCAACTGGTGCATCCCGGCGAAGGTAAAAACATGGCTCAGCTGTGGCAGGAGGCGCGGATCGAGCAGGTGCTGGCGCCGGTGCCGTTCGAGTGGCGTGGCTTGCAGCTGACGCCACGGCAGCCCATCTGAAGCCGCCTCTGTGGGAGCGGGGGCGCCGGTGAATGCGGTGTGAACCCACCGCTCAACGATGACCCGCTCCCATGGCGAGCAATTCAGCGTTGCCTGTAGGTCTCGAGCGCCGTCAGCCGGGCCTCCTTCAGCGCTTCGCCCAGTGCCTGCCCGGTCAGGCCTTTCTCCACCAATCCCTTCACATCGACCGCCTTGGCCACTGCCGCCGCGCCGCGCAGGTAGTCGGCTTGTGGATAGGCCTGGTTCTCGCCTCGACTGCGCGCTTGTGCCTGGCAGGCGGCGATGAAGTCCTCCAAACGCTGGGGGCGACGGTACACATCGAATTTCTGCAGCAATTCCAGCAGGCCGGCAGCGCTCAGTTCCAGGGCACCATGGCACAGGGTTTGGCATTCCACGACCAGCAAGGCCAGTTCCTGGGACTCCCGGGGCGCCTTGAACCGCTGGTTGAGTGCCTTGGCCTGGTTCAGGTCGGTAAGTTCATGCAGCAGGCAGGCCCAGCGTACGTGGAGCGGTAGCTGCTCGCGGGCGGCCTGCTCCAGTGCTTGCAGGGTATGGCGTTGCTGCTTGTCCAGCAGTGCGTCCACTTCTGGCATCAGGACCTTCAGGGCGCCGCAGTTGCGTAGCACCTGGATGAACACCTGGGGTTGATCCTCCATCAGCGCGCGCTCGATCTCCTTCCAACTGCGCTCGGCGGTCAGCGCCTGCAGCTCGCCGGATGCGCTGATCTGGCGCATCAGGTCGAGCGTTTCGTCGGCGACCCGAAACCCCAGCGGCGCATAGCGGGCGGCAAAGCGAGCCACGCGCAGCACGCGCAGGGGATCTTCGGCGAATGCCGGAGAAACGTGACGTAACAAGCGCTGATCCAGGTCATTTTTGCCATGATAGGGATCGTACAGGTTGCCCTGTTCGTCTTCGGCCATGGCGTTGATTGTAAGGTCCCGGCGAATCAGGTCCTCTTCGAGGGTTACATCGGGGCTGGCATGGAAGGTAAACCCACCATAACCCCGCCCGCTCTTGCGTTCGGTACGCGCCAAGGCGTACTCCTCGCCCGTGCGCGGATGAATGAACACCGGGAAATCAGCCCCGACCGGGCGGTAGCCCAGGGCCTGCATCTGGTCGACCGTAGCGCCGACTACCAGCCAGTCGATATCGCTGACCGGGCGCCCGAGCAGGCGGTCGCGTACCGCGCCACCGACTTTATAGATCTGCATGAAAAACCTCCGTGACTGCCGACAGGATACCCTGTCGACAGCTACGGAAGGGGGCTCTAGAGGTGGTGGACCACTGCCAGGTCCATGCGACCGTACTCTCCCGCTTCGCTCTGGTCGCCGCGGGGAGGCATGTGATGGGTCTTCATGACCTGGTCGCCTTGCACGGTTTCCAAGTGGATATCGAAGCCCCACAGACGATGAAGGTGCTTGAGCACTTCCTCGGTGGAGTCGCCCAGCGGCTTGCGATTGTGCTGCTGGTGGCGCAGGGTCAGGGAGCGGTCGCCGCGACGGTCGATGCTCCAGATCTGCACGTTGGGTTCGCGATTGCCCAGGTTGTACTGGGCGGCCAGTTGCTCGCGGATGATCCGGTAGCCAGCTTCGTCGTGGATCGCCGGTACCAACAGGTCGTCACGCTGGTCGTCATCCAGGATGCTGAACAGCTTGAGGTCACGGATCACCTTGGGCGAGAGATATTGCAGGATGAAGCTTTCGTCCTTGAAGCTGCTCATGGCGAACTTGAGTGTGGAAAGCCAGTCGCTGCCGGCGATGTCAGGGAACCAGCGTCGATCTTCTTCCGTAGGATGTTCACACATGCGACGGATGTCCGTGTACATCGCAAAGCCCAAGGCATAGGGGTTGATGCCGCTGTAGTAAGGGCTGTCGAAGCCCGGCTGGAACACCACGCTGGTGTGCGACTGCAAGAACTCCATCATGAAGCCTTCGGTCACCAGGCCTTCATCGTAGAGGTCGTTCATCAGGGTGTAATGCCAGAACGTCGCCCAGCCTTCATTCATGACCTGGGTCTGTCGCTGCGGGTAGAAGTACTGGGCAATCTTACGCACGATACGCACCACTTCGCGCTGCCAGGGCTCGAGCAGCGGCGCGTGTTTTTCGATGAAATAGAGGATGTTTTCCTGCGGTTCGGCGGGGAAGCGCACATCATCGCGTTCATTGCCTTTTTCCGAGCCCTTGGGAATGGTGCGCCACAGGTCGTTGATCTGCCGTTGCAGGTGCTCCTCGCGCTCTTTCTGCCTGCGACGTTCTTCCTCGGCAGAAATGGGGTAGGGGCGCTTGTAACGGTCGACACCGTAGTTCATCAGGGCGTGGCAGGAGTCGATGAGGTCTTCGACGGCATCGATGCCGTGGCGCTCCTCGCATTGGGCGATGTACTGCTTGGCGAACACCAGGTAATCGATGATCGAGCTGGCATCGGTCCAGGTGCGGAACAGGTAGTTGCCCTTGAAGAAGCTGTTATGGCCATAGCAGGCATGGGCGATCACCAGCGCCTGCATGCACATGGTGTTTTCTTCCATCAGATAGGCGATGCACGGATCGGAGTTGATCACGATCTCGTAGGCCAGGCCCATCTGGCCACGGCTGTAGGACTTCTCCGTGCTGAGGAACTGCTTGCCGTAGGACCAATGGTGATAGCCCAGCGGCATGCCGACGGAGGCATAGGCGTCCATCATCTGCTCGGCAGTGATCACCTCGATCTGGTTGGGGTAGGTGTCCAAGGCGTAGCGCTCGGCCAGGCGGCTGATTTCGCGGTCATAGGCCTGGATAAGCTCAAACGTCCACTCGGACCCGGTGGAAATGGGTTGGCGTCTCTGCTCTCTGGCGGTCATGTGGCTAACCTGCGCTGGAAGAGTTCACGGAAGACCGGGTAGATGTCACCGGCCGATACCAACTGCTGCTGGGCGAAGGTATCTGGGAAAGCCTCACCGATGCGCTCGTATTCATACCAGAGCGCCTGATGTTCGCGAGGAGTGATCTCGACGTAAGTGTAGTACTGCACATGCGGCATGATCTGCTTGGAGAGGATGTCGCGGCAGATCGGCGAGTCGTCGTTCCAGTTGTCGCCGTCCGAGGCCTGGGCGGCATAGATGTTCCAGTCGCTGGCCGGGTAGCGTTCGGCCATGATCTCCTGCATCAGCTTGAGTGCGCTGGAAACAATGGTGCCGCCGGTTTCACGGGAGTAGAAGAACTCTTCTTCGTCCACCTCGCGAGCGCTGGTGTGGTGGCGAATGAATACCACCTCGATGCGATCGTAGTTTCGCTTGAGGAACAGGTACAGCAGGATGAAAAACCGCTTGGCGATGTCCTTGGTGGCCTGGGTCATGGAGCCGGACACGTCCATCAGGCAGAACATCACCGCTTTGGAGCTGGGGTTGGGCTGCTTGACCAGCAGGTTGTACTTGAGGTCGAAAGTGTCGAGGAAGGGCAGGCGGTTGATGCGTGCCTTGAGGCGTTCGATCTCGGCCTCGGTGGCCTGGATATCGGTGAAGTTGTCCGGCTCCTCGACCTTGAGGCGGGCAAGCTCGGCCTGGGCTTCGCGCAGCAGGGCCCGGCTGCTGCCGGTCAGGGCAATTCGCCTGGCGTGGGCCGAACGCAGGGTGCGGACAATGTTGATGCGCGAGGGGTTACCCTCGTTGGCGATGCCTGCACGCACGGTCTTGAAGGTGTCGGCGCCGGTCAGGTGACGCTTGACCAGGTTAGGCAGTTCCAGGTCCTCGAACATGAATTCGAGGAATTCTTCCTGGGTGATCTGGAACACGAAATCATCCATGCCCTCCCCGGAATTGCCGGCCTTGCCGCGGCCGCCACCCCCTCCGCCACCCTGCGGCCGGGGGATGTGTTCGCCTGCGGTGAACTCTTTGTTGCCGGGGTGGATGATGGTCTGTTTACCGCCACGACCATGGTGCAGCACGGGTTCGTCGATATCACGACCCGGAATGCTGATCTGCTCGCCATGCTCCATGTCCATGATGGAGCGGCGGCTCACGGCCTCTTCGACGGCTTTCTTGATGTGCTCACGGTACCGCCGCAAGAAGCGCTGGCGGTTGACCGTGCTCTTGTTCTTGCCGTTCAGGCGTCGGTCGATTACGTAGCTCATGGTCCCTCCGGTGACTGGATGCAGCTGCAAGCCTCAAGCTGCAAGAATGAGCAGCCACCGCTGCTGCAAACTGTGGCGCGCGAGACGTGGCCTGGCGCCGGACAGCTTGCAGCTTGCGGCTTGTCGCTTGCCGCTTTATTGCGATTTCCTGACCCGCAGATACCATTCCGACAGCAGGCGAACCTGTTTGTCGGTGTAGCCACGCTCCACCATCCGGGTGACGAAGTCGTTGTGTTTCTGTTGGTCCTCCTTGCTGGCCTTGGCGTTGAAGCTGATGACTGGCAGCAGGTCTTCGGTGTTGGAGAACATTTTCTTCTCGATCACCACGCGCAGCTTCTCGTAGCTCAGCCAGCTTGGGTTCTTGCCGTTGTTATTGGCCCGTGCCCGCAGCACGAAGTTGACGATCTCGTTGCGGAAGTCTTTCGGGTTGCTGATACCGGCCGGCTTCTCGATCTTCTCCAGCTCTTCGTTGAGGGCAATGCGGTTGAGGATCTCGCCGGTTTCCGGATCGCGGTACTCCTGGTCCTGGATCCAGAAGTCGGCGTACAGCACGTAGCGGTCGAAGATGTTCTGGCCGTATTCGCTGTAGGACTCCAGATAGGCGGTCTGAATCTCCTTGCCGATGAACTCGATGTAGCGCGGAGCCAGGTATTCCTTGAGGTAGCGCAGGTAGCGCTCGCGTACTTCGGCAGGGAATTGCTCCTGTTCGATCTGCTGTTCGAGCACATAGAGCAGGTGCACCGGGTTGGCGGCGATTTCATGGGGATCGAAGTTGAACACCTTGGAGAGGATCTTGAAGGCGAAGCGGGTCGACAGGCCGTTCATGCCTTCATCGACACCGGCGGCGTCGCGGTATTCCTGGATCGACTTGGCCTTCGGGTCGGTGTCCTTGAGATTTTCGCCGTCGTAGACGCGCATCTTCGAATAGATGTTGGAGTTCTCGGGCTCTTTCAAGCGCGACAGTACGGTGAACTGCGCAAGCATCTTGAGGGTGTCCGGTGCGCAGTGGGCCTTGGCCAGCGAGCTGTTGATCAACAGTTTGTCGTAGATCTTCACTTCGTCGCTGACACGCAGGCAGTACGGCACCTTGACGATGTAGATCCGGTCGATGAACGCCTCGTTGTTCTTGTTGTTGCGGAAGGTGTGCCATTCCGATTCGTTGGAGTGGGCCAGCAGGATCCCGGAGTAGGGGATCGCACCGAGGCCTTCGGTACTGTTGTAGTTGCCTTCCTGGGTGGCGGTGAGCAGCGGGTGCAGGACCTTGATCGGCGCCTTGAACATTTCGACGAATTCCATCAGGCCCTGGTTGGCCCGGCACAGCGCGCCCGAGTAGCTGTAGGCGTCGGCGTCGTTCTGCGGGAATTCCTCGAGCTTGCGGATATCCACCTTACCGACCAAGGCGGAAATGTCCTGGTTGTTCTCATCGCCTGGTTCGGTCTTGGCGATGGCGATCTGGTTGAGGATGGAGGGGTAGAGCTTGACCACCCGGAACTTGGAGATGTCGCCGCCGAACTCCTGCAGGCGCTTGGTGGCCCAGGGGGACATGATGGTGTTCAGGTAGCGCCGCGGAATACCGAATTCTTCTTCGAGAATGGCGCCGTCCTCGCTGGCATTGAACAGCCCCAGGGGCGATTCGAACACCGGAGAGCCTTTGATGGCGTAGAAGGGGACCTTCTCCATGAGCTGCTTGAGCTTCTCGGCCAGGGACGATTTGCCGCCACCCACCGGGCCCAGCAGGTACAGGATCTGTTTCTTCTCCTCCAGGCCCTGTGCGGCATGGCGGAAGTACGACACGATCTGGTCGATGCATTCTTCCATGCCGTGGAAGTCGGCAAAGGCCGGATAGCGCCTTATTACCTTGTTGGAGAAGATTCGCGACAGCCTGGAGTTCGTTGAGGTATCGACCAGCTCTGGTTCGCCTATGGCCAGCAACAGCCGTTCGGCCGCCGATGCATAGGCACTGCGATCCTCTTTGCACAGCTCGAGGTACTCCTGCAGCGAGAATTCTTCCTGGCGGGTTGACTCGAAACGTTGTTGGAAGTGGCTAAAAATGCTCATGACGTCACCTCGCTCGATACGTTGGAGCCGACGCCGGATCAGTCAGCATGATGCTGGCATGCAACCGGGCTGGCCGATTGCTGTATACCCCCCAGAACACCCGTAGAAACGCTACCGATGACCCGCACGCCGGTGTACCGGCTCTCCCCTTTTTTGGATGGCCTGGGCTTAAGGATAGTTGGTTATACGGGAGGTCAAGGGCGCGAGGCCGAGAAGATACTCACGACCGTTCGTCAGGAAAGGCCCAAGCCCGCACGTGGCGCGGGCTGCGGGAAAATGAAAAATTTTATTCGGCGCCGCCTTGAGCGGTTTCAGCCGGGTAGGTGTTGCGCCACAGCTCGAAGCCGCCATCGAGGCTGTACACCTCGGAAAAGCCCTGGCCCACCAGATAGGCCGCCGCGCTCTGGCTGGAATTGCCGTGGTAGCAGACCACCAGGGTCGGTGCATCGAGGTCGGCATTGCGGATGAACTCCGCGACCGAATGGTTATCCAGATGTGTGGCGCCGCTGATATGGCCGGCAGCAAACGCCTGTGGGTCGCGAATATCGACGACCACCGCACCTTGCTCACGCAAGGCCAGAGCCTGCTCGGGAGGGATGCGCTTGAATTCGCTCATGGGTCGGTTTCCTTCGGGGCTGATCGTTAAGTCTAGTCGGTTATGCCGGTGGGCGTGGGGTGCCATCGTCGGCGCACTCGCAGCGGTGGAATTCGCCGCTGTCGACGTTGTACAGCGTCATGGCGCCACCCCAGACGCAACCGGTGTCCAGGCCGACGACATCGGGGACATCGACACGACCTTCCAGGGCGGCCCAGTGGCCGAAGAGGATCTTCACATGACGTGAGCGGCGGTCCTTGTGGGCGAACCAGGGCTTATAGCCCTTGGGGGCGCTGTCCAGGCCTTCCTTGCTCTTGAGGTCGAGCTTGCCCTCGGCAGTGCAAAAGCGCATGCGGGTGAAATAGTTGGTGATGACCCGCAGGCGTTCGACGCCGGTCAGGTTCTTGCTCCATTTGTTCGGCTCGTTGCCGTACATGCCATCGAGAAAGAGCTGCAGGCGAGTGTCGTCGCGCAGCACTTCCTCCACTTCGGCCGCCAGTTCGAGCGCCTTGCCCAGGGTCCACTGGGGCGGGATGCCGGCGTGGACCATGGCGATGCCGCGTGACTCGTCATAGTGCAGCAGCTTCTGCTGGCGCAGCCAGTCGAACAGCTGGTCGGCGTCTGGTGCTTCGATGATTTCGCGCAGGGTGTCGCTCTTCTTCAAACGCTCGACGTTGTACCAGGCTGCCAGCAGATGCAGGTCATGATTGCCCAGCACACACACCAGCGACTGGCGGATCGAATACAGAAAGCGCAGGGTCTCGAGTGACTCGGGGCCGCGGTTGACCAGGTCGCCCACCAGCCACAGGCGGTCCACGGTGGGGTTGAAGTGCACGCGTTCGAGCAAGCACTTGAGCGGCTGCAGGCAGCCCTGCAGGTCGCCGACCGCGTACACCGCCATCAGTGCAGTGCTCCAGGCACGGCCAGGCGGAACGGCGCGATAGGCGCATCGAAGTGTTTGCCGTCCTCAGCGAACATCTGATAGCTGCCCTGCATAGTACCGACACGGGTCGTGAGCACCGCGCCGCTGCTGTAGGTATGGCTGTCGCCTGGCTCGATGAGCGGTTGCTGGCCGACCACTCCCGCCCCGCGAACCTCTTCGACTTCCCCGTCACCGTTGGTGATCAACCAGTGGCGTGAGACCAGACGGGCCTTGAGTGTGCCGTTGTTTTGCACAGTGATGGTGTAGGCGAAGGCAAAGCGGTCGTTGTCGGGATCGGATTGTTCTTTGAGGTAACGGGTCACGACGCTGACGTCGATCTGATAGCGGGGGTCTGACATGCAAAGGCCTTGGACGAGCGGACGCAAATACTGCAATGGTTGCAGTCTAGGCCATGGACGGGGCTGGAGGCCAGTTATGCAGGGCCTGGCGTCGCTGGTAGACATTTTCGGCCCCATCGCGGGCTTGCCTGCGCGATGGGGCCACAGTACTGGCGTGTGCCTAGCTGGCGCTGGGCTGCTCGGCCAGCTTGTCGGCCAGGCGTACGAATGCCGCCAGGTCCAGTTGTTCCGGACGCAGGCTGCCATCGACGCCTGCTGCCTCGATGGCCTGGCTGTCAAGCAGGCCCTTCAGGGTGTTGCGAAGGGTCTTGCGACGCTGGTTGAAGGCTTCGCGGACGATGCGTTCGAGCAGGCGTGGATCCTTGGCCGGGTGTGGCAGGGTTTCGTGCGGCACCAGGCGGACGATGGCTGAGTCCACTTTCGGCGGCGGGTTGAAGGCGCCAGGGCCGACGTTGAACAAGTGTTCCACGCGGCAGTGGTACTGGACCATGATCGACAGGCGGCCCCAGTCACCGCCGCCTGGGCCGGCGGCCAGGCGCTCGACCACTTCCTTTTGCAGCATGAAGTGCATGTCGCGGATCAGGTTGGCGTGTTCCAAGAGGTGGAAGATCAGCGGGGTGGAGATGTTGTAGGGCAGGTTGCCCACCACCTTGAGGCTGCGCTCGGGCACGCCTAACTGATTGAAGTCGAATTTCAGGGCATCGCCCTGGTGCAGGCGGAAGTTGTCCCGGCCTGCAAACTTGTGCTGGAGAATCGGCACAAGGTCCTTGTCCAGCTCGACGACGTCCAGTTGGGCGCCGCTGCCCAGCAGGCCTTCGGTCAGGGCGCCTTGGCCCGGGCCGATTTCCAGCAGATGCTCGCCGGGTTTGGCATTGATGGCGCGCAGGATGCGGTCGATGATGCCCGCGTCGTGCAGGAAGTTCTGGCCGAAGCGCTTGCGGGCCCGGTGTTGGTATTGCTCGTTCATGGTCGGTTCTCGGCCATCTGGTAGGCGGTTTCCAGGGCGACGCGCAGGCTCCCCGTGTCGACCTTGCCGCTGCCGGCCAGGTCCAAGGCGGTGCCGTGGTCGACCGACGTGCGGATGATCGGCAGGCCCAGGGTCACGTTGACTGCGGCGCCAAAGCCTTTGTACTTGAGTACCGGCAGGCCCTGGTCGTGGTACATCGCCAGCACCGCATCGCAGTGCTCCAGATATTTGGGGGTAAACAGGGTATCGGCCGGCAGCGGACCACGCAGGTCCATGCCTTGGCTGCGTAGGCGCTGCAAGGCGGGCTCGATGATGTCGATTTCTTCGCGGCCCAGGTGACCGCCTTCGCCGGCATGCGGGTTGAGGCCGCAAACCAGGATGCGGGGCTGGGCGATACCGAACTTGTCACGCAGGTCGGCATGCAGGATCCGCGTGACCCGCTCCAGGCGCTCGGCGGTGATGGCGTCGGCGACATCGCGCAGGGGCAGGTGGGTAGTCACCAGCGCCACGCGCAATCCATGGGTGGCCAGCATCATCACCACCTGGGTGGTGTGGGTAAGGTCAGCCAGAAATTCGGTATGGCCGGAGAAAGTGATGCCGCTTTCATTGATCACGCCCTTGTGCACCGGTGCGGTGATCATGCCGGCGAAATGCCCATCCAGACAGCCTTGGCCAGCGCGGGTCAAGGTCTGCAGCACGAAAGCGGCATTGGCCTTGTCCAACTGCCCGGGTACAACCGGGGTGGCCAATGGCGTATCCCAGACATACAGGCTGCCGGCGGGGGCGGGTTGGTCGGGCCAGGCGCCTTGGATGACCGGCAGCAGATTGACAGCCAGCCCCAGCTGCGTGGCCCGCTCGGCGAGCAGGTCACGGCTGGTGATGGCGATCAGGGGATGGGGCTGGGCCTCGGCGGCCAGCAGCAGGCACAGGTCGGGGCCTATGCCGGCCGGCTCGCCGGGCGTGACGGCGAAGCGCAGGGGCTTCACTGGGCGGCCTGGTCGGCGCCAGGCAGCTTGATTTCAACGTAGGCTTCGTCGCGGATCTGACGCAGCCAAGTCTGCAGCTCTTCATCGTACTTACGGTTGCGCAGCACGCTTAGGGCCTGCTGTTCACGCGCTTGCTCGGTGCTGTCGGTAGCGCGGCGGCCCAGCACTTCCAGTACGTGCCAGCCGTACTGGGTACGGAACGGACGGGTCACTTCGCCCTGGGGGGCGTTGGCCATCTGTTCGCGGAACTCCGGCACCAGGCTGTTGGGGTCAACCCAGTTGAGGTCGCCACCGTTGAGGGCCGAACCTGGGTCTTCCGAGAAGCTCTTGGCCAGCTCGCCGAAGTCTTCGCCGTTCTTGATGCGCTCATACAGGCGCTCGGCCAGTTGCTCGGTGGCCGCATCGCTGCGGATCTCGCTTGGCTTGATCAGGATATGGCGAACATGGACTTCGTCACGCAGCACGCTGGCATTGCCCCCACGCTTTTCCTCGAGCTTGAGGATAATGAAGCCGTTGGGGATGCGGATTGGCTGGGTGATGTCGCCGTCGGCCATGCTGCTCAACATCTTGGCGAAATCAGGCGGCAGTTGGCCGGCTTTACGCCAGCCCATCTCACCGCCTTCCAGGGCGTTCTCGCTGGCGGAACGGGCGATGGCCATCTGGCCGAAGTCCGCACCTTGCTTGAGCTGCTGGTAAACGTCACCGGCTTGGCGGGCGGCCGCCTGGATCGCCTCGGAGTTGGCGCTTTCCGGGGTCGGGATCAGGATGTTGGCCAGGCGGTACTCTTCCGACAGTTGCATCTTGCCCAGGTCGGAGTTGAGGTAGTTCTTCACTTCCTGTTCGGAGACCTGGATACGCTCGGCCACACGACGCTGGCGCACGCGGCTGATGATCATCTCGCGCTTGACCTGGTCACGGGCATCGTCGAACGACAGGCCGTCGTGGGCCAGGGCGGCACGGAACTGATCGAGGCTCATGCCGTTGCGCTGGGCAATGGTACCGATGGCCTGGTTGAGCTCTTCGTCAGTGATGCGGATGCCCGAACGTTCGCCGATCTGCAGTTGCAGATTCTCGACGATCAGACGCTCCAGCACTTGCTGCTCCAGGGCTCCGGCCGGGGGCACGCCGCCGCCGCGCTTGGCGATGGTCTGCTGCACTTCGCGGATGCGCTGGTCCAGCTGGCTTTGCATGACCACGTCGTTGTCGACGATGGCCACCACGCGGTCCAGGGGTTGTACCGCGGCATGCACCGCGCCACTCAGCAATACAGCGCCCAGCAGCAGCGGGCGCAGGCGATCAATAAGCTTGGTCTTCACGTGTACGGTAACCTTGAATGCCTTCGTCGAGGAACGTCTCGACCTTGTTGCCCACAACGCCGCCGAGGCCTTTGAGGACGATTTGCAAGAAGACGCCGTGGTCGCCCTTCTCGTTTTGCGGCAGTGCCTGGCTGAAGTCGTCGTAGTCGATCCAGTAACGGTTGATCAGACGCAGCTTCCAGCAGCAGTTGTCGTACTCGAAACCACCCATGGCTTCCAGGGTGCGGTTGCGGTTGTAGTCATGCTGCCAGCGACCGATCACGCTCCACTGAGGAACGATCGGCCAGATGACCGAGAAGTCGTGCTGCTGGATCTTGTAGTAGTCCTTGACGTAGTTCGGGCTGCCCGGGGTGCCGTAGTCGCCACCACCCACCTGCCAGGTGCCGGTGAGCGAGTCGTAGCGCACCAGGTCGTTGCGGTAGCGGTAGCCTGCGTTGATGACCTTGTTCGGGTTGTCTTCCGGTTGGTAGTGGAACATGGCGCTGCCGGAGCGTGGCTTTCGGCTGTCCGGGTCCCAGTTGTAGTCAGAGTTGAAGCGCCAGTCGCGGTTGAAGGCGTACTGGTATTCCAAGGCGTACGGGGAAACGTCCGACTGCGAGTCGGCACGGGTCCGCCAGTCGATACCTGGCATCTGCACCTTGCGGTCGCGGAAGTACAGGGCCTGGCCGACGCTCAAGCGCTGGCGCTCGAAGCCGTTTTCCTCGATCCAGCGGTTGGTCACGCCCAGCGACAGCTTGTTCTCGTCGCCGATGCGGTCGGAGCCGCTGAAGCGGTTGTCGCGGAACAGCGAGGCGTAGTTGAAGTAAGTTTCTCCAGTGTCGAAGACCGGGATGTCCTTCTGATCCTCATACGGCACGTAGAGGTAGAACAGGCGCGGTTCGAGGGTTTGGCGGTAGTTCTTGCCGAACCATTGGGTGTTGCGGTCGAAGTACAGGCCGCTGTCGACGCTGAAGACCGGAACACTGCGGTTTTGAGTGCTGGAAAAGTCGCCACGTAGCTCACGTGTTGCCGGGCTGGCATTGGCAAGATCGGTCTTGCCCTTGTTGTCCAGGTCCAGATCGTAGTGCGTATAGACGTACTTCAGCTTCGGTTTGAGGAACCCATAGCTGGCTTCCATCGGCAAGCTGATGGCTGGCGCGGCATTCAGGCGGGTGCCGTTGGCGCGCGCGAGGCCGAAGACGTTCTGATCGAGGCGTCGACCTGGCGCACCCGCGGAGGTGTCCGGCAAACCATCTTCGTTGTAAACGAAGTCGTCCTTCAGGTCACGATCGAAGCGCACGGCTTCGGTCTGGTAGCTGAAGTCGAACCCGCCCGGGTGATAGGGCAGGAGGCCGTTGAAGGTGACCTGCGGCAGCTTGTCGTACGGTGTGGTCCGCGACAGCGTCGCCATCTCATACGCTTGCAGATTCAGGCGTGCCTGGTAGCTATCACCACGATAGGTGAGGGTACCGCGCTGGTTGACCACATCCCGACTTTCAACACCAATCTGACCGGTTTCCAGATCCTGGAAGTAGAACGGGTCGCTGATGTCGGTGTAGTCAACCTCGCTCATCAAGCGCGAATCCAGCCCGCCCTTGTGCTGCCAGTTGTACATCCAGCGCTGTTCTTTGTAGTCGGTCTGATCTTTACGATCGTCGTTCTTGTCGTTCAGGTACGCAGCACCGAGCTGGCCTTCGCTGGACTTGGTCAGGTAGCGGAACTCGCCTTCCATCAACAAGCCACGCTTGGCCATGTAGCGCGGATACAAGGTGGCGTCGTAGTTCGGCGCCAGGTTGAAGTAGTACGGCGTGACCAGCATGAAGCCGGTGTCGCTGCTGGTGCTGAACGACGGCGGCAGGAAGCCGGACTGGCGACGGTCGTCGATCGGGAAGTAGATGTACGGTGTATAGAACACCGGGAAATCCTTGACCCGCAGGGTGACGTTGGTCGCGGTACCGAAGCCGGTGGCCGGGTTCAGGGTGATGTTGTTGCCCTTTAGCTGCCATGCGTTGCTGCCCGGCTCACAGGTGGTGTAGGTACCGTCCTTGAGGCGGATGATGGCGTTTTCGCCACGCTTGGCGTACAGCGCGTTGCCGCGAATGTGCGACTTGTGCATCACGTATTCGGCGTTGTCGACCTTGGCCTCGCCGGTATCCAGCTGGATTTCGGCCTGGTCGCCGACGACCAGCGAGCCGTTGTCGCGCAGCTTGACGTTGCCCTTGAGCTCGCCGCGGTTCTCGGCTTGGTACAGGTTGGCCTCGTCGGCCTGGACCTGCATGCTGCCCTGGCGCATGACCACGTCACCGGCGAGGGTGGCGATCTGCTGCTCCTGCTGGTAGCGGGAGACCTTGGCGTTCAGGTAGGTCGGCGCTTCATCCTTTGGCGTGGTGTCATCCATGCCAGGACGCGACGGCTCGATGTAGGCGCCACCGCAGTACGGACCGGTCTCAGCCAATTGGGCGGCGGTGAGTTTGTCGCGGGGAACCCAGTCAAGGTGGCTGTAGTCTTCGCTACGTGACTTCAGGCCGCGGCCCTTGCTCTCGGTGACCAGCACCGGCTTGGGTTCGCCATCGGCGTCGGTCTCGGCGACCTGGGCGTCACCGCCCGAGCTCAGTGCGGCGCCTTCATGCACTGGGCGCGGCGGCAGGTTGTTGGCCGTGGTCTTGGGCTTGCAGTCCCAACCACCGGAGGCGGACACTTGGCAGTCGAACTGCTCGGCTGCCACCACGTATGACGTGGCCAGAGGTTGCAGAGCCAGCAGACCGCCAGTCACCAGCAACGGAAACTTTCTACGAAACGCGGGGGATTTCAATGCCATCTTATTAGTCCGGGCTTCCTGCGTGCCATCTGCCCGCGTGTGGGGCCGCACGCCTCTCGATGGTCTGAAAAAGATGCTGGATAATAAAGCATGACCCGCTTGACGGCTAGGGCCGTCGGAGACCCTTGTAATGCCCGATCACGATGTACGCCTGCAACAACTGACCGCTTGGCTCGATGAGCAGCTTGACCGTCTTTTCCGTGAAAACGCCTGGGACGAGGTGCCAGAAGGCGCCCTGACCGCCGCCAGCAGCGACGCGAGCTTCCGTCGCTACTTCCGCTGGCAGGGGGGCGGACGCAGCTTCGTGATCATGGATGCGCCGCCGCCACAAGAGAATTGCCGGCCCTTCGTCGACATCGATCATCTACTGGCCAGTGCGGGCGTGCACGTGCCGGCCATCCACGCCCAGGATCTGGAGCGTGGCTTCCTGTTGCTGGGGGATCTGGGCCGTCAGACCTACCTGGATATCATCGATGCCGGCAATGCCGATGCCCTGTTCGCCGATGCCATCGACGCCTTGCTGGCCTTCCAGCGCCTGCCGATGGACGCGCCGTTGCCCAGCTACGATGTCGCCCTGCTGCGCCGCGAAGTGGAGCTGTTCCCCGAATGGTACGTCGGGCGCGAGCTGGGCCTGACGTTCACTGATTCGCAGCAGGCGACCTGGCAGCGGGTGAGTCAGTTGCTGATCGACAGTGCCCTGGCCCAGCCCAAAGTCCTGGTGCATCGCGACTATATGCCGCGCAACCTGATGCAGAGCACACCGAACCCTGGCGTGCTGGACTTCCAGGACGCCGTCTACGGCCCGGTGACCTATGACATCACCTGCCTGTTCAAAGACGCGTTCGTCAGTTGGCCCCAGATGCGAGTCGAGGGCTGGCTACGCGATTACTGGCAGAAAGCCCAAGCGGCCGGCATCCCCGTGCAGGCCGACTTCGAGGACTTCCACCGCGCCAGTGACCTGATGGGCGTGCAGCGTCACCTGAAGGTCATCGGCATCTTCGCCCGTATCTGCCACCGCGACGGCAAGCCGCGATATCTGTCTGACGTGCCGCGATTCTTCGCCTATATAGATGAAGTGATCAGCCGTCGTCCCGAGCTGGCCGAACTGGGGCAACTGATCGCCGAGCTGAAGGCCGGAGCGCGTTCATGAAGGCTATGATCTTGGCAGCGGGCAAGGGCGAGCGCATGCGTCCCCTTACCTTGCATACTCCCAAGCCACTGGTGCCAGTGGCAGGCCAGCCATTGATCGAATATCACCTGCAGGCGCTGGCCAAGGCGGGCTTCACCGAGGTGGTGATCAACCACGCCTGGCTGGGCCAGCAGATCGAGGATCACCTGGGCGACGGAGCCCGGTTCGGCCTGCACATTCGCTACTCGCCCGAGGGCGAACCGCTGGAAACCGGCGGCGGGATCTTCAAGGCGCTGCCGTTGTTGGGCGATGCGCCGTTTCTGCTGGTCAACGGCGATATCTGGACCGACTACGACTTCGCCCGGCTGCGCGTGCCCATGAGGGGGCTTGCGCACCTGGTACTGGTCGACAATCCAGGCCATCACGGCCGTGGTGACTTTCGTCTGGATGGCGATTCGGTTGTCGATGGCGACGAGGCACCTGGCACCCTGACCTTCAGCGGGATCTCCGTACTCGATCCTGCGTTGTTCGAAGGCTGTGAGCCTGGCGCGTTCAAGCTGGCGCCATTGCTGCGCCATGCAATGGCCGAGGGGCGGGTGAGCGGTGAGCACTTCCAGGGGCGCTGGGTCGATGTCGGCACCCTAGAGCGCCTGGCCGAGGTCGAGCGTTTGATCGGCGAGCGCGTTTGATATGTGGTGGCCAAGCACATTGATAGGTGCCGGCGCCGGTTTCGCCGTGGCCAGCATCCCCGGTGCGTTGCTCGGGGCCTTGCTTGGCCAGGCCATGGACCGGCGCTTGCGTCTGGAGGGCTGGGAAGACCTGCGTGAGCGTCTGGGTGGACGCCCGGCATTGCGTGACGAGGAATTGCTATTCGTCCTGCTCGGGCGACTGGCCAAGAGCGATGGCCGTGTCGTGGATGGGCACATCCAGCAGGCCCGCCAGGAAATGACCCGTCTGGATATGGCCGAGCCGGCTCGGTTACGGGCAATCGCCGCCTTCAATCGTGGCAAGTCGGGCAAGGTGCGTGTGGGACGCTATTTGCAGCGGATCAAGCAACAGCCCCATGCCGCTGAAGGCACCCTACGCGCCTGCTGGCGGATGGTCTGGGCGGATGGCAAGGCGGGGATGCGTGAGCGCGAGCTGCTGCTGGAGTGGGGGCGCCGGCTAGGCCTGTCACGGTCTCAGATCCAGGCGCTGGCTCTTGAATACGAACCGCGCAAGGCGGCTCCGGAGGGCGCCGTGTTGACCTACGCAGCAGCCCTGCGGCTACTCGGGGTCGAGGCGGACAGCGAGATCGAGCACGTCAAGCAAGCCTATCGCCGGCTGGTCAGCAAGCATCATCCGGACAAGCTCGCCGGCAGCGGGGCCAGCGACGCGCAGGTGCGCGAGGCGACCGAGCGCACCCGTGAACTGCACCAGGCCTATGCCCTGGTGCGCAAGCGGCGCGGGCTTTGACGCCTCTGACCTGGGGGCGGGCGCGCGGCTGCGATGGGCTGCAAGGCAGCCCCTCCAATCACTCCTGAGGCATCAGCCACCCACGCACCCGGCGGAACAGCTGCTCCTGCTGCGCCGCCGCATTCCCCGGCATGGCAATCAGCGACAGCTGCCGATACTGGCTGTCCTTCTGCCGCTTGCTGGCCTGCAGGCGCTGCTCGGCAGCACGGCGGTCACGCGGCTGCGTGCTGTAGTAGACGTCGGCGGTCGGCACCTTCACGGTGGGCGCCAGGGCTTCGAGGTCCTGTTCCACCTGGGCCGGTGTCTGCGCGGCGATCATCACCAGCTTTTGCACCTGTGGCGGCTGCCGCTCGCTGAGGTAGCGCGCGGCCCAATAGGCGCCGCTGCCATGGCCGACCAGGGCGATGCTGCGCGCATTGTGCTGCTGGGCAAAGGCCACTGCTGCGTCGAGGCGGGCGAAGATGCGCTCGGCATCGGCCGGATCGTTTTGCTCGGCGGCTTCCTTGGCATCGGTGCTGTCGGCCGCATCGGCTTCGGCGGCCGTGGCCTGGGCAACGTTGGCGTTGGCATCCTCCGGCGTGTCCTTGGCGGGCGCCGACTCGCCCTCGCCCTTTTCAGGTTCGGGGGCAGGCTTGCTCTCGGCTCGCGGCTGCGGGCTGTCGCTGACAAGGTCCGGCAGGCTGATGCTCAAGCTGTGCCAGCCGACATCGGGAAACTTGCGCCGCAGCGGCCCGACAGCATTGGGCCAGTCGGCGTTTTCACCGGCACCCGGGACGATGATCACAGCGCCCTTGGGGTCGGCATCGTTGGCCGGCTTCCACAAAGCGAGGAAGCTTTCGGCGCCCGCCTGCAAGGTTTGCTGTTCGGCCTTGGGCACGGTACGTTCGAGCGCCTGGGCATCTTCCTGGCTGCGTTCGGCCAGGGGTGGGCGAGGTGCGGGCGCCGTGGGCGACTCTGCGGTGGCGGGAGGTGTTTGAGGTTCGGCGGCCTGTGTGCCGAGCGGTAGGATCGTGGCCAGGCAGCAAATGGCCAGCGTCGTGCGATAAAGTGTGAACATGAATCAACCCAAGGCCAGAATGATACCGGCAGCCTAATAGTATTTGTCCGTGACGGCCATGCGCATCGGCCGTCCTTGCCCAGACGAGCGTGTAGATGAAGCGAATGCGTTGCCTGTTGGTTATCGGCTGGTTGCTGCTGCCCTTGATCGCCTTGGCAAGGCCCGCGCCTGAGCCTTCGGTGGTGTTGGAGCCGGCTCAGCAGCAATGGCTGGATGACCATCGCAACCTGCGGGTCGGCCTGGTGCTGCAGGCGCCCTATGCCCAGTTCGATCGTCGGCTTCAGCAGTTCTATGGTGCCAATGTCGAGATCGTGAATGCGCTGGCGCGGCTGCTCAGGCTGGACCTGACGTGGCGCAACTTTCCGGATCAGGCCGCACTCGAACATGCCCTGCAAGCCGGTGAGATCGATTTCGCGCCCGGTCTGACCCAGACCCCGGCCAGCTTGCGCCTCTGGTCGTTCAGCGATCCTTACATGCGTGTGCCGCAAATGGTCGTCGGGCCGCGCACCGGAGCGGTGGCGGTCGAGCTGGAAAACCTGGGCGCCAACGACCGGGTGGCGGTGCGCATGCCCAGCGCCTTGGCCGATTACCTGCGGGCCAACTACGTCAACCTCAACCTGCAGGGCGTGCCCAACGAGCGCCAGGCCCTGCAATTGGTGCTGGGTGGCCAGGCCAGTTTCGCGGTCATGGATGAAGCACGCCTGAGCGGGTTGTCTCGGGAAAGCGAGTTCGGCGAACTGGCGGTGGTCGGTGACATTGGCCTGCCGCAACTGCTTCGGGTCGGCTCGCGGCGCGACTGGCCGATCCTGGCCGATGTCCTGGAGCGCGGCTTGCAAGCCATTCCTGCCAAGGAGCTGGAGCAGCTGCACCAGCGCTGGCTGCAACCGAAATACCCACGGCTGAGCGACACCGCAGGCTTCTGGCAGAACCTGGCATCGTTGTTCGGCCTGTTGCTCATCTGTGCAGTGGTCACGCTGCTCTGGCAACGGCGTCAGCAGCACCAGCTTGAGCGCAACCTGCTGGCCACGCGGGAAACCCTTGCCGAACGCCAGACGCGCGAAGAAGCGCTGCGCCTAAGCCAGTTTTCCATCGACCAGAGCACGGTCGGCATTCTCTGGGTCAACTGGGACAGCCATGTGCGCTACGCCAACCACGCCGCCGAGCGCATGCTCGGCAGGGGTGAGGGCGAGTTGCTGGACCGGCCGCTGATCGACTTCGAGCCCAACCTGCACATGGACCGCTGGTTGCAGTTGTGGAAACGCGTGCGCACCGGCGATGGAGGGGTCGAGCCGTTCGAGACCCAATGCCTGCGCAGTGACGGCAGCCTGTTACCGGTGGAACTGTCGCTGAGCTTTCTGCGTTTTCGCGATGCCGAGTACCTGGTGATGTTCATCACCGACATTACCGAGCGCCGCCGCGCCCTGGCGGCGTTGCGCGAAAGCGACGCGCGGCTCAAGGGCATCGCAGGCAACGTCCCTGGGCTGGTGTTCCGTCTGGAGCGCGATCCGGCCGAAGGTGATCTGGAGTTTCCGTACATCAGTGAGGGCAGCGAAGCGCTGGTCGGCTATGCGCCAGCCCAGATCCAGCATCCGGACATGGGCCTTCGCAACTTGGTCCATCCCGAGGACCGTGCCGATTACCACCGGGTCCAGGACTTGGCACTGGCCACCGACCAAGACTGGTCCTGGCAGGGGCGGATCCTCACCCGTCAGGGCGAACAGCGCTGGGCCGACATCAAGGCCAGCACCCGGCGCCTGGCCGACGGCCGGGTGGTGTGGGACGGCATTGTCTGGGACATCACCCAGAGCAAGCGGGTCGAGCTGGAGCTGGCGCGGTCCCAGGAGCAGTTACGTGAGCTCTCGGCGCACTTGGAGAGCGTGCGTGAAGAGGAAAAAGCGCGGATTGCCCGGGAAGTCCATGATGAACTGGGGCAGATGCTCACGGTGCTCAAGCTCGAAGTGTCCATGTGCGAGCTGGCCTATGCCGAACTCGACCCTGGCCTGAATGAGCGTCTGGACAGCATGAAGCGACTGATCGCGCAGTTGTTCCAGCTGGTGCGCGACGTGGCCACGGCCTTGCGTCCGCCGATTCTCGATGCCGGCATCGCCTCGGCCATCGAATGGCAGGCACGGCGCTTCGAGGCGCGTACGCAGATTCCCTGTCTGGTCCAGGTGCCGGACAATCTGCCAGCATTGAGTGACGCCAAGGCCACCGGCCTGTTCCGGATCCTGCAGGAGGCATTGACCAATGTCATGCGCCACGCCCAGGCCCATACCGTGCAGATCGAGCTGGCGCGCGAGGAGGGCTGTCTGCGCATGACGGTCATCGACGATGGTGTGGGGTTCAGCTGCGATCAGGCCAGGCCAACCTCCTTCGGCCTGGTGGGCGTGCGCGAGCGGGTCCTGATGCTGGGCGGCGGCATGACGCTGGACAGCGAGCCGGGTGAAGGTTGTAGCCTGAGTGTGACCATTCCGTTGGGGTAGGGGAGAACGACTGTGATACGCGTGCTAGTGGCCGAAGACCACACGATTGTCCGCGAGGGCATCAAACAGCTGATCGGCCTGGCCAAGGACATGCAGGTGGTGGGCGAAGCCGGCAACGGCGAACAACTGCTCGAGACCCTGCGTCATACGCCCTGTGAGGTGGTGCTGCTGGATATTTCCATGCCTGGGGTGAACGGCCTGGAGGCGATCCCGCGTATTCGGGCGCAGCACAACCCGCCTTCGATCCTGATGCTGTCCATGCATGACGAAGCGCAGATGGCCGCCCGAGCCCTGAAGGCCGGCGCCGCAGGCTATGCCACCAAGGATAGCGACCCGGCCCTACTGCTCACCGCTATCCGGCGGGTGGCCGCTGGCGGACGCTACATCGACCCGGCGCTGGCGGACCGCATGGTCTTCGAGGTCGGTCTGACCGAGACCCGGCCCTTGCATACGCTGCTGTCGGAGCGCGAGTTCTCGGTGTTCGAACGCCTCGCCCAAGGCGCCAACGTCAACGACATCGCCCAGCAGCTGGCGCTCTCGAGCAAGACCATCAGCACCCACAAGGCGCGCTTGATGCAGAAGCTCAAGGTGAACTCCCTGGCGGAACTGGTGAAGTACGCGATGGAGCACAAACTGGTGTGAGTGTTCTGGTTGCGACAGCTGTGCTCTTATGTCCGGCCCTTCGCTTGTGGGAGCGGGTTTGCCCATGAAAGGGCTGGGCCTGCGATTCGCGTTGCCTGGGCTGATCTCGTCGGGGTCTACCCGCTCCCAGAGCGGGGGATGCTGGGCTGGCGCACTGTCCCAATCCCGCCACTCTTGTAGGGATCGCCCTACAACAAATCTTCCATCCGGATGATGGCATTCTCTCAGCACCCCCGATTTTCCGGGGCTTGCGCCTTCTCTAGTCTTTGCCTACGCAGTCATTCCAACAAGAAGGTGCAGGCATGAGCGAGGCGAATTCGAACGCTGCCACCGGCGAGATCCTGGTCAGCTTCCGCGGTGTGCAGAAAAGCTACGACGGCGAATCGCTGATCGTCAAAGACCTCAACCTGGACATCCGCAAGGGTGAGTTCCTGACCCTGCTCGGTCCGTCCGGCTCGGGCAAGACCACCAGCCTGATGATGCTGGCCGGTTTCGAGACTCCTACCGCAGGTGAAATCCAGCTGGCCGGGCGCTCGATCAACAACGTGCCGCCGCACAAGCGTGACATCGGCATGGTGTTCCAGAACTACGCGCTGTTCCCGCACATGACCGTGGAGGAGAACCTGGCGTTTCCTCTGACCGTGCGCAACCTCAGCAAGACCGACATCAGCGAGCGGGTCAAGCGCGTGCTGACGATGGTCCAGCTCGATGCTTTCGCCAAGCGCTACCCGGGCCAGTTGTCCGGTGGCCAGCAGCAGCGTGTGGCCCTGGCCCGCGCGCTGGTGTTCGAGCCGCAACTGGTGTTGATGGACGAACCGCTCGGCGCGTTGGACAAACAACTGCGTGAACACATGCAGATGGAGATCAAGCACATCCACCAGCGTCTGGGCGTGACCGTGGTCTACGTGACCCACGACCAGGGCGAGGCGCTGACCATGTCCGACCGGGTAGCGGTATTCCACCAAGGCGAGATCCAGCAGATCGCCCCGCCGCGCACCCTTTATGAAGAGCCGCGCAATACCTTCGTGGCCAACTTCATCGGTGAGAACAATCGCCTCAACGGCACCTTGCTGTCCCGTGATGGCGAACGCTGCCAGGTCCAGCTGGCCCGTGGGGAGCGGGTCGAGGCCTTGGCGGTGAACGTTGGCGAGGCGGGTGATCCTGTGACGTTGTCGATCCGCCCCGAGCGCGTGCGCCTCAATGGCCACAGCGAAAGCTGCGTCAATCGCTTCTCCGGCCGCGTGGCCGAATTCATCTACCTGGGCGACCACGTGCGGGTTCGCCTGGAAGTCTGCGGCAAGGGTGACTTCTTCGTGAAGCAGCCGATCGCCGAACTCGACCCGGCCCTGGCTGTGGGCGATGTGGTACCGCTTGGCTGGGAGGTGGAGCACGCCCGCGCGCTCGATCCGATTGCCGAAGCCCATTGATGGTTTGCTTCACCAACCCTTAACTGTGGAGAGAACAATAATGCACAAGCAGTTGAAACTGACCGCCCTGGCCCTCGGCTTGTTCGCCGCCGGCCAAGCCCTGGCTGCGGATTTGACCGTGGTGTCCTTCGGCGGTGCCAACAAGGCTGCCCAGGTCAAGGCGTTCTATGAGCCATGGGAGAAGGCAGGCAAAGGCAAGATCGTCGCCGGTGAGTACAACGGCGAGATGGCCAAGGTCAAAGCCATGGTCGACACCAACAGCGTCTCCTGGAACCTGGTGGAAGTGGAGTCGCCGGAACTTGCCCGCGGTTGCGACGAGGGCATGTTCGAGGAGCTGGACCCGGCCTTGTTCGGCAACGAGGCCGACTACGTGCCGGGCGCCATCCAGCCGTGCGGCGTGGGCTTCTTCGTGTGGTCCACAGTGCTGGCCTACAACGCCGACAAGCTTAAGACCGCACCTACCAGCTGGGCTGACTTCTGGGATACCCAGAAATTCCCGGGCAAGCGTGGCCTGCGCAAGGGCGCCAAGTACACCCTTGAGTTCGCCCTGATGGCCGACGGCGTGGCGCCCAAGGATGTGTACAAGGTGCTGGGCACCAAAGAAGGCCAGGATCGCGCCTTCAAGAAACTCGACCAGATCAAGCCAAGCATCCAGTGGTGGGAAGCGGGCGCCCAGCCGCCACAGTATCTGGCCTCCGGTGACGTAGTGATGAGCTCGGCCTACAACGGCCGGATCGCCGCAGTGCAGAAAGAGAGCAACCTCAAGGTCGTCTGGAACGGCGGCATCTACGACTTCGACGCCTGGGCCATCCCGAAAGGCGCCAAGGATACCGACCTGGCGAAGAAGTTCATCGCCTTCAGCGTGCAGCCCGAGCAGCAGAAGACCTACTCCGAGAACATCGCCTACGGCCCGGCCAATGCCAAGGCTGTCAGCCTGCTGTCGGACACGGTGAAGAAGGACATGCCGACCACGCCTGAGAACATCGCCAACCAAGTGCAGATCGACGTGGCCTTCTGGGCCGACAACAGCGAGCAGCTGGAGCAACGCTTCAACGCTTGGGCGGCGAAGAAGTAAGCCGCGTTGACGGAGCGCCGGCCTTTAAGGCGGCGCTCATCGTTCCCCAGATTTTCGGAGTTCGCCATGGCCATTGCAGTGCCCCTGAACGAAGGCGCAGGTAAAAGCCTCAAGCAGCGCCTCAAGCATGCCGAGCGGGTCAACCGTTGGAAGGCGCAGGCGTTGATCGCGCCGCTGGCGCTGTTCCTGTTGCTGGTGTTTCTGGTGCCGATTGCGGCACTGCTGTACAAGAGCGTCGGCAACCCCGAGGTGGTCAACGGCCTGCCGCGCACCGTCGAGGCCATCGCGCAATGGGATGGTAAGGGCCTGCCGGGCGAGGACGTGTACAAGGTGCTCAGCCAGGACCTGGCGGAGTCACGCAAGAAACAGACCCTGGGCGATCTCTCCAAACGCCTGAACATGGAGTTGGCCGGCTACCGCAGCCTGCTGGCGAAGACTGCACGGGCGTTGCCGTTCAAGGCCGAGCCTAGTTCTTATAAAGATGCCCTGCAGACGCTCGACGAGCGCTGGGGCGACCCTGCGTACTGGCAGGCGATCCGTCGCAATACCAGTGCAGTGACACCGTTCTACCTTCTGGCGGCGCTGGACCATCGCATCGACGACTTGGGCGAACTGGCCAAGGCCACGCCAGACCAGGCCATCTATCTGGACATCTTCACCCGAACCCTTTGGATGGGGGTGGTCATCACCGCAATCTGCCTGGTGCTGGCCTATCCGTTGGCCTACCTGCTGGCCAACCTGCCGACCCGGCAGAGCAATTTGCTGATGATCTTGGTGCTGCTGCCGTTCTGGACCTCGATTCTGGTGCGGGTGGCTGCTTGGATCGTGCTGTTGCAGTCCGGTGGCTTGATCAACAGTGCGTTGATGGCCATGGGCATCATCGATGAGCCGCTGGAGTTGGTGTTCAACCGCACCGGTGTGTACATCGCCATGGTGCACATCCTGCTGCCGTTCATGATCCTGCCGCTGTACAGCGTCATGAAAGGTATCTCGCCCAGCTATATGCGTGCGGCGATCTCCCTGGGCTGCCATCCGTTCGCCAGCTTCTGGCGCGTGTACTTCCCGCAGACCTATGCGGGTGTGGGGGCCGGTTGCCTGTTGGTGTTCATCATCTCCATCGGCTACTACATCACCCCGGCGCTGCTGGGCAGCCCGAACGACCAAATGGTCAGCTACTTCGTGGCCTTCTACACCAACACCAGTATCAACTGGGGCATGGCTACCGCCCTGGGCGGACTGTTGCTGCTGGCCACCGTGGTGCTGTACCTGATCTATAGCTGGCTGGTCGGCGCCAGCCGCCTGCGCCTGAGCTGAGGAGCCCTGTCATGCTGAGCCCTTACATGTCGCCCGTGGAGCGGGTGTGGTTCTACAGCCTGCGTATTCTCTGCGGTTTGATTCTGCTGTTCTTGGTGTTGCCGGTGCTGGTGATCGTGCCGTTGTCATTCAACAGCGGCAGCTTCCTAGTGTACCCATTGCAAGGCTTCTCGCTGCACTGGTACCAGGACTTCTTCGCCTCGGCCGAATGGATGCGATCACTCAAGAACAGCATCATCGTCGCCCCGGCCGCCACCGTGCTGGCGATGGTATTCGGCACCCTGGCCGCCATCGGCCTGACCCGCGGGGACTTCCCGGGCAAGTCGTTGGTCATGGCTCTGGTGATTTCGCCGATGGTGGTGCCGGTGGTGATCATTGGTGTGGCCAGCTACCTGTTCTTCGCGCCACTGGGCATGGGCAACAGCTTCGTTTCGTTGATCCTGGTGCATGCGGTGCTGGGCGTGCCCTTTGTCATCATCACGGTGTCGGCCACGCTGCAGGGCTTCAACCAGAACCTGGTGCGGGCTGCCGCCAGTCTCGGTGCCTCGCCGCTGCTTACCTTCCGTCGGGTGACCCTGCCGTTGATTGCCCCAGGTGTGATCTCCGGCGCGCTGTTCGCCTTCGCCACCTCCTTCGACGAAGTGGTGGTGACGCTGTTTTTGGCCGGCCCTGAGCAAGCGACCTTGCCACGGCAGATGTTCAGCGGCATTCGCGAGAACCTCAGCCCGACCATCGCCGCGGCCGCGACCTTGCTGATCGCTTTCTCTGTGGTGCTGTTGCTCACCCTTGAGTGGCTGCGCGGGCGCAGCGAGAAGCTGAGGACCCAGCAGCCGAACTGACGGTTCCGGATCAATACCCGCTCTCACAGGGCTACGCTGAAACTGTGGGAGCGGGTTCACCCGCCAAGCGTTTGCACCGCATTGAAGCAACTGGTCGACACCCATTGATACCAATCAGCCTTCATTGGCTTGCCTGAGTTACAATGCGCGCCACCGTGATTTCTGCCAACAGGTGCGCCATGCAGCCCTACGCTATTGCCCCCTCCATCCTCTCCGCCGATTTTGCCCGTCTGGGCGAGGACGTCGACAAGGTGCTGGCCGCCGGGGCCGACATCGTTCACTTCGATGTGATGGACAACCACTATGTGCCCAACCTGACCATCGGCCCGATGGTCTGCAGCGCCCTGCGCAAGTACGGCGTGACCGCGCCGATCGACGTGCACCTGATGGTCAGCCCGGTCGATCGCATCATCGGCGACTTCATCGAGGCAGGCGCCACTTACATCACCTTCCATCCTGAAGCGTCCCAGCACATCGACCGCTCCCTGCAACTGATCCGCGACGGCGGCTGCAAGGCCGGCCTGGTGTTCAACCCGGCCACCAGCCTGGATGCCCTCAAATACGTAATGGACAAGGTCGACATGGTGCTCTTGATGAGCGTCAACCCAGGCTTCGGTGGCCAGAAGTTCATTCCCGGCACCCTCGACAAACTGCGCGAAGCCCGCGCGCTGATCGACGCCAGCGGCCGTGATATCCGCCTGGAGATCGACGGTGGCGTCAACGTCAACAATATCCGCGAAATCGCCGCCGCCGGTGCCGATACCTTCGTGGCCGGCTCGGCGATCTTCAATGCGCCGGACTACCAGGAAGTCATCGGTAAAATGCGCGCCGAACTGGCCCAGGCGCGCCCATGAGCGGCTTCGAGCAGCTGTTCCCGGGAGCGCTGCCAAGGCTGGTGATGTTCGATCTGGATGGCACGTTGATCGATTCGGTCCCTGACCTTGCCGCCGCCGTGGATCGCATGCTGCTCCAGATGGGGCGCCCACCCGCGGGCCTGGAGGCCGTACGCCACTGGGTCGGCAATGGCGCCCAGGTCCTGGTCCGCCGCGCCCTGGCCGGTGGCCTGGACCACGATGCCGTGGACGATGCGTTGGCCGAACAGGGCCTGGCCCTGTTCATGGAGGCCTATGGGCAAAGCCATGATCTGACGGTGGTCTACCCTGGTGTGCGCGACACCCTGCGTTGGCTGCGCAAGCACGGCGTGGAAATGGCGCTGATCACCAACAAGCCAGAGCGCTTCGTCGGGCCACTGCTCGATCAGATGAAGATCGGTCGTTATTTCCGCTGGATCATCGGCGGCGACACCCTGCCTCAGAAAAAACCCGATCCGGCCGCGTTGCTGTTCGTCATGAAGATGACCGGTGTGTGCCCCGAACAGGCACTGTTCGTGGGCGACTCGCGCAGCGATGTGCTGGCGGCCAAGGCGGCAGGAGTCAAGTGCGTAGGACTGAGCTATGGCTACAACCATGGCCGGCCGATCGACGAGGAGTCGCCCAGCCTGGTCATCGACGATCTGCGTGCCTTGCTGCCAGGTTGCTTAGTCCCGGCCACTGGGATAACGTTGGCGGACCTTCAAGCCTCACAAGACAGAGAGTCCACCGTGGCGGTCATCGGCAAATTCTGGATGAAAGTCATCAAGGCCCTGGCCCGCTGGCGCTGGCGCGCCTGACTTCTGCCCGCCGGCGCCTGCCGGCCCGTCCGCTTGCCCGACCCATTGCTGCTTGCCACGAGGCTACCCATGACCCGCGAAGAATTCCTGCGCCTGGCCGCTGCCGGCTACAACCGCATTCCCCTGGCCTGCGAAACCCTGGCTGACTTCGACACGCCGCTGTCGATCTACCTGAAGCTTGCCGACCAACCCAACTCCTATTTGCTCGAGTCCGTTCAGGGCGGCGAGAAGTGGGGGCGATATTCGATGATCGGCCTGCCATCGCGCACCGTGCTGCGTGTGCATGGCTACCACGCGAGCGTCCTGCAGGACGGCGTGCAGGTGGAAAGCCATGACGTAGAGGACCCCTTGGCGTTCGTCGAGACCTTCAAGGATCGCTACAAGGTCGCTGACATCCCGGGCCTGCCACGCTTCAACGGTGGTCTGGTCGGTTACTTCGGCTATGACTGCGTGCGTTACGTGGAAAAGCGCCTGGGCGCCTGCCCGAACCCAGATCCGCTGGGTGTACCGGACATCCTGCTGATGGTCTCCGATGCCGTGGTGGTGTTCGATAACCTCGCCGGCAAGATGCACGCGATCGTGCTGGTGGACCCGGCCGAGGAGCAGGCCTACGAGCAAGGCCAGGCGCGGCTGCAGGATCTGCTGGCCAAGCTGCGCGAGCCGATCACCCCGCGTCGCGGCCTGGACCTGAGCGGCCCGCTCGCCGCCGAGCCCGCATTCCGCTCCAGCTATACCCGCGAGGACTACGAGAACGCGGTCGGGCGCATCAAGGAATACATCCTGGCCGGTGACTGCATGCAGGTGGTGCCGTCCCAGCGTATGTCCATCGACTTCAAGGCCGCGCCGATCGACCTGTACCGAGCGCTTCGCTGCTTCAACCCGACGCCTTACATGTACTTCTTCAACTTCGGTGACTTCCATGTGGTGGGCAGCTCGCCGGAAGTGCTGGTGCGTGTCGAGGACAATCTGGTCACCGTGCGACCGATCGCCGGAACCCGCCCACGCGGCGCCACCGAAGAAGCCGACCGGGCACTGGAAGACGATCTGCTGTCCGATGATAAGGAAATCGCCGAGCACCTGATGCTCATCGACCTGGGTCGCAACGATGTGGGCCGGGTATCGTCCACCGGCAGCGTGCGCCTGACCGAGAAAATGGTTATCGAGCGCTACTCCAACGTCATGCACATCGTCTCCAACGTCACAGGCCAACTGCGTGAAGGCCTGACCGCGATGGACGCGCTTCGCGCGATCCTGCCGGCTGGCACCCTGTCGGGCGCCCCAAAGATCCGTGCCATGGAAATCATCGACGAGCTGGAACCGGTCAAGCGTGGCGTCTATGGCGGCGCCGTGGGCTACCTGGCCTGGAATGGCAACATGGACACCGCCATCGCCATCCGCACCGCGGTGATCAAGGACGGCGAGCTGCATGTACAGGCTGGTGGCGGCATCGTCGCTGACTCGGTACCGGCGCTTGAGTGGGAAGAAACCATCAACAAGCGTCGGGCCATGTTCCGCGCGGTGGCCTTGGCGGAGCAGACGCCACAAGCCTGACGGGCAGTGGATGAGTGAACGGCGCCCTGGTGGCGCCGTTCTTCTTTGGAGGGCCTGTGTGGAGCCTGTTGCGACAGCGGCGCTCAGGCCTGTTTCGCGGGTTCTCGAGTGCTCTTGACTACTGCGCTGTCCTGCGGGAGCGGGATTACCCGCAACACAGGCAACGGGATCTGCCGCAGGGCGCCACTTCCGTTCAAAAGTCCAAGCTCAGCGCCAGGCCGACGCCTTGCTGGGTCAGCGCATCGCTCTTGCGCCAATTGTAGTTGCCCCGCAGGTGCACACCGGGCACCAGTTCATGGGTCAGCCCCAGGCTGGTACGGGTCAGGTTGCTGTCCGGCGTGTAGCCGGTGAGTGTGAAGTCATGGGCCGGCAGGCTGGTGAGGTGCAGGCTCAGGTCTTGGCGGTCGTCTTCGAATTCGTGCTCTCGGGCGATTTCGACAAATAACCGGGTACCTGCCGCAAACTGATAGCCACCTTGCAGGCCTATCCCCAGACGCCGCGAGCTGCGTTCCTGGTCATCGTAGGCCAGGGATGTGGAGCGCCCGCTCTTTTCCTCGTAACCGTCGACCTTGACCCGGGCATAGTCGGCGCTGAGGAAGGGCGACAGCTGCCAGACACTGTGCTCGCTCGCCAGGTTGTAACCCAGCCGGCCGGTGACCGACCATGCCTCGCCATCTGTGTCGCCTTTCTCGCTGCGCTCCCCCACGCCGAGCGCGAAGGTACGCCTGAGGTCGTGATAGTCCAGGTGCCCTGCGGTCAATGCCGCGTCGGCCCACCAGCGGTGCTGGCGATATTGCGCAAAGACCGTGGCGAGATAGCTGTCGAGCTTGTAGTCCGAGTCGTATTCTCCGACCTCGAGCTTCTGCCGGTTCACGCCAGCCGCCAAGCCGATGCGCCACGCCTCGTCGAGGCGGTAGCTGCCGCCCAGGGTCAGGTTGTAACCGCGTCCATCTGCGCTGGCGGCACCGCGCTGGTCGTCGAAGTCGAGGTCCTGAGCGCCCGTGGCGACAAAGGGCTGCCATTGGCCAACGGCCTGCCAGGGTGTCTGCCATTGGTTGCGCAGCTCGTCCTGATGGGCCCGTAGGTTGCCGTGGGCCATTTCCGGCAGCAGCGTCAGCTCCCAGGGCGCAGCAAGGATCGAATAGCCGTAGTCGGCGATCAGTTTCTGGCCGGCGATGGTCGGGTGCACCGAATCGTTGAACAGCAGTTTGGTGGGATCCGGTGTGATGCCGTTGGCCCCGTACACCGGGTTACCCACGCAGCCTTCGCCGCTGTAGCAGGTGCCGACCAAGTTCTGGCCGGTGGCCAGCCCGAAGTCGGCTGGATTCGCCAAGGCCTCCTGAAGCAGGGCTGGAATGTTCAGAGGGATGATCTGTGCGTCGATCTGGCCGAGCTGGTTCAGCAATGATTGATTGAACACGCCAGACAATTGCGACAGCGGGCCTTCCAATGGCGTGCCGCTGTAGTTGGGTGTCTGCCCCAGATCCGGCAACAGCCAGACCATGATGTAGCGCGCACCACCCTGTTGCAGGGCCTGCGCACTGGCTGCCAGGCGCGCGCCGGCGGCAGCGGCGTCGCCCGGAGTGTTGACCAGCCCTTGAAGGAAGTCGTTGCCGCCGCCGGTCAGGTAGTACAAAGCGTGAGGGTCGGCGCGCAAACCATTGGCCAGGTAGCCGTCACGCTCGCGCAGCACCGTACCCGCACCCGGACGTCCCGGCGGGATGATGGTGCGTGAGGTCTCGGTGATCGAGTCGAGTATCTGCTGCGTTGTGTAGCCTCCGACCGCCCAGTTGTTGCCGTCGGGGCGGGTGCCGATGGAAGTGGAGGGGTTGAGCTCGTCGGTGGGTACACCCAGCCGGTTCCCCAGGATCATCGGCGTCACCGGTGCATAGCTGCCATCGGCATTGCGGTTGGTGAAGCGCAGCCCGAACTGTCCGGCATCGCTGAGGCTGTCGCCGAACACGATGAGCGAGGAGTAGGGCGAGGGCGCTGCCATGGCCTGGCTGCAGGAAAGGGCCAGAAGCCCCATCAGAGGACGAATGAAGCGTGTTTTGCGCATTGGAGAAGGTCCTTTTCTTTATTTTTGTCGGAACAGCCCGATTGACCTTAACAAAGCTGAGGGAATTCGATCCAAGTGGATTCGTTTCTCCGTATTTACGGGCATATTGCACCCGCCGGCCCGGTAGGCTACTGTGCCGTGACGTACAAGCGAGACCTACTTCTGTGTTGATCGTCAGCAAACTCTTGATGCGCGTTATCAAGGCCCACGCCCGTTGGCGTTGGCGCGCCTGACTTTATCTCCTGCCGGCCCGTCCGGCCCGCCCCCGTTTGCCTTCCAATCGCTTCACCCACCGCTCGCTGCGGGACAGCCCGCGCTTGCACCGGCATTGGAAGGTTCGAATTCAAAGTCAGTAGATTCAAGAGGTTCAGCCCGATGTTACTGATGATCGACAACTACGACTCCTTTACCTACAACGTCGTCCAGTACCTGGGCGAGCTGGGCGCCGAGGTCAAGGTCATTCGCAACGATGAAATGACCATCGCCCAGATCGAAGCCCTCAAGCCCGAGCGCATCGTCGTCTCCCCTGGCCCTTGCACGCCGAGCGAGGCCGGAGTCTCCATCGAGGCCATCCTGCACTTCGCCGGCAAGCTGCCGATCCTCGGCGTCTGCCTGGGCCACCAGTCCATCGGTCAGGCCTTTGGCGGTGATGTGGTTCGCGCCCGTCAGGTGATGCACGGCAAGACCAGCCCGGTCCATCATCGCGACCTGGGCGTGTTCGCCGGCTTGAACAACCCGCTCACCGTGACCCGTTACCACTCGCTGGTGGTCAAGCGCGAAACCCTGCCCGAGTGCCTGGAAATCACTGCCTGGACGGCTCATGCCGATGGCTCGATTGACGAGATCATGGGCTTGCGCCACAAGACGCTGAACATCGAAGGGGTGCAGTTCCACCCCGAGTCGATCCTCACCGAGCAGGGCCACGAACTGTTCGCCAACTTCCTCAAGCAGACCGGCGGCCATCGCTAAGGAGCGAACATGGATATCAAGAGCGCGTTGAGCCGTATCGTCGGCCACCTGGATCTGTCCACCGAAGAAATGCGCGCTGTCATGCGCCAGATCATGACGGGCCAGTGCAGTGAGGCGCAGATCGGTGCCTTCCTGATGGGCATGCGCATGAAGAGCGAGAGCATCGACGAGATCGTCGGTGCCGTATCGGTGATGCGTGAGCTGTGCAGCAAGGTAGAACTGCAAACCCTCGACGGTGTGGTCGACATCGTCGGCACCGGCGGCGATGGTGCCAACATTTTCAACGTGTCCACCGCGTCGGCGTTTGTCCTCGCGGCAGCGGGTTGCCCGGTGGCCAAGCATGGCAACCGCGCGGTATCCGGCAAGAGTGGCAGTGCCGACCTGCTGGAGGCCGCTGGAATCTACCTGAACCTGACGCCCGTGCAGGTCGCCCGCTGCATCGACAGCCTGGGGATCGGCTTCATGTTCGCCCAAACCCACCACAGCGCCATGAAGCATGCTGCCGGCCCGCGCCGTGATCTGGGGCTGCGCACCCTGTTCAACATGCTGGGCCCGCTTACGAATCCGGCCGGTGTGAAACACCAGGTGGTCGGGGTGTTCACCCAGGCCCTGTGCCGCCCGTTGGCCGAAGTGCTGCAACGCCTGGGCAGCAAGCATGTGCTGGTGGTGCACTCCAAGGACGGTCTGGATGAGTTCAGCCTGGCTGCACCGACCTTCGTGGCCGAACTGAAGAATGACCAGATCTCCGAATATTGGGTCGAGCCCGAAGACCTTGGCATGAAGAGCCAGAGCCTGCACGGTCTGGCTGTGGAAGGTCCGCAGGCCTCGCTGGAGTTGATCCGTGACGCCCTAGGCCGGCGCAAGACCGAGAATGGCCAGAAGGCCGCCGAGATGATCGTGCTCAATGCTGGCGCGGCGCTGTACGCCGCCGACCACGCCATGAGCCTCAAGAGCGGTGTAGAACTTGCCCATGACGTGCTGCACACAGGCCTTGCCTGGGAGAAGCTGCAAGAGTTGGGCGCCTTTACCGCGGTATTCAAGCAGGAGAACGAAGCATGAGCGTACCGACGGTGCTGGAGAAGATCCTTGCCCGCAAGGTCGAGGAAGTGGCCGAACGCAGTGCCCGCGTCGGCCTGGCCGAGCTGGAGCGCATGGCCAAGGCGGCCGACGCCCCGAGAGGCTTTGCCAACGCCATGCTCGAACAGGCCAAGCGCAAGCAGCCGGCAGTGATTGCCGAGATCAAGAAGGCCTCGCCCAGCAAAGGCGTGATCCGCGAGCATTTCGTTCCGGCCGACATCGCCGTCAGCTATGAAAAGGGCGGGGCCACCTGCCTTTCGGTATTGACCGATGTGGATTACTTCCAGGGCGGCGATGCCTACCTGCAGCAGGCCCGCGCAGCCTGCAAGCTACCGGTGATCCGCAAGGACTTTCTCATCGACCCTTACCAAGTGGTCGAGGCCCGCGCCCTGGGCGCCGATTGCGTCTTGCTGATCGTCGCCGCGCTGGATGACGTACGCATGGCTGAACTGGCTGCTACCGCCAAGTCTGTCGGGCTCGATGTTCTGGTCGAGGTGCACGACGCTGCTGAGCTGGAGCGCGCGTTGAACACCCTCGATACTCCGCTGGTCGGGGTCAACAACCGCAACCTGCATACTTTCGAGGTCAGCCTGGAGACCACGCTGGACCTGTTGCCGCGCATTCCACGGGATCGTCTCGCCATCACCGAGAGCGGCATCCTAAACCGCGCCGACGTGGAGCTGATGGAAATCAACGAGGTCTACTCGTTCCTGGTCGGTGAAGCGTTCATGCGCGCCGAGCAGCCGGGGCTGGAGCTGCAGCGACTGTTCTTCCCCGAGCGCGCGGTGAAAACCGTGGTTCAGGAACTGGACTGATCGATTCGAAGCCGGCGTTTGCCGGCTTTTTTGTATGCCTGTTCTGGCCTTTTCGAAAGTTTGCTCGCGAAAGGGCTGATGCAAACGACATCTTTAGGTGAATCAATGACCGACCAACCCCTGGCGCTGACCGTCGAACAAGGCCTGCATGCCGAGCAGGAACTGCTGGCCGAAGTGTGCCGCGGTGAACGTGATGCCGGCGTGCTGTTCTGGCGCCCCACTGACCATGCTTTGGTGATGCCGCGACGCATGAGCCGTCTCGAGCATTTCGAGACGGCTTGCGCCGAGTTGGCCATTGCAGGCTGGCCTGTGCTACTGCGCGAGACAGGCGGTGAGCCAGTGCCGCAGTCCCATTCCACGGTGAACGTGGCGCTGGTCTACGTTGCCCCACGCAGCGAAGGGGATCATGGGCGTATCGAGAATGCCTATGAGCGTCTGTGTCTGCCGCTGTGCGATGTGCTGCGCGAGTGGGGCGGTGTGGCTTCGGTGGGCGAGATCGACGGCGCTTTCTGTGACGGTCGATACAACGTCAATCTCAATGGCCGTAAGCTGGTCGGCACTGCCCAGCGCTGGCGCCAGGGTTTGGGGGGTAGGCGCGCCGTCGTGCTGGTGCATGGCGCATTGCTGCTGGACAACGAGCGAGAATCGATGGTCGCGGCGGTCAACCGCTTCAATGAATGCTGTGATCTGGAGCAGCGTTGCCGTGCCGACAGCCATATCGCTCTGCACGAAGTGGTGCCCGAGGCGCCATGGTTCGAGCGCCTGAGCCAGGCCTACAACGAGACGATCGCGGCGATCCCTCGCGACTAGCGGGTGCCGTGGACCACCATGGTCTTGCCTTTGACCTGGACCAGGCTGCGCTCCTCGAGGTCCTTGAGCACACGCCCGACCATCTCCCGTGAACAGCCGACGATGCGCCCGATCTCCTGACGGGTGATCTTGATTTGCATGCCGTCCGGGTGGGTCATGGCGTCGGGCTGCTTGCACAGGTCGAGCAGGCATCGGGCCACGCGGCCGGTGACATCGAAGAAAGCCAGGTCGCCCACCTTGCGGGTGGTATTTCGCAGGCGCTGGGCCATCTGGCTGCCCAGGGCGTAGAGGATGTCTGGATCCTGGCGGGCCAGTTCACGGAACTTGTCATAGCTGATTTCAGCTACCTCGCACTCAGTCTTGGCGCGGACCCAGGCGCTGCGCTGCTGCTCTTGTCCTGCGGACTCGAACAAGCCCAGCTCACCGAAGAAATCCCCGTTATTGAGGTAGGCGATGATCATTTCATGGCCATCGTCATCCTCGATCAAGATGGTCACCGAACCCTTGATGATGAAGGACAACGTTTCAGCCCGATCACCGGCGCAGATGATGTTGCTTTTGGCGGTGTAGCGGCGGCGCTGGCAGTGGGCGAGCAGCTTGTCGATATTCTTGATCTTGGCAGGTAGAGCGGAGGCAACCATCACGAAATCCTGTTCGGGGCGAGGCATTGCACTTTTTATAGGACGTTGGCGACAAGCGCCAGTCATTTGGCGTCAGCTTATCAGACACTGCCACTTGCAATGGCATTAAAGGCGCTCGCATTGCGCTTTTCCGAGAGCGCCACAAGGACTAAGCTGACGACCTTTCTCAAGCATCTTGGAGTCCAGATACATGAAGGCACGCATCCAGTGGGCCGGTGAAGCGATGTTCCTCGGCGAATCGGGGAGCGGCCATGTCGTGGTCATGGATGGCCCGCCCGAGGCAGGTGGTCGTAACCTGGGCGTGCGCCCCATGGAAATGCTGCTGCTCGGCCTGGGCGGCTGCAGCAGCTTCGATGTGGTGAGCATCCTCAAAAAGTCTCGCCAGGCCGTGGAGAGCTGCGAGGCCTTCCTGGAAGCCGAGCGCGCCAGCGAAGACCCCAAGGTATTCACCAAGATCCACCTGAACTTCGTGGTCAAGGGGCGCGGGCTTAAGGAAGCCCAGGTCAAGCGCGCGGTGGAACTGTCGGCGGAGAAGTACTGCTCGGCCTCGATCATGCTCGATCGCGCTGGCGTGGAAATCACACACGGCTACGAGATCGTCGAGCTGGGTTGAATGACCGGTCGGGGCTGCCTTGCAGCCCCAAGCCTGTTCAGTTACGAAGTGCGGGCAGCGCTTGCTGCAACCATCTTGGCAGGTGTGCCCGTAGCGACTGGCTCAGTTGCTCACGCTTTTTCTGGTACAGCAAACCCAGCCCGATCACGCCAAGGCCGATCACGGTCAGCACCAGCGGGAAGAGCAGCGACTCAGCGAACACGTCGTAGGAGAGGTAGCCCAGGTAGGCTGCCACGCCCATGGAACCAAAAACCATGAACACCGGCCGACGCAACAGTACCGCCAAGCCCATCAGGCCAAGATTGACCACGCAATACAACGCCTTACCCAGCTCGCTGCCGCTGTCCATCAGCGTCAGTCCGCCCCAGAATGCCGCCAGTCCCGCCAGATAGCCCCAGCCTGCGTAGTCCCGGCGGGTTCGCCCATCGATCACGATGAAGACCGCCAGTAGCGTCAGACCGAACCACAACGAGACCGTGCGACGCTGTTCCCAGCTGAACGGTGAACCGAAGAACCATTCGCTGAGGTCCATGGACATGAACCATAGGGCCACGGCCATCGGCATCACGATGAAGGGAAAGGGGACCAGGCGCAGCATCAACAAGCCCGCCACCACCGTGGCCGCCTCCATCAGTACCCAGCCGCCCTGTACGTAGGTGTAGTACTGGTGATACTCGCTCTGGGTATCGTCGAGTGGCCACCACCCGGCAAGGCGCTCGATGGCGAACACTGCCAAGGGCACGATGCTCACGGCGACTGCGGCCAGCACGCCGGCGGCAATGGGTTGCTCCCGGCGTTGCAGCCTAAGGGCGAGCAGCGTCAACAAGGCGATGTAGAGCGAGGAAACGCCCAGCAGCGCCGAATCGCCGATGCTCATCCAGGCTTCGGTGAGCAGCCAGCCCATGGCGCCCATGATCAGTAATGCGCCGAAGTAGAACGCCACATGGGCAAGCTGGAAAGTACCGCGGGTTTGCGGTTGCTGGCGCAGGAAGGCTAACAAGGCCTGCTCCTGGCCCGGTTGGAGAACACCTGCGTCTACGGCGCGAGCCAGGTCCTTGGCGTCGAAACGTTCCGTCATGTTCGTGCCCTTCAGATGCGGTAGGTGCTCTTGGTCATCACCTTGGCCATCAAGCTCATGCCGAAGCGCACAGGGGCTGGGAAGCGGTAGCCGCCGGCTTCGAGCGCGGACTCAGCGTGCTGTTCTTCATCGACACGCATCTGTTCGAGAATCGCCCGGGATTTTTCATCTGCCTCGGGCAGTTGCTCAAGGTGCTCGTCCAGGTGCTTGCATACCTGGTGTTCGGTCGCTGCGACGAAGCCAAGGCTGACCTTGTCGCTGACCAGGCCCGCAAGAGCGCCGATGCCGAAGGACATGCCGTAGAACAGGGGGTTAAGCACGCTCGGATGGCTGCCTAGCTGGCGGATGCGTTGCTCGCACCAGGCAAGGTGGTCGACTTCTTCCTCGGCGGCATGCTCCATCGCCTTGCGCACCTCAGGTAACTTGGCGGTCAAGGCTTGGCCCTGGTACAGCGCCTGAGCGCAGACCTCGCCGGTATGGTTGATCCGCATGAGGCCGGCAATATGGCGGGTTTGGCTTTCGTCCAGTTCGGCATCGGGTTGGACGATGGCCGGGGATGGACGGGCAGGTTGGCCGCTGAAGGGCAGCAAGGTGCGCATGGCGGTATCGGCCTGCAGCAACAAGCGGTCGAGCGGCGAGTAGTGACGTTCGGTAGCCATCGGGCACCTCCGCTAGAGTGTGCCCGACAGTTTACCGCAATCGGGAAGGGGGCGGTTGCCCTGGATCAGCCCGGCGGCCAGTGCATCTGACGCTGGCCGAGCACGTGCATGTGGATGTGGTAGACCGTCTGACCACCCAGCTCATTGCAGTTCATGACCACACGGAAGCCATCCTCGCAGCCGAGCTCCTTGGCCAGGCGCTGGGCCGTAAACAGGATATGGCCGGCCAGGCCTTTGTCTTGCTCGGTCAGGTCGTTGAGGGTGCGGATGGGCTTTTTCGGGATGACCAGAAAATGCACAGGTGCCTGCGGGGCGATATCGTGGAAGGCCAGAACCTGGTCGTCCTCGTAGATGATCTTCGCCGGGATCTCCCGGTTGATGATCTTGGTGAAGATAGTCTCCACAGCTCGTACTCCATGGTGAGTGTCCGGGCCGAGTGTACCCAGCACGACGACGCTCGCCCAGTGGCTATTCGACGCCGACCGGGCAGTAGCGCCGATGGATGACGCCGGCCAGCTTGCGCGTGAGCCAGCGCGGCATCAGGCGAGGCATCGCCGCTAGCCAGCGGTTGCGTCGTCCAGGCATGATCAGGGCGCGGTTCTTGTCCAGTGCGCGTACGGTGTAGAGCGCCACTTCTTCCGGGCTCAGGCAGCGCGCGCTGTTGTCCAGTCGAGGGATGCGTCGGCGCGAGGATCGCACTGGCCCGGGGCACAGGACCGAGACCTTGATCCCGGTGCGCTTGAGCTCCTCGCGAAGCGCCTCGGAGAAACTCACCACATAGGCCTTGCTGGCTGCGTAGGTGGCCATCCAGGGGCCGGGCGCGGCGCTGGCCAGGGCTGCGACATTGAGGATCTGTCCGCCTCCGTGTAGCGCCATCAGGTTGCCAATGGCATGACACAGGCGGCTCAGGGCGAGGACGTTGACTTCCAGTAGATCTTGTTCGTCGGCCCATTCATGGGCGAGGAACGGCCCGTAGGTCCGCTGGCCGGCACAGTTGACCAAAAGGTCGATGTGCCGCTCGCCTTCTTCGAGCTCCAGCACGAAGCCCGACAGGCGTAGGGGTTGGCTCAGGTCACAAGCCCGGAACAGCACTTCGACGCCGAAGCGCTGGGTCAGCTCGATGGCGACCGGCTCCAGGGTCTCGCGGTGGCGTGCCACCAAGATCAGGTTGCGCCCACGCCGTGCCAGGGCTTCCGCCAGGGCAAGCCCTAGGCCGCTGGAAGCACCGGTAATCATGGCGTAACGGGTCATGCAAGGCTCCTGAGGCCGAAAAAGGGCGCCTAGTGTACAGCGTGGTCGGAGAAGGTGTTGCCTTTTGCTACCGGCTCAGCCCCGTTCCCCAGGGGTGCCTGCCAGCGCGTGATGCCTCGGGCTCAGAACGGCTTGACCACCACCAGGATCACGATGCCCAGCAGGAACAGCACCGGCACTTCGTTGAACCAGCGGTAGAACACGTGCCCACGGGTATTGGTTCCGGCGGCGAAGCGTTTGCGCTGGGCTCCGCACATGTGGTGGTAGACGGTCAGCAGGGCCACTAGGGTGAGCTTGGCATGCAGCCAGCCCTGGCTCAGCCAGCCAGGATTGAGATAGAGCATCCAGGCGCCGAAGACATAGGTGGCGATCATCGCTGGATTCATGATGCCGCGGTACAGCTTGCGCTCCATGGTGACGAAGCGGTCCAGGCTGAGGCTGTCCTGGCTTTGGGCGTGGTAGACGAACAGGCGCGGGAGGTAGAACAGCCCGGCGAACCAGCAGACCACGCTGACGATATGCAGGGCCTTGATCCATAGATAAAGCATGGGGGAGTTCCTTCAGGATTCACGATCGTCAGATAGTAACGGTCAAGCGTCCAACGGGGCATCCGAAGAGTTGTTACAGATGTCCCGCGCCCCTATTATCGTGCGCTTTCCAGTGGGCTCGTTGATAAGGGGCAAGCGTTATGATCAAGGTCGGTATCGTCGGCGGCACGGGTTACACCGGTGTCGAATTGTTGCGTCTGCTGGCGCAGCACCCACAGGCCGAGGTCGCGGTCATCACGTCGCGCTCCGAGGCGGGCGTCGCGGTCGCCGACATGTATCCGAACCTGCGCGGTCATTATGATGGCCTGGCCTTCAGCGTGCCGGACAGCAAGACCTTGGGCGCCTGTGACGTGGTGTTCTTCGCCACGCCCCACGGGGTTGCCCACGCCCTGGCCGGCGAATTGCTGGCTGCCGGGACCAAGGTCATCGACCTGTCCGCGGATTTCCGCCTGCAGGATGCCGTGGAGTGGGGCAAATGGTACGGCCAGCCCCACGGTGCGCCGGAGCTGCTCAAAGATGCGGTGTATGGCCTGCCAGAGGTCAACCGCGAGAAGATCCGCCAGGCCCGCCTGATCGCAGTGCCCGGTTGCTACCCAACCGCCACTCAGCTGGGCTTCTTGCCGCTGCTCGAGGCAGGTTTGGCTGATCCATCGCGACTGATTGCCGACTGCAAGTCTGGGGTGAGCGGGGCTGGGCGTGGCGCAGCCGTGGGGTCGCTGTTCTGTGAAGCAGGCGAAAGCATGAAGGCTTATGCGGTCAAGGGGCATCGCCATCTGCCTGAGATTAGCCAGGGCCTGCGTCAAGCCGCTGGCAAGGACGTCGGGTTGACCTTCGTACCGCACCTGACGCCGATGATTCGCGGTATTCACGCGACCCTTTACGCGACCGTCGCCAACACTTCCGTTGATCTGCAGGCGCTGTTCGAGAAGCGCTATGCCGATGAGCCATTCGTCGATGTGATGCCGGCTGGTAGCCATCCTGAGACCCGCAGCGTACGTGGTGCCAACGTCTGCCGCATCGCTGTGCATCGTCCTCAGGGGGGCGACCTGGTGGTGGTGCTGTCGGTGATCGACAACTTGGTCAAGGGGGCTTCCGGCCAGGCGGTACAGAACCTGAATATCCTGTTCGGCCTGGACGAGCGCATGGGGCTCTCCCATGCGGGTCTGCTGCCCTAAGCGTAGCGGTAAGTTGCAAGCCTCGAGCTACAAGTGAGCACGCCGAGATTGGCTTTCCGCTTGTAGCTTTCACTTGCAGCTTTCGTATTGTTGACCAATTTTCTCGGAGAAGCGGATAATGCGCGTCATCGAGTTTTATGGCGACACTGCGCCGGGAGAGTCAACATGAGCGTCGAAACCTTCACCCCCACGGCTTTGGAGTTCACCCAAGGTGCTGCGAACAAGGTGAAGACCCTGGTCAGCGAGGAAGGCAATGATCGTCTGAAGCTGCGTGTGTTCGTGACGGGCGGCGGTTGCTCTGGCTTCCAGTACGGCTTCACCTTCGATGAAGAAGTGGCCGAGGACGACACCATCGTCGAGCGCGAGGGTGTATCCCTGGTAGTGGACCCGATGAGCTTCCAATACCTGGCGGGCGCCGAGGTGGACTACCAAGAAGGCCTTGAAGGTTCGCGCTTCGTGATCAAGAACCCCAATGCCACCACCACCTGCGGTTGCGGTTCCTCGTTCTCGATCTGAGGCTGGGCCCCGCAATGAAAACGCCGCGCAATTGCGCGGCGTTTTGCGTTGTGCAGGTTCGTCAGGCTGGATAGATCGCCCCGAGAACGCGCAGTCCCCGGGCGGCGGTCACGCTGGGGCGGTTGGCCGGGATGCGTTCGAGGCAGCAATGGGCCAGCCATGCGAAGGCCATGGCTTCGACCCAGTCTGGGTCCACTCCATGAGCGGCTGTGCTGCTGACCTGGGCACAAGGCAGCAGCGCTGCCAGGCGACCCATCAATGCGCCGTTGCGAGCGCCGCCACCACAGACCAGCAAAGCCTCGGTGCCTGATTGGGCGCCAAGCAGCGAGTCAATGATGCTGCGGGCGGTCAGTTCCAGCAGCGTGGCCTGTACATCTTCGTCCCGATAGGCTGGCAGCGCTGCCAGATGGGCGTCCAGCCAGGGAAGGTTGAACACTTCACGGCCGGTGCTCTTGGGGCCGCTGCCTGCGAAGAAGGGGTCCGCCAGAAGCTTGCCCAACAACGTATCGATGATCTGGCCGCTGGCGGCCCAGGCGCCATCGGCGTCATAGGTTTGGCCGCGCTTGCGTTCGATCCAGGCGTCCAGCAGCACGTTGCCTGGGCCGCAGTCGAAACCACGGACCGGTTGGTCTTGCTCGATCAGGCTGAGGTTGCTGAACCCGCCCACGTTCAGAATGGCCACGCGTTGCCCCAGGTGGCTGAACAGCGCTTCATGGAATGCAGGCACCAGCGGGGCGCCCTGGCCTCCCGCGGCCACGTCGCGACGGCGGAAGTCACCGACAACGCAGATGCCCGTCAGCTCGGCCAGCAACGCCGGGTTGCCAATCTGTACAGTGAATCCGCGGGCCGGCTCGTGGCGGATGGTCTGACCGTGGCTGCCGACTGCACGGATGGCGCTGGCGTCCAGGCCCTGGCTTGCCAAGAGCTGTCTTACACCTTCCGCGGCCAGGCTAGCCCAGCGGTTCTCCGCCAAGGCGGCACGCGCGATCTCGTCAGGGCCGCTGGAACAGAGGGCGAGCAGCGCCTGACGAAGATCAGAAGGCATGGGGGTGTAGTGAGTGGCGAGCAGATGGGTCTGCTCGCTTTGCTCGATCAGTGCGATGTCCAAACCATCGAGGCTGGTCCCGGACATCACACCCAGATAAAGCGCCATGGTTCAGCGCTTATTGGCGGCGAGCAGAGTGGCCTTTTCCTGATCCATGCGGGCGATCAGGGGTTGGCTCTGCTGCAGGAAGCGCTGGCGCTCGGAGCGGGCAATCGGGTCGGCCATGGGCACCTTCTGGCTCAACGGGTCGACGTGAACGCCATTGACCTGGAACTCATAGTGCAGGTGTGGACCGGTGGACAGGCCGGTGGTGCCGATGTAGCCGATCACCTGGCCTTGCTTGACTGAGCTTCCGGTCTTGATGCCCTTGGCAAAGCCCTGCATGTGACCATAGAGGGTCTTGTAGGAGTTGCCGTGGGCGATGATCACGGTATTGCCATAGCCACCGCGGCGACCTGCCAGGAGCACCTTGCCATCGCCGGCGGCCTTGATCGGCGTGCCTCGTGGTGCGGCGTAGTCCACCCCCTTGTGGGCGCGGATCTTGTTGAGGATCGGGTGTTTGCGGCCGGCGGAGAAGCGCGAGCTGATGCGGGCGTAATCCACTGGCGTACGGATGAACGCCTTGCGCAGGCTGTTGCCGTCGGCAGTGTAGTAGCTGGTGTTGCCCTGCTTGTTGGTGTAGCGCACAGCGGTATAGGTCTTGCCACGGTTGGTGAAGCGCGCGGACAGGATGTTGCCGGTGCCGACCACCTTGCCGTCCATGACCTTCTGCTCGTAGACCACGTCGAATTCATCGCCAGGGCGGATGTCCTGGGCGAAGTCGATGTCGTAGCCAAGGACGCGGGCCATGTCCATGGTCATGCTGTGGGACAGGCCGGCGCGCTTGGCCGAAGCCGACAGCGAGCTTTTGATCACGCCATGGGCATAGGCAGTACGCACCACCGGTTTGCTGATTTCTCGGTTGAAGCTGTAGCCCTTGGCGGTCTTGGTCAGGCGAATGGTCTCGAGGTTGCTGATCTTGCTGTGCAGGCTGGCCAGTTGGCCGTCCTTGTCGAGTTCGAACTGCAGGATCTGACCATGCTTTAGCTGGCTGAACTGCTTGGCCTGCTTGCCGCTTGCCAGGACGTCATGGACCACATTGGCTGGCAAGCCAACCTTGGCGAACAGTGTGGAGAGGGTATCGCCGCGCGCGACCGCGACTTCACGATGGCCGGGCAGCTTGGCTTCGGCGGTTTCCTTGGCTTTTTCCTCGGCAGCCGGCGCTTGTTGCTCAGCCTGCTTGGTGGCAGGTTCGGCCTCGTCGACCTGGGCAAAAGGAGAGCCTTTGTCGTTCTCGGCTTGAACCAGCGGGGCGGCCTTGGACTCGTCCTTCAACTGCTCGGCCGGTGTTTCCAGCTCCAGGCTGAGGGTGGTCTTCTTGGCTTCGACTTCGCTGGAGGGAAATACCAGCAAAGCCAGGCTGAGCAAGGCGGCAATGCCGCTGGCGGCCAACAAATGGCTTTTCGGATAAAGCGGGGGCGCTTTAGGCGTCTCGTTGGTCATAGGTGAGGTGACTTTGAAAAAGGTGAAATGGAAAAGATGAATGACATGATGAAGATGAAATAACTGTATAAAATATAACCAAATCCGGTTTCGCGCAAGGGCGCGTAGACGCCGCATTGCGTCATCCGGGTCACATTCCTTTGCGAAACTTGTAATTGATGGCCGATCTTGTATGGTTGGCTCCCCTTGAATCTGAGCCTTGCGGGTCTGTCTATGAAGTCGGTTGAAGAGCAGCTGGCGCTTATCAAGCGCGGTGCGGAAGAGGTATTGGTCGAGTCGGAACTGGTGGAGAAGCTCAAGCGCGGCCAGCCCCTGCGTATCAAGGCGGGCTTCGACCCGACTGCGCCGGACCTGCACCTTGGCCACACTGTGCTGATCAACAAGCTGCGCCAGTTCCAGGACCTTGGGCATCAGGTCATTTTCCTGATCGGTGACTTCACCGGCATGATCGGCGACCCGAGCGGCAAGAGTGCCACCCGCCCGCCTCTGACCCGAGAGCAGGTGCTGGATAACGCCGAGACCTACAAGCAGCAGGTGTTCAAGATCCTTGATCCGGCCAAGACCGAAGTCGCGTTCAACTCCACCTGGATGGACAAGCTGACGCCGGCCGACTTCATTCGACTGGCCTCTCAGTACACTGTTGCGCGCATGCTCGAGCGCGATGACTTCGACAAGCGCTATAGCAGCAACCAACCGATTGCGATCCATGAATTCTTGTATCCGCTGGTGCAGGGATACGACTCGGTTGCGCTCAAGGCGGACGTGGAGCTTGGTGGTACCGATCAGAAGTTCAACCTGCTGATGGGGCGCGAGTTGCAGCGTGCCTATGGTCAGGAGGCACAGAACATCGTCACCATGCCTTTGCTTGAAGGGCTTGATGGCGTCAAGAAGATGTCCAAGTCTCTGGGCAACTATGTCGGCATCCAGGAAGCTCCGGGGGTGATGTACAGCAAGCTGGTCTCCATTCCGGACACCTTGATGTGGCGTTATTTCGAGCTGCTGAGCTTCCGCTCCATGGAGGAGATCAACCAGTTCCGAGCCGATGTGGAGAAGGGTGCCAACCCGCGCGACATCAAGATCAAGCTGGCCGAAGAGATTGTGGCGCGCTTCCATGGTGAAGAGGCTGCGGCCAATGCCCATCGTGCTGCGGGCAACCGCATGAAGGATGGCGAGCTGCCGGAGGACCTGCCAGAGATTGAGGTGGCCGCACCGGAAGACATGCCGATAGCCGCAGTGCTGAACAAAGCGGGTCTGGTGAAAAACTCTGCCGCTGCTCGCGATCTGCTCAATGCAGGTGGGGTGAAGGTGGATGGCGCGGTTGTCGATCGTGGTTTCGTCTTTGCCATCGGGGCGACCCATGTTTGCCAGGCGGGTAAGAAAGCTTTCGCTCGCATTACCTTGAAAACCGAGTAGGGCGGCTTCCATATTCTTGGGAGTAGCTATATAGAAGCGGGGAGGCCGTCAGGCCTCCCCGCTT
>NZ_KV793297.1:0-146851 GCF_001808425.1 Pseudomonas sp. HMSC08G10 | reverse complement strand
TCGTGGCGATGGTAGGTGATGCGCGTGTCCGTCACCTCTGGTGCATCGGGATGGCGGTGGAAGGCGACATTGCGTACAGGCAAGCCGCGATTGTCCGACACCGTGACGGTAGGTGTGTTGCTGAATAGGGAAATGTTCAAGACTTGCTCCTTCAGTCATTACGAGATAACCCGCCCCTTTTTCAGCATCCTAAGCACCCCCACACGCGGTGAAAGCTCAGCGATCTGACAGTGTGGTGGTTTTCCCGCCTCCTCCGTTGGGCGCCTGTTTTCCTACAGCGGACTCCACCGAACCTTCGGTGCTCGTGTGGTGTCGCCATCAGACCCAGTGTGCTCATCCAAACGGACGAGGAGCGCCCCGTCACAACGGGTCACGATCCCTTGTTGGGCCACCCGGCTCTCCCGCGCCTGGCCAAGGTACGGGCCATCCAACGAGGACACCTTGATGACAACAGAAAAAAACCTGGTTCGCTCCGTCACCGTGGATATCGCCGCCCCTGCAGAGCTGGTCTGGTCGATCCTCAGAGCCTGCGGGTGTTCCCGCTGTCGAACTGGACCGAGCTGGACATCTGGCAATACATCTATCTCGAGCAGATCCCCATCGTGCCGCTGTACTTCGCCAAGGAGCGCCCGGTGCTACCCGCTTACCGGCGCCATCGACAGCGACGCCGATGACCTGCCGGCGATCATCAGCGAGATGCTGGTCAGCCACACCTCGGAACGCCAAGGCCGCCTGATCGACAGCGATTCGGCCGGCTCCATGGAGAAGAAAAAACAAGAGGGGTACTTCTGATGAACGCCATCACCCAGCACGACGAACTCACCCCGTACCTTCAGGCGCAACAGCACAAGCAACTGCTGCGCTTCATCACCTGTGGCAGTGTCGACGACGGCAAGAGCACGCTGATCGGGCGCTTGCTGTACGAGTCAAAGGTGCTGTTCGAAGACCAGTTCGGCCAGCTCGAAGCCGACTCGGAAAAGCTCGGCACCCAAGGCGAGGAGCTGGACTTCGCCCTGCTGGTGGACGGCCTGGCCGCCGAGCGTGAGCAAGGCATCACCTTGCTCACGCTATGAGCGCAGCGGGCGCGGTGCCACGCCGACGTGCCCGCACCTGACGGCTCAGCGGGTACCGAACTCGAACGAGGGCACGAAACCCGAGCCGAGCAGATAGGGGCAGTTGGAGTCGACGAAGTCGTCGCTGAGCAGGTCCTCGGCACTGTTGTAGCCGTCCGTGTAAACGCCGGTGAGCCCCAGCAGCGTATGCGGCAGGGAGGCAATGCTCACCCGTTGGTCTTGGCGTTGCTTGAGTTTTTCGAGCTTCGCGCTCTGGTGGCGCGACACGTTGTCCGTGGCCCAGACGAACGCCGAGACCGACAAGTCGTATTCATTGCCGATGCCATGCCCCAACAAGCCCCGATCATCATCCATGAGGTTCTGGCCATGATCGGAGCTGTAGACCAGCACTGACGGTTTGTTGCTGGCCTCCAGTTGATTCATGAGGGTGTGCAGCAGCCAGTCGGTGTAGAGCACGGTGTTGTCGTAATGGGCGACGAGTCTGTCCTTGGCGCTGTCGGTGGCGGGCTGGAACTGCCCGAAGCTGTCCGGATACCGGCGCTCGTAATCGAAATGGCTGCCCTTGATATGAATGAAGATCGCCTGCTTGGCAGCGGCCGAATGCAGGATTTGCTCATGCACAGGCAGCAGCGCGGCGTCATAGCTGCGCTCGAAGTACTGCCGGCTGTGCGCCTCGGCGGCAATCTGCGGAATGATCCCACCAAAGCTGTCGACCTCCTGGACAGACAACCAATGGGTCTTGTAGCCCGCTGCACGGTAGATGCCCACCAGGGATTTGGTCGAGGCGATCTGGTCCCAGTCGGAGATCGGCGACAGGCTCAGCATCGACGGCACGGCAAACGCGGTGTAGGGCGCGGTGGTGCACATGCGGTTGAACTTGAACAGCCCCAGGCGCTTGTCCAGGTTCGGTGTGGTTGGCTTGTGGTAGCCGTAGAGCGACCAGTTGTGTGGCCGTGAGGATTCGCCGATCACAAAAACGAGGGTTTCGATGTTCGAATCGTTCGAGACACGGGTGATGTTGACCTCGGTGTCCTGGCGCTGCTTGATGTATTCGAGGGTTTCGCCGTGCAGGTAGGCGGTCAGGCCGATCTGCGACAGGTAACCCACCGGCGTGCTCTGGTCCTTGGCGACCAGGTCGAGCACGGCGCCCTTGCCCAGCGAATTGACCGTGACGGTCTTGTAGAAGTACGCGCCATACCCCAGCAGCAAGGCGCACAGGCTCAGGGCGAACAGCGACCGGCTCTTGGGCAGCTGACGCCGATACAGGCCGGCCAGACCGATCCCGTAACAAGCCGCGAATACCGCCAGCACGAACGTGATGGACTTCCAGTAAGTCAGCAGGAAGTCGGTCGTTTCCTTGTAGTTGGTCAGCCCGATGAACAGGTAGGCCGCCGTCAACCGGGAGTTGAAGTTGAGCGTCAGGAACAGGTCGATGGTGGCCAACAGATAGAACGGCAACAACCCAACATGAAGCTTGAATTGATCGGTGGAGGCAAAACGGATCGCCGCCAGCCACAGCAACGAGATGGCGACGGTGTAGAGCGCCAGCAGGTCGATCTTCGCGTACGGGTTGGCGAGGGTGCGGATAATGATGGGCGATAGCAAAAACGCCCAGAGCACCAGGTTCGGCCATTCTTGCTTCAACGTGGGGAGTTTCATTTTCTAATGCTCGTCGGGCGCCCATGGAGAGGTGCGTCCCTGCGCGATACCCCGTTGCTGGCATACGAACGAGCATAGATCATCGGGCTTCTCCTTGGACGCCGGCGCTGACGGTTGCGGCAGGATCCCCCCGAGCATTCTAAGTTAGTCCAAACAGACAATTTACACGGCAAGTCCCCCATCAATACTGCCCTTCCCGATACCCCGCGAGGCGCAGCATGACCGTTCATCATCCGGCTCCCATCGCTACCGACGCGCTCAGTGCCTTGCTCGCCTTGGTCTATCAAGGCCCTCTCGAATCCACGCCTTGGGGCAGCTTTCTCGAACAGTTGCGCCAGCGCCTTGACGCCAGCTTCATCACCCTGGTGCTGCGCAACCCCGAGCACGAACGCCCCGGCCCGATCGTCAACGCCTCCAGCCACGGTCCGCTGCTGCCCGGCGAGCCGTCCTACAGCGAGTACTACTTCCATCTGTCCGTTTCTCGACTGGCCAGCCAATCAAGTGGCTACGGCCGACCAGGTGATGGGCAGCGCGCTGTGGCTGGCCCACGACTTCTACCGCAACTACCTGCAACCTCTGGACCTGCGCCACGTGCTGGTGGCCAATATGGTGACCAACGCCGGGATGCACTGCGCCTTGTTCGCCAGCCGCGGGCATGCCGGTGCGGACTTCGATACACAGGAAATCGCCTTGGTGCGCCTGCTGCTGCCACACGTGCAGCCGGCGGTGGACCTGCACTCGGCCGTGGATCGGCTGGACTCCGAGCGCCAGCTATATGCCGCGACCATCGACCGCTTGATGGTCGGTACGGTGATCCTCGATGAGAACGGCCGCAAGCTGCGCTGCAACAGTGCGGCCCAGCGGCTGTTCGATGAAGGCGACGGCCTGGTGTGCCGACAAGAGAAGCTGTGCGCCTACCTCAACCACGAAAACCGCGCCTTGCAGCAGGCGATCCAGGCCGTGCTGCGCCAGCGCCAGCGCGGGCTGGATGAGCTGGAGGTGCTCACCCTCTCCCGCCCCAGTGGCCAGATGCCGCTCAACCTGCTGCTGCGGCCGATCCCGCTGAACTACCAGGCTGGCATAATCTGGCTTGCACAGCAGCCCCAGGAGGCCACATGCCCTACCCCATCGAGCAGAAACTTGTCGTCGGCGTCGCCTCCAGCGCGCTGTTCGACCTGACCGTGTCCGACGACATCTACAAGACCGAGGGGGTCGAGGCGTACCGTCTGCACCAGGAGCAGAACCTCGACGAGCCCTTCCCCAAGGGCGTCGCCTTCCCGTTCATCCGGCGCTTTCTGAGCATCAACAAGGCCTTTCCCGCGCAGTTGCCGGTGGAGGTGGTGCTGCTCTCACGCAATTCGCCCGAGACCGGCCTGCGGGTGTTCCGCTCGATCGACCACTACGGCCTGGACATCACCCGGGCGGCATTCATGTCCGGCCGCTCGCCTTACGAGTACATCCCGGCCTTCAATGCCTCGCTGTTCTTGAGCGCCCACGAAGAAGACGTCCAGCGCGCCATCGACGCCGACTACCCCGCCGGCCTTGTGCTGCCCACGCGCATCTACGACGATGAAATCGACACCGAGCTGAGGGTGGCTTTCGACTTCGACGGCGTGATCGCCGATGACGAGGCCGAGAGCGTGTACAAGCAGCATCACGACCTCGGCGAGTTCCTGGCCCACGAGCGCGACCGCAAGGCCATCCCCCACCAGCCAGGCCCGCTGGCGGACCTCTACCGCAAGCTCTCGCATATCCGCACCCTGGAGGACCAGAAACTGGCCCAGTGCCCGGACTACCAGCGCATCCTGCGCATCGCCATCGTCACCGCGCGCAATGCGCCGTCCCATGAGCGGGTGGTGACCACCTTGAAGAACTGGGGCGTGTCGCCGGACGAGTCGTTCTTCCTGGGCGGCATGGAAAAAGACCGCGTGCTGTCGATCCTCAAGCCGCACATGTTCTTCGACGACCAACGCAGCCACCTGACGTCGGTGGCTGGGGATCTGCCGATGGTGCATGTGCCATTCGGGGTGGCGAACAAGCGTCGGGAAACGGGCGATGCGCTGGCCGAACCTGCACAGTGGCCCGTAGTGACCTCGGATAACGACTGAGTTATTCCCGGTAGCTCTCGATCAGGGCGTCCAGATCGCCGTCCTCGAGTTCAATGAACTCACCGGCGGCGGCTTCGTGGATCAGGGCGGCGAATGCGGGGCTGTATTCCGGGTCGTCTTCTTCCTCTTCGGTCGCACCGGACTTGATGCGGTCCAGCGCCTCGAGCAGCTCTTCGTCCAGGTTCATGAGGGCCTGGCCGAAGAAGGTTTCGAACAAGGCGGTGGGCAGACCATCAGCTATTAAAGCGAAGTGTTTGCCTAGCCTGCTGCCCATATTGACGATGAGATAAGCGGTCCCAGTACCACCGGCAAATCTCGCACGGAAGATGAGTTCGGAAGCAGATACAGAATGCTTGCGGGCCATTTCGGTCGCACGTCCGGAGAGATAAACATTCACCAGATACACCTGCTCATACTCATCGCCAGCGTTGAACTCGATGATGCCTCCACTGAGCACTTCCAACCCCTTTGCGCCGCCATTGGCAATCGCCTCGACTTCCGAGAGGCTGAAGCGGACCAAGTCGAGTTCGCTGTGTCTAAGAGGCGTGCAGTAAGCGGTGGCGGTCCCAGGTGTGCGTCCCTTGGCCCGAACCTGCCATTGCCGAAAGTGTTTAAGTTCGACGCAATGGCCCACGGACTGGCTGCACTCGAGGTAGTCCTGAAAGATCTGCGGAAACACTGCACAAGACTTCACCCAAGTGGCACGAGGCTTTCTGCTTCGCTTGCCCGCCTTGGCCGCATCGCCTGGCACAGCGACCACATCGGCATCCGGCACCAGGCAACGCAGGTCATAACCGATCATGAACAGCGCCGCTTCGAAGCAGTGGCTGCGCTCGGCCAACGAGCCGGAAAACATCCCAGGCAGGCGCTCGAGCACCGCCTGGATGATCCACCCTAGCTCGACCTGGCTTCGTGCCCAGATGTGGTCCGAGACCTTCGAGGTGAAGAACTGCGGCGCAGCCGCGTAGCCAAATTCGCCCGGATCACGTATCTGCTTGCCCCGCGCGGCACCGCTGGGGAACTTTAGTTGCGCGCGCCCTTGGGCATTTACCCGGTAGCGGGCGTACAGCATGGCAATGGCCGCGCCGACACGGCTGTCGTAGATCGGCGAACCGGTCGTGTCGATCAGGGCATGGATCTTGGTCAGCCCCGCGTCGAAGCGCTGGATGCTGCGCTCGTTCAGGTCCGAAAGTGTTTGGTCCGTATCGAGGCTGAACAACGGCCGGCACGCATTCAGGTACTCGACCAGTTTGCCCTTGCGTCGCAATTCGCCCAAGAACGGGACAGCTCCCCAGACACCGCCCCATTGCAACACCGCGCGACAGGCATTGTAGGTCGCATCGTCACAACCCGAGGCCAGCGCGCTGGCCAAGCGGCTGCGCAGCAGATCGAGCGAGGCCTTGGTGCTGGCCCAGTCCGTGGAGGCAACCCATTGCCCGGTATGGTAATCCTGCCACCCCGCGCCCCAGCGATACGCCGCATGCACCTGCTCCAGGCCCACCACTTGCAGATCCAGGCCACCCTTCACCTGCTTGCTGCGCCGCAAGCGCAGGTGCACCTGCAGATGCCCAAGCGTTGCTTGGAGCCACTCGATGAAGCCATTCACATCCGGTTGCGCGAGAAACGTCTTCCGATCCATCTGCTTGCTGTCCTGAAAAGTCGCTGAGTTGGTTGACCGCCAAGGTACAGCAGCGCCGGACACGCACCAACGGTGAGTATTCATACACGTCAACTTTTCGAGCAGATCACCCGCCTTCCATCACCTTGACCACCCTCCCCCCAGCCTCCATGCTCAAACGCTTCCACCACGACTCAAGGATCGATACATGAAGCTGGAAACCCTGGCCATCCACGCGGGCTTCAGCCCCGACCCGACCACCAAGGCCGTGGCCGTCCCGATCTACCAGACTACCTCGTTCGCCTTCGACGACACCCAGCACGGCGCCGACCTGTTCGATCTGAAGGTAGCCGGCAACATCTACTCGCGCATCATGAACCCCACCAACGACGTCCTTGAGCAGCGCATGGCGGCGCTGGAGGGCGGCGTCGGCGCCCTGGCCGTGGCCTCGGGCATGGCCGCCATCACCTATGCCATCCAGACCGTCGCCGAGGCCGGCGACAACATCGTCTCGGTGGCCAAGCTCTACGGCGGCACCTACAACCTGCTGGCCCACACCCTGCCACGCATGGGCATCCAGACCCGCTTCGCGCCGCATGACGATATCGCCGCCCTCGAAGCGCTGATCGACGACCGTACCAAGGCGGTGTTCTGCGAATCCATCGGCAACCCGGCCGGCAACATCGTCGACCTCCAGGCCCTGGCCGATGCCGCCCACCGTCACGGTGTGCCATTGATCGTCGACAACACTGTCGCCACCCCAATCCTGTGTCGCCCGTTCGAGCACGGCGCCGACATCGTCGTGCACTCGCTGACCAAGTACATCGGTGGCCACGGCACCAGCATCGGCGGCATCGTCATCGATTCCGGCAAGTTCCCCTGGGCCGATAACAAAGCACGCTTCGCCCTGCTCAACACCCCCGATCCGTCCTACCACGGCGTGACCTACACCGAAGCCTTCGGCCCCGCCGCCTTCATCGGCCGCTGCCGCGTGGTGCCGCTGCGCAACACCGGAGCGGCGCTGTCGCCGTTCAACGCCTTCCTGATCTTGCAGGGGTTGGAAACCCTGGCCCTGCGCATGGAGCGACACACCGAAAACGCCCTGAAGGTCGCCCACTACCTGCAAGGGCATGAGCAGGTCGCCTGGGTGAAGTACGCCGGCTTGCCGGACCATCCGGAGCACGCGCTAGCGCGCCGCTACACCGGCGGCAAACCGGCGTCGATTCTTTCGTTCGGGATCAAAGGCGGGCAAGAAGCCGGCGCACGCTTTATCGATGCGCTGCAGTTGGTGGTGCGCTTGGTGAACATCGGCGATGCCAAGTCACTGGCCTGCCATCCCGCGTCCACCACCCATCGCCAACTCAATGATGAAGAGCTGGAAAAAGCTGGGGTGCCACGGGACATGGTGCGGTTGTCGATCGGGATCGAGCACTGCGATGACATCATCGCGGACCTGGCGCAGGCGCTGGATGCGAGCCGCGGGTGATGACTCGCTATCGCTGACAGGCCCCGCCTGTTGTCTGCCGCGCTGCGGGAGCGGCCAGGCAGGAACAACGGTCTTGTGTTGCGGCACGGGCCTGTTCGCGGGTAAACCCGCTCCCACAGGGACCTGCATGTATCGACTTGTGGGAACAACTCAAGCCTGTGGGTTTACCCCCACAGGTACAGCGGAGTTCTTGATAGCACAGCGGAACCTGTGGGAGCGGGTTTACCCGCGAAGGCGTCCTCGAAGACGACGCCGTAATCAAAAAGATCAAAAGTCTAACGCGTTCGCTTGAGTTGCCTGAGCAGGCGCCGATGGCGGGTACGGCGCCTGCGCATGACGCAGAGGCGTTTCCAGAGGCCTCGGAAGCGGCGGGTGTTCAGCAGCCATAAGGCCGCCAACGGGAGAATGGCGGACATGACGGTCACTTGGGCATTGGATGAGGTCGTATAGGTTGCGAGGGTGCTGATCAGCGCAATTACCAGCAGCACCACTAAACTTTTCAGCGCTCGTACATGGGCTCTCAAAATCAAGAGAATCTGAACCAAGACAACCAAACTAATGGAGCCTGCCGTGGCATCCAGAGCATGCTCTTGCATAGGGCCAGTGAGGAATTTTTCCGCGACACTCGTAACCCCGTTAACTCCTGCGACAATGGAGAGAACAAAGACGGCGGAGAAGATCGTGAAATAAGGCCTGATCCAGATCGGAAGCTCTTTTCTTATATACGTCATTTTGTATCAAGCTCGACAGTACTAACGACGATAGACTGCACAGTCGCATTTCCGGCGATCCCAAGTACGTTAGCCAGGGACTCACGTATCTGAATAGATGTCACCCTCTTCATCTCTATATCGGTGAGCCTTTTTTTCATCTGACCAGTCTGCTGCGCTAGCTTTAGCTGTTTTTTCGTAAGGCTTGGATGACTGATGCGAAGCAGTTCATTGTTCAACGCCTTACGCTGCTGTCGTCCCAAGGGCCTCAATAACTCGGACCAGCTACGTCCCGTCACAGACCTCAAATGCTGCAGGTACTTGATCATGTTGTAGCTACCCGCAAGGACCGCAAGCAACGAAATCGCATCAAGCAACCGGCTTACTGACAGGACCCATTGATCGTTACCGATCGACAAGTCCAGGGTTGGTGTATTCGGCTCTTGCCCTTCTGATACCGATACCGCACTGAACGACCGACACTACCGCACCCGCCATCCCGAGATACATTATCGGCGTAGCGAGCCCTGCAGAAACAGCAGACACTCCGCCACCCACAATGACAAGTGCCACACTCAAGACCGCGCCAGTACAAGCCACCCCCATATTGGCCATCTCTTCAAGGAGCCGAGACTCGCGCGAACCTCGCTGAACCTGCTCCACATACTGCTGCGGCGTAACATGCCGCCTCAGCTCCTGAATCACCACCCGCTTCGGCACCACACTGCACACCGCCTGAAACCTACGCAGGTTGACGATGTTGTACTGCGCATCGATATAAACCACACCCGCCCCGATCAGCGCCGGGTCGGCATCGATCACCGCAAACAACCGAGGCAGATCGATCAGTTGCTCGATGCGCATCCGCGCCAGGTAGGTCGAGGGGCGTGCTCCGAGTTCGTCCAAGCGTGTAAGTCTCATCAAGCATCCTGTCTGAAGAACCGAGATGGCGGAAAACCAGTCGCCGCGTGCAAAACCCGTAGCGTACGGAGCCCCTGATGGCCTGTATGTCGGTGCCTTCCGAAGAACCTCGTCATCTCCCTGCCCGCCCCTTCGAGGCCTTTTCGCCGGCCCCGAATAGCCGCCTCAGCAACGGCGCGCACAAGGGTTGACCATCAACACTGGAGCACCGCATGCTCGGTCACACCCGCCTGTGCTCAAGGACCGATTGCATGAAGCCGGAAGACCGCGCCATCCCCACGCCCTCTGGCCCCCCGGTACAATCGACGCGGACGAGCCGCCGGCAATGACGCTCTTCTACCTCAAGCTCATCGTCACCCCGCTACTGATGTGGGGCGTCTCCCTCGCTTCGCGGCGCTGGGGTGGCCTGCTGGGTGGATTGTTGTCCGGCTTGCCCATCACCTCCGCGTTGGTGATGACCTTCCTGTGCCTGGAACAAGGCACCGCGTTCATGCTGAACGCCGTACCCGGTGCGCTCGGTGGCCTTGCAGCGGTGCAAGCCACCTATGTCTGCTACCTGTACGCGACTCGACGCACTGGCATCGGTTGGGCCGCCCTGCTGGCCTTGGCGCTCTACGCCGTGGCCGCCTACGCCTTTACCCACGGCGGCAGCCTGTACCTGTCGATTGCCGTCTCCCTGGCACTGATCGCCTGGCTGATCCGCGCCAGTGACCGCGAGCCCAAACCAGACCTGCTGGCCAAACCCCGTCATCGCTACTGGGAAATCCCCCTGCGCATGGTGGCCGCCACCACCTTGCTGATGGTCACCACCGGCTTTGCCAGCTGGCTGGGGCCGGCAGCGAGCGGGATGCTGGCGCCGATTCCGGTGATTGCCTGGCCATTGGTGGTGTTCGCCCATGTGCAGGGCGGGCGCGCGGGGATGGCGGCGATGGTGCGGGGCAATGCCATCGGGGCGGTGGGGGTTATCGCGTTTTATCTGGTGGTCGCAGGGTTGCTGGAGCGGTTGGGGATCGCGGCGACCTTTGCCTTGGCCGTGGTGCTGGCGGTGGTGTTGACGGTGGCGCTGGCAGCGATGTTGCGCCGTAGACGCTGATTTAGCGTTAGAAACGCCCTGCAAATCATTAAAGATCTGCAAACCCAGGGCGATCTAACAGGTTGGACCTTCTTTTCGCGACTTCGGACAGATAAGTGCAGTCGAGTATCCAACCGCTATTCCAGACCCTACAGCAGCAATACCTTTCCAGGCTCGACAACTGGAATGAGCTGATACAAACCCCTTTCCTGGAGATGCTCGTCGTCTGGGGCATCGTGACGTTTTTCGCCTCCATCATCCCGTTGAAACTGAGCACCGCCCGCGGATTGATGCTGGGTTTTGTCATCGCCATCTGTGGGGCGGTGACCATCACAGCGGATATCGCAGCTGACAGCCTCAGTGCCAAGAAACGCTTGATCGATGTAGAGCAGCAATTATCCGGGCTCGAAACGCCGGCCCCTGGGAGTGGGAGGCCCACGCCTGACAAGACCACCAACCCTGCACCCAATGCCGCCTCATTGAAAAACGAGCGCGAGCGATTGCTCGGCAAGATCGAGCTGGCTGGCGTGCTGACCACCTTCACCGCCATGACACTCGGGGGGCTGGGCGGTGGGTTGCTGACGGCCGCAGTGAGTATGCCGAGAAACCGGCAGGAAGAAGAACGCCAGGAGAAACCGGTACTCGAATGCATTCTGAACGGGTATTTCTACCTGTTCGCCTTCATCCTGACGTCCTCGCTGATCCTCCTGGCCGGCGAGTACTTCTTCCTTGCTCGCAGGATGACCGACACAGGAACCGCCCACCCGCTCCTGCTCATCCCAATTCTCGGGTTCCTGTTGAGCATCGTGTTCAGCGGCATTGCCTTCGACAGAACACGCAGCCACTTGAAAAAAGACAAGCCGCAGTTGTTCCAGCAATCATTATTTGGGCTGTTTGCGCTGTTCTTCTATCTCAATACGGTTGCCCACGTCTGGTACGACATCGGGGCGATCTCCATGGCCTTGCACATCCCCGTGGTCCTGGCCTTGTCCCTCCATGCCCTGCATCAATATCGCCAACTCGAGCGCAGATGACACTGTCAACACGCCAGCTTGAGACCCGCCAAGAGAGCGCCATGACCGAATTCACCGTTGTCGATATTTCCTGGTCCGATCGGATCAAGATCCACTATGACCCCGACCAACAGGTGCACGGGCTGCCGGAGGCAGACGGTTTTCAGCGCACCGGTTTTTACTGCCTCTACGGGCGTCATCCGGTCTATGGACCGGATGTGCTTCTGTATATTGGCGAGACGAAAATGTCCGCCACTGGCCGGTCTTTTCGGGCGCGGCTGGGGGAGCATCTGAAGGGCCGGTTCTGGTATCACGCCAATCTCTCGGTCTCCCTGGGCACCCTTGAAGAGGGGCAACAGCTCACCGCGCAAGCAATCCGCGCCGTGGAGTCGGTATTGATTGCAGCGCACAAACCGGCGCTCAACTGCCGCCATATTGACTGCGCGATGCCGGGTGCGGAGCAGTACTTGATTCGCAACTGGGAGTTCCCGGGGGCGCTTCAACATGAGTGCTCGGGGTATTACTGGCGGTAGGCTGCGCGGAGGGGTTTTACAGCACGACAGCCCTGGAGCTTTCGTGCTGTAACGGTATTGCGGCCGAGTGCCGATCAGAACACCGACCATCCGATCCGTGAGCTGAGCAACTCGAGCGCTGCCATCCCGGCCAGCGAGTTGCCCGCGGCGTTCAACTCCGGTGACCACACGCAGACCGTGAACTGCCCTGGCACGATCGCGACGATCCCGCCGCCTACGCCGCTTTTGCCGGGCAAGCCCACGCGGTAGGCGAAATTCCCGGCTTCGTCATACAGCCCACTGGTGGCCATGATCGAGTTCACCTGCTGAGTCTGGCGCTGGGTCAGAATCTGGTTGCCGCTGTGCTTGCAGAACCCATCGTTGGCCAGGAAACAGAACGCCTTGGCCAAGTCCAGGCAGTTCATCTGCAGCGCGCAGTAGCTGAAATAACTGCGCAGCACCGTCTCGACCTCGTTATGGAAGTTGCCGAATGACTGCATCAGATAAGCCATGGCCGCGTTGCGCGCGCGGAACTGATACTCCGAGTCAGCGACCCGGGTATCGATCGCAATGTGCGGATTGCCCGACAACCGCCGCACGAAATCGCGCATCGACAACGTGGGCGCGGCGAAACGCGACTGGTTGATGTCGCAGATCACCAGCGCCCCGGCATTGATGAATGGGTTACGCGGACGCCCGCGCTCGAACTCCAGCTGCACCAGGGAATTGAACGGCTGGCCCGAAGGCTCATGACCCAGCCGCTCCCAGATCGCCTCACCCGAGTGCTCGATCGCCTGGACTAGGCTGAACACCTTGGAAATACTTTGCACCGAAAACGGCACCAGCGCGTCGCCTGCGCAGTAATAACTGCCATCGTTGCCATAGACCGCGATGCCCAGCTGGTTCGCGGGCACATCGGCCAACGCGGGAATGTAATCAGCCACTTTGCCCTTGCCGATCAAGGGACGCACTTCGTCGAGAATTTCGTTCAACAGCGTTTGCATGGAAGGCCCAGTCATCAGTCCCCCAGACGACAGCGAGGGGTGGCATTCTTGACGACAATCGAGTGGGAGAAATCACATGTTCGCGAAGAAATGGATGACGGGGCGTTCAGGCGTGTCCGTACTGTCGTAGTCTTGATGCCCATAACCTATGCTGTGCTCGGTTTGACGATGAACAGAAACTGCACCTTGCCAACGCCGGAAGCCGTGAACCAAGGAATGGGAGATTGAACATGCCAGCTTGCCCTTTGCCCGTTGACGAAGCGCTTCGCCAGCGCGCCCTCGATGACATGAACCTGGTCGATACCCCAGCCGAGCACTACCTCGATACCTTGGTACGGCTCACCCAGGATCTGGCCCACGTGGACACGGTGCTCATCAGCCTCATCGACCAGGACAGGCAGTGGTTCAAAGCCCGAATCGGGCTGGAGGTAAGCGAAACGACACGGAGTATTTCCTTCTGCGGCTACGCCATTCTCGGTGAAGATACCTTGATGGTCCCCGACGCCAGATACGATGAGCGCTTCGTTGACAATCCGCTGGTGCTCAACGCGCCCCATATCCGCTTCTATGCCGGCCACCCGCTACGCGCTGGCAACGGCAAGGCCATCGGCACCCTATGCATGTTCGACCCCCGCCCCCGCGTGCTCAGCGACGCCCAAAAAGCGAACTTCAAGGACCTGGCCACCCTCGCAGAGGGCTATCTGCAACTGCGCGCGTTGGCCCAGGCCAACCGCGACTTGCGCCTTGAAATGGATCGAGAGCACCGTAAAGCGCTGCTCGACCCTTTGACCCAACTGTGGAACCGCGGCGCGTTGACCGCGTTTGAAGAGCACCAACGGCGTATGTCCGCAGCCAGTGGCTTACGCCTGGCTGCGATTTACGCAGACCTCGATCATTTCAAATCCATCAACGACACGTACGGCCATGCAAGCGGAGACAAAGTGCTCTGTGAATGCGCCCGCCGCCTGCGAGCCGCCCTTCGCCCCGACGACCTGCTCGTGCGCCACGGCGGAGAAGAATTCGTCGCTATTTTGCAGGTCAACGACAACGAAGAACTGAAGCGGATTGCCGAGCGCGTTCGTGAACAGATCGGTAGCAACCCAATGCAACTGCCCAGCGCTGAGTTGAAGGTTAGCGTGAGCATCGGCTGCACCCTCTTCGCCCCGGGTGAAAAAATCGATGACGCACTGGAGCGCGCCGACAAAGGGCTCTATGCCGCCAAGCAGAATGGGCGTGACCAGGTTGTGTATGTCAGGCCGCCGGTGTGAGGGCGGCAGGCTTACATTCAACGCCAAAGGCAAACGCTTTACGTTCGGGAGCGGGCTTGTGTCAGTGATGGGCTGCTCGGTGCTTGATTTGCGCCGCGGGCACAAAAAGCGCTTCTGACAGCCATCAGAGGCGCCTATCAATCCCCACCCCTGCCCTCTGTAACTAGAGAATTCTCCTACATGCTTCCTGATTAATTCTGAAGGAAGTAAGGTATCGGGCATCCCTGGCAGCGGCGAAATGTAGGCCCCTGCCCTCGCTTGCAAGGATGCCCTCGTGACGCTGCCCTCCACTCTTCCACCTAACGGAATCTCACCCAGCGTATTCACATCGCAGCAGTTGGAGCCAGGCAGCGTTTACAGCCGAGCGGACCTCAAGGCACGCTTCGACATTCACGACGCCACGCTCAACACCGGGATCTTCCGCCCGAAGGGGTACGACTCTGTCTGGCTGTTCATCACCGAACACAAGACGTCTGACAGAACCCAATACGAAGACACCCTGCAAGGCGACACCCTTCGCATGCAAGGACAAACCATGGGGCGAACCGATGCCCTCATCTTGGAGCATCGTCAGCGAGGCCTGGAGTTGCTGGTTTTCTATCGCAAAGCGAAGTACGAACATCCCAATGCGGGTTTTCGGTACGAGGGTGTTTTCACGTGTGAAGGCAGTGAAGGCAGTCGACCGACATCGTTCGTATTGAAGCGTGTACCAGTCGCGGCTGGAGAAGATCTTCCGGTAACGATCGAGCAAGCACTGGACACCCAAGGCGCCTTCAATCCCGATGACTTGAGCGACGCGCGCACGCGCACCCTGGCGTCGATCGTTCGGCGACGCGGCCAACCTCAATTCCGAAAGCAATTGCTCAAGGCCTACAAAGGCCGCTGCGCCATGACAGGCTGCACCTTGCCGCAGGTGTTGGAAGCAGCCCATATCCACCCCTACCTCGGCGATGAAACCAACGTAGTTACCAATGGGCTGTTACTGAGGGCTGACGTGCATACCCTGTTCGACTTGGGGCTGTTATGGGTCAACCCAAGCGATATGCAAATTGGCATCGCCGACGCGTTGAAGCAGAGCGAATACGTTTCGCTGGAAGGCCAACCCTTGTATCTGCCGGAAAACGAAGCAGACCGCCCTAGCCTCCCAGCGCTGGCGTTTCGCTTCAACGCGATTGCTGCCCGCTAATTGCACGCCCCCTGTGTAAAAGCGTCTTTGTGCCGCGATGGCCCGCCAGGCTGTCCCTGCCTTTCATCACTTGCCCTCAACGCAAAAAAAAAAGCGCCCCTGGGTATCCACCAGAGGCGCTCACTGATTCAAGGGCTCGTCGCTCAACACCAACCAGAGCGACCAAATCAACCTGCGCAACCCTACGCAGATCTCTGCCCGTAGCCTGGCCAGCCCTGGTCGATGAAGAACGACGAACACTGCGAGGCTAGATCATCTGGACAGGCTTACGAGGGAACTCGCGTCATTTCGGAAACGGACTGCAGGTGATCAGTGCTGCGCCTGCACACGACTCAGCGCCATCTCCGCCAAGGCGTGGGCGCGCTCGATTTCGTGCATGGCTGCCAAGGCCAGGACCTGGCCGGGAGGCTTGGCGTGAAGCTGGACGCTGTGCTGGGAAACGGTCAGGGCGCAGACGAGGTATTCGGAGATCTGGATGAGGATCTCTTCGAGGGTGGTGAGGGATTCGGATGGTATGGGTGGGTCGGGGACGATTTTGAGCATGACAAACTCCGATATCAATGGAGCTGCCACGTCTCTGCTGTCAAACAAATGGGTGGCAGCTGTACGCGGGTTGACAGACCGAGGATATCGGAACTCGGCGCACCGAAGTGCCCCACGACAGCTGCCATAAAGCGATGCGCTGTGGTCCGAAAATCAGGATCGGTCTGTCAAAACCGGTCGTTGAATTTGCAACGACCCGGCGAGACTAGAGCGCTGATGGAGCGACAGCAATGGGCTGGAAGGCGGTAGAAGTATGTTTGGGAAAGGGACTACAGGGAAGTGGGAAAGTCTGATCCAAGCCACCGCAGCTATTGCAAGTAGCTCCACCACGTTTCATCAACAGCACGCTCAGTGAACATCTCAATAGCGGTTTCTAGCTTGGAAGGCAGCTGTAACTTCTAGGCCATGCGCAAAAATCATGCAGAGGACATAGATTATTCTTACGATCTTCCTCATTCAGGCTGAAGGAAGTAAGGTGTCGAGCATACGTAAAAAGGCGAAACGATGGCACGCCCGCCCTGTTCGCCTGCTCGACACCACAGGAAGCATCCGTGACAGCCCAAACACCCTCCTCGCCCACACTCGTCGAAGTCAGCCAACTCGCACAGGCGCTTGAGCAGTTCGCCACTGACCGCAATTGGGCTCAGTTCCACTCGCCCAAGAATCTGGTCATGGCGCTGAACGGCGAAGTGGGAGAGCTGAACGAGATATTCCAATGGCTGACCGAGGAAGCATCGAAGTCTGCCGCTCGCTCGCCAGAGACCGGCCAAGCAGTTCAAGACGAGTTGGCCGACGTGCTGATGTATCTGGTGCGCCTGGCATCGGTCCTGGGCGTCGACCTCAATGCTGCCGTGCAAAACAAGCTGCGAATCAACGGCGAAAAATACCCCGTCGATAAGGCTCGGGATACCGCCAAGAAATACGACCAGCTCTGATTGCAGCCTTGAATAAGAAAGGCCTTGATCGTTTACGAAGCGACCAAAGTACGGTTTTTGCACGACAACGATAACGATGACATCGAAGACGTGATCTTACAGAGCTTCAAAACTGCGACCGGCAAAGCCGTGGCCGTTGCGGAGATGAACGCCTGGAAGAACTCCCTCGGCGCCATGGCGAAGGTACTGCGCGATACCGAGATCCCGGATGACATGGGGGTAGCGATTGAGCTGCACATTCCGCAAACCTCCAAGCGCATCGACATTACCCTCACCGGGTATAACGCCCAAGGGCAACGCAATGCCCTGTTGGTTGAACTCAAGCAATGGAGTTCGGCCAAGGCGACGGGTAGGGACGCTATCGTCAAAACGGCGCTGGGCGGCGGTCTGCGTGAAACAGTTCATCCGTCTTACCAAGCTTGGTCGTACGCCTCGTTGCTAGAAGGCTTCAACGAAGCAGTATATTCCGGCGGCATCCAAGTCAATGCATGCGCCTACCTGCACAACTACGTAGGCGATGGCATGATCGATGCCCAGCATTATCAGGACTACATCATTAAGGCCCCGCTCTTCCTCAAAGGTAAAGAAGAGCTCGCTCGCATGCGTACCTATATCAAGCAGCACATCGCCATGGGTGATGAGAACAGCGTGCTGCATGACCTCATGGCCAGCCCGATCCGGCCATCAAAAGCGTTGGCCGACTCGTTGAAAGGCTTACTCAAAGCGCAGCCTGAATTCATTCTGATCGACGACCAGAAAGAAGTATTCGAAGCCACTGCCGCCGCTGGTACAGCCTCGTCCGCAGAGCATCCCAGAGTCGTCATCATTGAAGGAGGGCCCGGCACCGGTAAAACCGTGGTGGCGCTCAATCTGTTAGTCAAACTCACCAGCCATGGTCTGGTCGGTAAGTACGTGTCGAAGAATGCTGCACCGCGTAAGGTCTATGAGAGCAAGCTTGCCGGCTCCATCACTCGCAGCCGCTTCTCTCACATGTTTACTGGCTCCGGCGCGTTCGTCGATACCGAAGCGAACACCTACGATTTCCTGGTCGTGGACGAAGCCCACCGCCTCAATGAAAAAAGCGGGCTTTATGGCAACCTCGGCGAGAACCAGATCAAGGAACTGATCAACTCCTCCAAGTGCACGATCTTCTTTATCGACGAAGACCAGCGCGTAACCTTGAGCGATATTGGCAGCCGCGAAGCCATCCATGCATTTGCCAAAGCCAAGGGCGCCGAGGTCGAAGAATACAGCCTGGCCTCACAGTTCCGATGCAACGGTTCGGATGGATACCTCGCTTGGCTCGATGATGTACTGGAGATTCGAAACACCGCCAACCGTCATCTCGATACAAGCACCTATGAGTTCAAGGTATTCGAAACACTTGAAGCGCTACATGAAGCCATTCAGAGAAGAACAGCCAAAACAAATCCCGCGTAGTGGCTGGTTACTGCTGGCCCTGGAGCAGCAAAAAGCAGGCGTCTGCCTACGACATCGTGATCGGTGAAAATTATCGGCGTAAATGGAATCTCGACCAGGACGGTAGTCTTTGGATCATCGCCGAAAACTCGATTGAGCAAGTGGGGTGTATCCATACCTGCCAAGGGCTGGAAGTGGACTATATCGGCGTGATCATCGGGCCGGACCTGGTTATCAGGAATGGCCGAGTCGTCACCGCACCGGAAATGCGCGATAAGCAGGATCGCTCGACTCGGGGTTACAAGACTCGCATGAAGTCTGAGCCGGAAGAGACCCGTAAGCTGGTCGACCTGATCATCAAGAACACCTACCGCACTCTGATGACACGCGGGATGAAGGGGTGTTACCTGTACTGCACGGATGAGCAGACTGCACGGTACTTCCAGGAGCGCTCGATGTCAGTGAAACTGGAGGCCAATGCCTCCGCGCTAAAGCAATCCACTGCCTCGATGGCGTAACTTATAACCTTAGCTTGCCAGCTGCGGATCAAGTCATGACGATCCGCTGGCATAAAGCTTAAGCCTTGCAGCCTCATTAAATGATACTGAATCGATCCTAGTTTCGCCCAAAGCCCTGAAATTGACTCCTCTACGAACAATCGCTACTCATCCAAGCTGATCACCACTCGCCGTGCCGCCCAGTCTCCCGAGGCACTCGAAAACCACCAGACATAAAAAAATCCAGTCACCTTGCGGTGACTGGATTTTTTAGGGATTTTTGGTCGGGACGGAGTGATTCGAACACTCGACCCCTTGCACCCCATGCAAGTGCGCTACCGGGCTGCGCTACGCCCCGACATCATTCTCGATACTGCCGAGAACGGTGAAGAATCTACCCTAACCTTTTGAATAATGGAAGCTTTTTTTCAAAAAACTTTCCATTCATCGGGTTCGGTTCACTTCTTCAACACCACCAACACATCCTCCAACTCGGCAATCATCTGCCGGATCAGTTGCTTGTACTGGGTAGTGTCATCCTTGGCCTCGTCACTGGAGAGGCGCAGTCGCGCCCCGCCGATGGTGAAGCCTTGGTCATATAGCAGCGCGCGGATCTGCCGGATCATCAGCACGTCTTGGCGCTGGTAATACCGTCGGTTGCCGCGGCGCTTGACCGGGTTGAGTTGCGGGAACTCCTGTTCCCAATAACGCAGCACGTGCGGTTTTACCGCACAGAGCTCACTGACCTCACCGATGGTGAAGTAGCGCTTGCCCGGAATGGGGGGCAACTCGTCGTTATGGCTTGGTTCCAGCATAGGCCTCAACCCGGGCTTTCAGTTTTTGCCCTGGACGAAAGGTGACGACGCGGCGAGCGGTGATCGGGATCTCTTCCCCTGTCTTGGGGTTGCGGCCCGGCCGCTGACGTTTGTCGCGAAGGTCGAAGTTGCCGAAACCGGACAGCTTGACCTGCTCGTTCTCTTCAAGTGCGTGCCGAATTTCTTCGAAAAACAGCTCGACCAGCTCCTTGGCCTCTCTCTTGTTGAGCCCCAGCTCCTCGTACAGCCTTTCGGCCATCTCAGCTTTCGTCAGAGCACCCATACGCTATTTCCTTAACGTGGTGTTCAACCTTTGTTCAAGCGAGGTGAGGATGTTTTGCAGGGTAGTGTTCACCTCATCGTCGTTAAGAGTGCGCGATGGATGCTGCCAGGTCAAGCCGACGGCCAGGCTTTTTCTATCAGGATCAATGCCTTTACCCTGGTAGACGTCAAACAGCCTTAGGTCTGTGAGCCATTCGCCCGCATTGTCACGAATTACTTCAAGCACGGAGCTAGAAGCAACATCACGTCCTGCGATCAAAGCTAGGTCACGCCTCACTTCTGGGAACTTGGACAGTTCGCTGAACTTCGGCAGACGGCCTTCGACCACTTCGCCCAGTACCAGCTCGAAGACGAACACCGGACGCTCCAGGCCCAGGGTCTTGGCGAGCTCTGGGTGGATGGCACCGATGTAGCCGACTTCCTTGCCGTCGCGCTCGATGCGGGCGGTCTGGCCAGGGTGCAGGGCTGGGTGCTTGCCGGCGACGAACGTGAAGTCTTCCAGGGCGCCCGAGTAGCCCAGCAGGGCTTCCACGTCGGCTTTCACGTCGAAGAAGTCGAGGCTGTCACGGCCGTTCGCCCAGCCTTCCGGCAGGCGGCTGCCCGTGGCAACGCCGGCGATCATCGGCTGCTGCTTCAGGTCGCCCAGTTGGCCGACGAAGCGCAGGCCGCTTTCGAACAGGCGTACGCGGTCCTGCTGGCGGTTGAGGTTGTGCTGCAGCGCCTTGACCAGGCCCGGCCACAGGGACGCGCGCATGGCGGCCATGTCGCTGGAGATAGGGTTGGCCAGCAGCAGCGGCTCGACGCCCGGGGTGAACAGCTCGAACAGTTTCGGGTCGATGAAGCTGTAGGTGATCGCTTCCTGATAGCCGCGGGCGACCAGCAGGCGGCGCAGGGTCGGCAGCTCGCCACGGGCTTCCGGGCGGGTCTGCGGAGCCAGGCGGGCTTGCGGGTAGCGGACCGGCAGGTTGTTGTAGCCGTACAGGCGGGCCAGCTCTTCGATCAGATCGACTTCGAGGCTGATGTCGAAGCGGTGGCTTGGGACTTCGACAGTCCACTGCCCTACCCCATCAGCGCTGGTTTTCAGCTCCAGGGCGTTGAGCAGTTGCTCGACCTGGGCAGCGTCCATGTCCATGCCAAGCATCTGGTTGATACGCTCGGCGCGCAGAGTGACTGGCGCGACCTTCGGCAGGTGCTGCTCGCTCACGGCCTCGACGATGGGGCCGGCTTCGCCGCCGACGATCTCAAGGACCAGGGCGGTGGCGCGCTCCATGGCTTCACGGGCCAGTTGCGAATCGACGCCGCGCTCGTAGCGGTGCGAGGCATCGGTGTGCAGACCGTAGGAACGGGCCTTGCCTGCGACGGAAATCGGCTCGAAGAAGGCGCTTTCCAGGAACAGGTCGCGGGTCTTCTCGGTGTTCACGCCACTGTGTTCGCCACCCATGACGCCTGCGATGGCCAGGGCGCGGGTGTGGTCGGCGATGACCAGGGTGTCGGCACGCAGGGCGACTTCCTGGCCGTCCAGCAGGACGAGCTTCTCGCCCTCCTCGGCCATGCGTACGCGGATGCCGCCGTTGATTTCGGCGAGGTCAAAGGCGTGCATCGGCTGGCCGAGCTCGAGCATCACGTAGTTGGTGATGTCGACGGCAGCGTCGATGCTGCGCACGTCGCTGCGGCGCAGGCGCTCGACCATCCACAGCGGGGTCGGCTTGCTCAGGTCGACGTTGCGGATGACGCGGCCCAGGTAACGTGGGCAGGCCGCCGGCGCGCAGACTTCGACCGGGCGCACTTCGTCGTGGGCCGGGGCAACGGCTGGCACTTGAGGACGGGTGACCGGCACGTCGTACAGGGCGCTGACGTCGCGGGCCAGGCCTGCGATGGACAGGCAGTCGCCGCGGTTCGGGGTCAGGCCGATCTCGATGCTGGCGTCGTCCAAGTTCAGGTACTGGCGAATGTCTTCGCCGACCGGGGCGTCAGCCGCCAGCTCCAGCAGGCCGTCGTTCTCTTCGCTGATCTGCAGCTCGGCGGCCGAGCACAGCATGCCGAAGGACTCGACGCCGCGCAGCTTGGCCTTCTTGATCTTGAAGTCGCCCGGCAGTTCGGCGCCGATCATGGCGAACGGGATCTTGATGCCTGGGCGCGCGTTCGGAGCGCCGCAGACGACCTGGAAGGTTTCCTGGCCGTTGCTCACCTGGCACACGCGCAGCTTGTCGGCGTCCGGGTGTTGTTCGGTGGCGAGGATCTCGCCCACCACGATGCCGCTGAACTGGCCGGCAGCGGGGGTCACGCTGTCGACTTCAAGGCCGGCCATGGACAGGCGGGCGACCAGTTCGTCACGGGAGACTTGCGGGTTTACCCAACCGCGCAGCCACTGTTCACTGAATTTCATGCTGTTCTCCTAGAAAGTGCGTCGATTGGGCCTAGCGGAATTGGGCGAGGAACCGCAGGTCGTTGTCGAAGAACAGACGCAAATCGTTGACGCCATAGCGCAGCATGGCCAGGCGCTCGGCGCCCATGCCGAAGGCGAAGCCCTGGAACTCTTCCGGGTCGATGCCGGACATGCGCAGCACGTTCGGATGGACCATGCCGCAACCCATGACTTCGAGCCAGCCGGTCTGCTTGCACACGCGGCAGCCATTGCCGGAGCACATCACGCACTGGATGTCGACTTCAGCCGAAGGCTCGGTGAAGGGGAAGAACGACGGACGGAAGCGTACCGCCAGTTCTTTCTCGAAGAACACGCGCAGGAACTCTTCGATGGTGCCCTTGAGGTCGGCGAAGTTGATGCCGCGATCGACCAGCAGGCCTTCGACCTGGTGGAACATCGGCGAGTGGGTAATGTCCGAGTCGCAGCGATAGACGCGGCCCGGGCAGACAATGCGGATCGGCGGCTGGCTGGACTCCATGGTCCGCACCTGCACAGGCGAAGTGTGAGTGCGCAGCAGCATGTTGGCATTGAAGTAGAAGGTGTCGTGCATCGCCCGGGCCGGGTGATGGCCGGGGATGTTGAGCGCTTCGAAGTTATGGTAGTCGTCTTCGACCTCAGGGCCTTCGGCGATGCCGTAGCCGATGTGGGTGAAGAACTGCTCGATGCGCTCGAGGGTACGGGTGATCGGGTGCAGCCCGCCGGTGGTCTGGCCACGGCCTGGCAGGGTCACGTCGATGCATTCGGCGGCCAGGCGAGCGTTGAGCTCGGCTTCTTCGAAGGCAGCCTTGCGTGCGTTGAGCACGTCGGTGACGCGCTCTTTGGCGTCGTTGATCAGCGCGCCGACTTTCGGGCGCTCTTCGGCTGGCAGGTTGCCCAGGGTCTTCATCACCTGGGTCAGCTCGCCTTTCTTGCCGAGGTATTGGACCCGGATCTGTTCCAGGGTAGTGATGTCTTCAGCGCGTTCCACGGCCTCGAGGGCTTGGGCAACCAGCGCGTCCAGGTTTTCCATGTACAGACTCCAGATACGAAAATAGGGGAAGAGCTTTTGAAGGCTCTTCCCCTATCGATGACGTTTTACACCCGACGACGCAAAGCGCCGCCGGATGATTGTCGTGGGTACTTAAGCCAGGACGGCTTTAGCTTTCTCGACAATCGCAGCAAACGCCGCTTTTTCGTTCACTGCCAGGTCGGCCAGAACCTTGCGGTCGATTTCGATCGACGCTTTTTTCAGGCCAGCGATCAGACGGCTGTAGGACAGACCGTTGGTGCGGGCACCGGCGTTGATACGAGCGATCCACAGAGCGCGGAACTGACGCTTCTTCTGGCGACGGTCACGGTAGGCGTATTGGCCAGCCTTGATGACAGCCTGCTTGGCAACGCGGAATACGCGCGAGCGTGCACCGTAGTAGCCTTTAGCCAGTTTCAGAATTTTCTTGTGACGCTTACGAGCGATGACGCCACGCTTTACACGAGCCATGAGTAACTTCCTCTATCGTTGACCAGAATTAACGTACGCGCAGCATGCGCTCGACTTTTGCCACGTCAGACGGGTGCAGCAGGCTGGCACCGCGCAGTTGACGCTTACGCTTGGTCGACATTTTGGTCAGGATGTGGCTCTTGAAAGCGTGCTTGTGCTTGAAGCCGGAAGCGGTTTTCAGGAAACGCTTCGCAGCACCGCTCTTGGTTTTCATTTTTGGCATGTTGGAACTCCGCATTCGATAAAATTACACATAATCATCAGGCCTGCCGTGCCCGGGAGATTACTTCTTCTTTTTGGGGGCGATGACCATCATAAGCTGGCGTCCTTCCATCTTCGGATGCTGCTCAACGGTGCCGTATTCGGCGAGGTCAGCTTCGACCCGCTTCAACAGCTCCATGCCCAGCTCCTGGTGGGCCATCTCACGGCCGCGGAATCTCAGAGAGATCTTGGCCTTGTCCCCATCGCTAAGGAAACGTACCAGGTTGCGTAGTTTTACCTGGTAATCCCCTTCTTCCGTCCCTGGACGAAACTTGATTTCTTTGATCTGGATCTGCTTCTGGTTTTTCTTGGCTTCGTTGGCCTGCTTCTTCTTCTCGAAGAGGTGCTTGCCGTAGTCCATGACCTTGCAGACAGGCGGTTGCGCGTCTGCAGAGATCTCCACCAGATCCAGCTTCGCTTCATCAGCGATACGCAGCGCTTCATCAATCGAGACGATGCCAATCTGCTCGCCGTCAGCGCCAATTAACCGAACCTCGCGTGCCGAGATATTCTCGTTGATCGGGGCTTTCGGTGCAGTTCGTTTATCGTTTCTCATTTCACGCTTAATAGTCATTACTCCGATTCTAGGCGACCGCGCTGAGCCACGGCGTCAGCGAGCAGTTGAGTGAATTGGGAGACGGGCATGGAGCCCAGGTCTTTGCCATCACGGGTACGTACTGCAACGGTCTGCGTTTCGACTTCGCGGTCCCCTATAACCAGAAGGTATGGGACCTTGAGCAAAGTATGCTCGCGGATTTTAAAGCCGATCTTCTCATTTCTCAAGTCGGACTTGGCACGGAAACCAGCCCCATTGAGGGATTTTTCCACTTCGAGTGCGAAATCGGCCTGCTTGTCGGTGATGTTCATGATCACCGCCTGGGTCGGGGCCAGCCACGCCGGGAATACGCCCGCGTAGTGCTCGATCAGCATGCCGATGAAGCGCTCGAAGGAACCGAGGATCGCACGGTGCAGCATGACCGGGCGCTTACGGTTGTTATCTTCGGCGATATAGCTGGCATCCAGACGCTCCGGCAGGTTCGGATCGTACTGCAGGGTGCCGCACTGCCAGTTACGGCCCAGGCAGTCACGCAGGGTGAATTCGATCTTCGGACCGTAGAAAGCGCCCTCGCCCGGCTGGTATTCCCACTCCAGGCCCGACTCGTTCAGCGCATCGGCCAGGGCGCCTTCGGCGCGGTCCCACAGCTCTTCGGAGCCCACGCGCTTGGCGGGACGGGTCGAGAGCTTCATGGCGATGTCGGTGAAACCGAAGTCCTTGTAGACATCCAGGGTCAGCTTGATGAAGTCGGCCGCTTCTTTCTTCACCTGATCTTCGGTGCAGAAGATGTGGGCGTCGTCCTGGGTGAAGCCACGCACACGCATGATGCCGTGCAAGGCGCCGGACGGCTCGTTACGGTGGCAGGCACCGAACTCGGCCAGGCGCAGCGGCAGGTCACGGTAGGACTTCAGGCCTTGGTTGAACACCTGTACGTGGCACGGGCAGTTCATCGGTTTTACCGCGAAATCGCGACTTTCCGACGAAGTGGTGAACATGTTCTCGGCGTAGTTGGACCAGTGGCCGGAACGCTCCCAGAGGATGCGGTCGACGACCTGCGGCGTCTTGATCTCCAGGTAGCCGTTTTCGCGCTGCACACCACGCATGTACTGCTCGAGCACCTGATAGACGGTCCAGCCAGCCGGGTGCCAGAAGACCATGCCCGGGGCTTCTTCCTGCAGGTGGAAGAGATCCAGCTGCTTGCCGATCTTGCGGTGGTCACGCTTTTCGGCTTCTTCGATGCGCTGGATGTAGGCAGCCAGTTGCTTCTTGTCAGCCCAGGCGGTGCCGTACACGCGCTGCAACTGCTCGTTCTTGGCATCGCCGCGCCAGTAGGCGCCGGAGAGCTTGGTCAGCTTGAACGCCTTGAGGAAGCGGGTGTTCGGCACGTGCGGGCCACGGCACATGTCGACGTATTCTTCGTGGTAGTACAGGCCCATGGCCTGTTCGTCCGGCATGTCCTCGACCAGGCGCAGCTTGTAGTCTTCGCCACGGCTCTTGAATACGTCGATGACTTCGGCGCGCGGGGTCATCTTCTTGATGACGTCGTAATCCTTGTCGATCAGCTGTTGCATGCGCTGTTCGATGGCGGCCATGTCTTCTGGGGTGAAGGGGCGCTCGTAGGCGATGTCGTAGTAGAAGCCTTCGTCGATCACCGGGCCGATCACCATCTTGGCGGTCGGGTACAGCTGTTTCACTGCGTGGCCGACCAGGTGGGCGCACGAGTGACGGATGATCTCCAGTCCCTCTTCATCTTTAGGGGTGATGATCTGCAGCGTGGCGTCGTTCTCGATCAGGTCGCAGGCGTCGACCAGCTTGCCATCGACCTTGCCGGCCAGCGTGGCCTTGGCGAGGCCCGCGCCAATGGAGGCGGCGACTTCGGCAACGGTGACGGCCTTGTCGAACGTACGTTGACTGCCATCGGGAAGAGTAATTACGGGCATGGCGCCTCCTCTCCTAGTGGTGACCCCTACCAAAGGTCACATGGGTTGGGATGAGCCAGTACAAGATCCGACCTGCCTTTCCCGCGGGAAAGCCTGCCTCACAGTGGCAGGAGCCTTTCGGCCAACCAGGGACGAACCAGAGTGACTGGAAAGAAAAATGGAAAACAGCTGCCAGGGTGCAGCTGCAAGCCGAGCATGCTAGCACGCGGCTTGGGCGGCAGGCAGAAATATTTGGAAATTAAGCCGTCTGGGTGAACTTGTTCGGAAAATTCCACCTCAGAGTTTCTGAAGCATCCTACTCTTGATGAGATCCAACCCAAGGAGTGTGTGGTTATGCGACTTCAGTCTCTTCTGGCCCTGACCGCCGCCAGCGCCCTGCTGCTGCCCCTGGCGGCACATGCCGAGTGGCCTGCCGGCAAGAAAGGCGCCTACATGGAGCAGTGCGTCCAGGTAGCGTCGGCTCAAGGTGTCGATGCGAAAACGGCGGACCAGCACTGCAAGTGCGGCGCTGATGCGATCGAGAAGAACTTCACCAAGGCGGAAATCGAAGACCTGGACAGCAAGGACGGTGTCGATGCCAAGCTGATGCAGCGGGCGCAAACCGTGGTACGTCAGGCCTGCGCACCTAAGAGCTGAGCCTTTTTGCGGGGCGATGCACGCATTATTTGCCGTGGATCAGTATCCTGCGAAGGTAACAGGCGCTAGATACGCAGAATTAGACTATGATGTCGCCGGTGCTGCGTAGCCTCGGCAACATCGCACCTCGAAAAAAAACCATGTTTCTGGAGATTCACCCCATGTCCAATCGCCAAAACGGCACCGTCAAATGGTTCAATGATGAAAAAGGCTACGGCTTCATCACCCCAGCAGGCGGCGGCGACGACCTGTTCGTACACTTCAAGGCCATCGAAACCGACGGCTTCAAGAGCCTGAAAGAAGGCCAGTCCGTTTCCTTCGTTGCCGAACGCGGTCAGAAGGGCATGCAGGCTGCGCAGGTTCGTCCGGAGTAATTCGGATACGAATACAAAAAACCCGCCTTCATGGCGGGTTTTTTGTGGGTGTTCGCTTTTGTCGCAGGCGAAACCTCAACCGCAGTTGACGCGGGTCACCACGCCTTTGTCATCGACGTTCAGGTTCAGCCGCTCGGAGCGGTACTCCAGGGTGATCACGTCGTGAGGCTTGAGGATACGTGCCAGTTGCGAACCGCTGGCCTTGCGTGCCTGCTCCAGCAGCGCCGGGGTGGCCTGCTTGCCGATGGTGAAGTCGGCACCGCTGGCCTCGCAGCGACCGCCGTTGTCGGCCGAGGTGCCTGGGGCCTTGTCGCCACCGCTGGAAGAACCGCCTGTGCTGCAACCTGCCAGGACTGCAGCCGCCAGCAAGGTCGCCAGGTAAGCACGGGTACGGAACATGAATCCTCCTAATCATCATGGGAACTGTCTCATGCGACAGCTCCGCTCAACTTTTGTTGCAAAACCGGGCAAGTCTGCCTGAACCGGCCCCTGATGGCGAAAGGGAATCGTGACTGGATTTTGCGCCGTACGCCTGGCGGTTTATTCGCCAGCGGTCGTGCGACGAATGCAAAGGCATGATTTACTGCAACAACCGGAGCGCAAACGCCTCCCTTCGAACGCCAGGGTCCGGTGTTCGACCCTTAGCCCAGGCTTGCCACGAGAGCCTCCCATGAGCAGCCACAGCATCGACGCCGACATCAAGGTCAAATGGGCCGAGGGCCAGAGCGCCTACAGCCCCAGCACCCCTGAAGAACTGCTGCTGATCGCCATCGACTTGTTGGTTCGCGACCGCGGCAGCGAAGCAGCGCGCAGCTTCATCGAGCAGGTGTTCGAGCGCTACGCCCCGCACGTCGCTATTGCAATCGAGCCAAGCGCTCGCTGAGCAGGTCGAAAAAGCCCTGGGCATCGCCCTCGTTCAGCCACAGCACATTGGCCGGACGCTTGAGCACCGCGTACCAGTCAACGACGGTCTGGCCGAAGGTCGGGCCTTCACGGCTGTCGACCTCCAGGTGGGCCCGCCTACCGCTGAACAGCTCGGGCTTGATCAGGTAGGCGATGACACTGGCATCGTGCACCGGGCCACCGGGCATGCCGTACAGGTCCATGTCGTGCTTGACGTAGGCATCGAGGATATCCACCACACGCTGGCTGGCCTGATTGTTGATGGCCGCCAACTGCTTGAAGCGCGCTTCACTGGTAATAACCTTGTGGGTCAGGTCCAGGGGCACGTAGGTGAGCTTGACGCCGCTGGCCAGCACCACCTCTGCGGCATGGGGGTCGGCGTAGAGGTTGAACTCGGCCACCGGGGTTATGTTGCCGCCATTGAAGTGAGCACCACCCATTACCACCACTTCCTTGATGCCTTTGGCGATCTCGGGCTTCTGGATCAACGCCAGGGCCAGGTTGGTCTGCGGGCCGAGCATGGCCAGGGTGATGCTGTGAGGCTCGGCGTGGGACAGCGTATCGACCAGGTATTGCACGGCATTGCCCTGGGCCAGCCCCTGTTTGGGCTCGTGGACCTTCACCCCTTCCAGGCCCTCCCGACCATGGATATCGTCAGCGTAGATCGGCTTGCGCACCAACGGGCGCCCTGCCCCGGCGTAGACCGGGATGTCTTCGCGCCCAGCCCATTCCCGCGCGAGGCGAGCGTTGCGCGAGGTCTTGTCCAGGCGCACGTTGCCGGCCACGGTGGTGATGGCGCGGATGTTCAGGTCCTCGGGCGAGGCCATGGCGAGCAGCAGCGCGACGACGTCGTCGGCACCCGGGTCGGTGTCGATGATCACATCACGCGGGGCGGCCTGGAGGATGGTGGTGGCCACGGCTGACATAAGGATGACTCCTTTGAGGAGGTGTTTGAGCATGGGGGCACTCCTTGTTGCCTTCGGTATTGGGGCCGCGTTGCGGCCCTTCGCGGGGGAAACCCGCTCCTACAGGGTTCGGCGCAGGACCGGGCTTACCCGCGAGTGAGCCTTGACCTCAGAACGTGACACCCGCCACTAGGGCGATGTTGCTGTAGGGCTTACACTCTCCGGTTCGCACCACGGCCTTGGCCCGGCGGCAGAGCTCTTTGAACGCTTGGTGGGTCAGCAGCTCTCGCACGCCCAGTTGTCCTTGCAACCCCTGTACCTGCGCCAGGGCCGGTGGCGCCACCTCGAGCATCTGCTCGGCCAGCACATGCCGCTCCACTTGCATCTCTTCCAGCACCGCCTGCAACACACTGGCGAAATCCGGCACACCGGGCGTTACGGCCAGATCGATCAGTTCCACGCCCGGCGGCACCGGCAGCCCGGCATCGCCGATCACCAGGATGTCGCCGTGGCCCAGCCCGGCGATCACCCTGGACAACGCCACGTTCAACAATCCGGTCTTCTTCATGGCGCAAGCTCCGCCAAATAGGGGATCGAAGGCTGGGCGCCCACGCGGGTCACCGACAACGCGGCGGCCCGCTGGCCGAAGGCGATGGCCTCGCCCTCCTCCAAGCCGCGCACCAGGCCGGCAGCGAAGCCGCCGATGAAGGTATCCCCCGCCGCCGTGGTGTCCACGGGCTGGACCACCGGGGCGGGAAAATGCCGGCTCCCCGCAGGGCTGACGAACAACGCCCCCTGCGCCCCCAGTGTGACGATCACCTTGCCCGCGCCCAGTTGCAACAGCCGTTCACCCGCGCGGCGTGCACTGTCGATGTCGGTCACTGGCAGCCCGGTCAAGGCTTCGGCCTCGCTCTCGTTGGGCGTGAGGTAATCGATATGGGCGAACCAGTCCGACGGCAGCGGGCCGGTGGCAGGCGCGGGGTTGAGGATCACTGTCTTGCCCAGTTCACGCCCACGGGCCAGCGTCCAGGCCACCGTGGCCATGGGCACTTCCAGCTGGCAGATGATCACCTCGGCCGCTTGCAACAGAGCGTCGAAACGCTGCACGGACGCCGGCATCAGCTGGCCGTTGCCACCAGGGATGATGACGATGGAGTTCTGGCTGGCGGCATCGACCATGATCAGCGCCACGCCGCTGGAGACGCCCGGGCATACGCCCACCGCCTGGCAATCGATACCCTCCTGCTCCAGGGCCTTGCACAGTTGCTGGCCATAGGCGTCGTCGCCCACGTTGCCGACCATGGCCACGCTGGCCCCAAGCCGAGCCACGGCCACCGCCTGGTTGGCACCCTTGCCGCCGGGCACGGTGAAGAAACTGTCGCCGGCCAGCGTCTCGCCGGGCCGGGGCAAACGCTGGGTGCGGGCCACCAGGTCCATGTTGAGACTGCCGACCACCACGACCTTGGCGCTCATGGTCACTCCTTAACGGTAATCATTGAACAAGTCCGGGCGCGGCCCGGTGGATTCACGCAACACGATGCGCGGGGCGACGATGCGCTGCTCCACGCCGCCGCTGCGGGGGGTGGCGATGCGCGAGAGCAGCAGTTGCGCGGCGCTTTCGCCCAGCTCGCGGATCGACTGGCCGACCGTGGTCAACGGCGGGTACACATAGCGGCTGAGCTCGATGTCGTCGAAACCGACCACCGACAATTCGCCCGGCACGTGGATGTTGCGCTCGGCCGCCGCACGCAACACGCCAAAACCGATCATGTCGTTGCCGGCGAAGATCGCCGTGGGCCGCGGGCCGTCGAGCAGGTGCACCGCGGCGTCGTAGCCACCGGGACTGCTGAAGTCACTGTGCAGAATGCGGTTTTCACCCTCCGCCACGCCCTGCTCGGCCATGGCCCGACGGTAGCCCGCCAGGCGCAACTGGGCAGGCCCTGAGTCGGCCGGCCCGCCGATGCAGGCGATGTCACGGTGACCCAGGTCCAGCAGGTGCCGGGTGGCGAGGTAGCCGCCCTGTTCGTGGTCGATGCGTACCAGGTCGGCATCGATGCCATCCAGGGCGCGATCGACGATGACCATCGGCGTGCGCACGCAGGCCAAGCTTTCCAGCAGGTCGCTGTCTTGGCCGACCGAGGCGACGATCAGGCCGTCAATACGCTTTTCCAGCAACACCCGCAGGTAGCTGCGCTGCTTTTGCGGGTTGTCGTCGGAGTTGCAGAGGATCACGCAATAACCGTTGCGCTCGCAGCCGTCCTCGATACCCCGGGCCAACTCGGCGAAGTACGGGTTGACACTGTTGGGCACCAGCAGGCCGATGGTGGCGGTACTGCGGGCCTTGAGCGAACGGGCCACGGCGCTGGGCACGTAGTCGAGCTCGGCGATGGCCGCCTCGACCTTCAGGCGCACATGCTCGCTGACCGGGCGGGTCTTGTTCAGTACATGGGACACGGTGGTGTAGGAAATACCTGCCAGTGCCGCGACGTCTTTGATGGTTGCCATGGGTTCAGTTCCGCCGGCCTGCGCGCCGGCTCCGGTAAGTGTCGAGCACCACGGCGATCACGATGACCGCCCCGGTGATGATGCGTTTGGTGGGTTCGGAGGCGCCGATCTGCGCCAGCCCCGCGGCCAGCACGGAGATGATCAGGACGCCGAAGAAGGTACTGATGACCGAGCCGCGCCCGCCCATCAGGCTGGTGCCGCCGATGACCACGGCGGCGATGACCTGCAGCTCCAGGCCAGCGCCGGCATTGGGGTCGGCGGCCTCCAGGCGGGAGATCTGGAACAGCGCGGCCAGGCCCGCGAGCAGGCCCATCAAGGCGAACACCAGCACCTTGTAGGGGCGCGGGTCGATGCCGGCCAGGCGCACGGCCTCTTCGTTGGTGCCGATGCCGATCAGGTAGCGGCCGAACACCGTGCGGGTCAGCACCAGCTGGGCGACGACGATGACCAGCAAGGCGATGATGAAGGCTGGCGAAATACCGAAGGCGATGGGGTTGGAGAACCAGGCGAAGGCATCGCCGATGTAGGCGGTGCGCGAGTCGGTGAACTGGTAAGCCAGGCCTCGGGCCATCTCCAGCACGCCCAAGGAGACGATGAACGATGGGATGCGCCAGGCCACGGTGATGCCACCGGTGACGCTGCCGGCCAGCGCCGCCACGGCCATGCCCAGCAACGCCGCAGGCAACGGGCTCCAGCCCCAGCCCAGGATCGCCACGCTGACCGCCGAGGCGGCCAGGGCCAACACCGAGCCCACCGACAGGTCGATACCGCCGATGATCAGCACGAAGGTCATGCCCACCGCCAGCACCATGAGGTCCGGGATCTGGTTGGCCAGGGTGCTGAAGGTGGCGTAGGACAAAAAGTGACTGCTCAAGAACGAGAACAGCACGATCATCGCCAACAAGGCGCCGGCCAGGCCCAGGTAGGTACCCAGGCCGAAGTAATTGGCGCTGCGGCGCGCGGGGGCACGGCCCGGGGTGTCGAGGGGTGTGGTCTTCATGGGTCCATCCTGGGAGCTGCTTCATGCAGCAGTTCGTCACGTTTCTGATAGCCGGCGAAGGCGGCGGCGAGCAGTTGATCCTGGCTCCAGCGCTCGCGGTCGAAGGTGTCGATCAGCCGGCCCGCCGAGAGCACAGCGATGCGATCGCAGATCAGCATCAACTCGCGCAGGTCGCTGGACACCACCACCAAGGCCTTGCCCTGGCGCGCCAGCTCGGCCAGCAGGCCATAGATGTCGAACTTGGCGCCGACATCGATGCCCCGGGTCGGCTCGTCGAACAACAGCACCTGGCAGTTGCGCTCCAGCCAACGGCCGATCACCACTTTCTGCTGGTTGCCGCCGGAGAGCTCGCCCACGGCCTGGGCCGGGCTGGCGCTGCGGATGCGCATGGCATTGATCTGGCGCAGCGCCTGGGCGCGCTCGGCTTCGGCGTCGAGTATGCCCGCGCGGGACACCGCCCCCAGGTTGCCCAGGGCAATATTGGCGCTGATCGATTGAGTGAGCAGCAGGCCTTCGCCCTTGCGGTCCTCGGTGATCAACGCGATGCCCGCGCGCACCGCCGCCTTGGGCGAATCGAGGGTGACCGGCTGCAAGGGCTGGCCAAGTTCGATCTGCCCGCTGTCGGCGCGGTCGGCGCCGTAGATCAGGCGCAACAGCTCGGTGCGTCCGGCGCCGATCAGGCCGGAAATACCGAAGATCTCCCCTGCCCTGACCTCGAACGACACCTCGCGCACCTTGTCGCCACGGCTGAGCTTGTGGACCTTGAGCAGCGTCTGGCCGATCTCGCGACGACCGAGGTCGATATGCTCGCCCAGCTCGCGACCGACCATGAGGTTGACCAGCTCGGCGCTGCTGTAGCGCTGGATCGGCTCGACGCACACCAACTTGCCATCGCGCAGCACGGCGATACGCTGGGCCACGCGCTGCAGCTCTTCCAGGCGATGGGAGATATAGACGATGGCCACGCCGCGCTGGCGTAGGCGTTCGATCTGAGTGAACAGCAGCTCCACTTCGCGAGCGGTGAGCATCGCCGTGGGCTCGTCGAAGATCAGCACATGGCAATCGCCAATGAGGTTGCGGGCGATCTCCACCATCTGCTGATGGCCGATGCCCAACTCGCCGACCGGGGTGTCCGGGTCGATGGCATCCAGGCCGACCTGGGCCATGGCGGCGGTAGCCAGTTGGCGCAGGCGTTTCTGGCTGATCCAACCGGCGCGGCTGGGCAGGTTGTCGAGGAATAGGTTCTCGGCCACGGTCAGGGTGGGCAGCAGGTTGAGCTCCTGCATCACCATGCGCACGCCCAGGCGCTCGGCCGCGCTGCGACTGCCGGGCGCGTAGGGCTCGCCGCGATAGCGCATCTGCCCTGTGGTGGGCGTTTCCAGGCCGCTGATGAGCTTGGACAGCGTGCTCTTGCCCGCGCCGTTCTCGCCGGTGAGCGCCAGCACTTCGCCAGCGCGCAGCTCCAGCGTCACATCGCCGAGCACCGGCTGGGTGTAAGTCTTGCCCAGGCCGCTGACAGCAAGGGTGACCTCATTCGCTTCTTTCATGGCAGACACCCCGCCCCAGGGAACGCAGCGGTCTTGTATTGGCTGTGCTGGCCTCCACGCGGGTGAGCCGGTGCCCACAGACCTTGCGCAGGCCTGGAAAACCCTGCTGTACCTGTGGGTGCGGTTCTACCGGCGAAACCGGCGCCGCGATGCCGAATCATCATTCGGTAACCAGTTCGACCGGGGTCTGGATGACGTTGTCGGCATCCACCGCAGGCTTTTCGCCCTTGAGCATCTGCAAGGCCGCCTGGATGCCGAACACTGCCTGGTCGGCGCCATGCTGCTCGAGGGTGGCAAGCACACGGCCGTCCTTGAGCATGGGCTTGATGGCGCGGATGTTGTCGTACCCAACCACTTGCACCTGGCCGGTCTTGCCTGCCGCCCGCACCGCCGACACAGCGCCCAGGGCCATGCTGTCGTTGCCGGCCAGTAATGCTTTGAGATCTGGGTATTCATTGAGCATGGCGGCGGCGACGGCGTTGCCCTTGTCGATCTCCCAGTTGCCCGACTGCACCGAGACCACTTTCATCTGCGCAGCTTCCATGGCGTCCTTGAAGCCTGCGGTGCGCTGCTGAGCGTTGGTGGTGGTCGGCACGCCTTCGATGATACCGACCTGGTCCCCGGCCTTGAGCTTCTGCTGGGCCAGGTAGTCGCCGACCAAGCGTGCGCCTTTGCGGTTGTCGGGGCCGACGAAGGGCACGCTCAGGCCTTTGCTCTTGAGCACGTCGGGGTCGAGGCGGTTGTCGATGTTGACCACGGTGATGCCCGCGTCCATGGCCTTCTTGATCACCGGCACCAGGGCTTTGGAGTCGGCCGGAGCGATGACCAGGGCGTTGACGCCGGAGACGATCATCTGCTCGACGATGCGGATCTGGTTGCCAGTATCGGATTCGTCCTTGATGCCGTTGGCCACCAAGTCGAAATCATCAGCGTGGGTTTTCTGGTAGGTCTTGGCGCCGTCTTCCATGGTCAGGAAGAACTCGTTGGCCAGGGATTTCATGACCAGGGCGACCTTGGGTTTGTCCTGGGCCTGGGCGGCGGACACGGGGAGTGTGAGGGCAAGCGTGGAGAAGACAGCCAGGGCCAGCAAGCGGCCAGGGAATGGCAATTTCATGAATTTGACTCCGAATCTTGTGTTTTTTATCGGATCGCAAACGTTTGCGTTGCGTAACTATGGAAACAAGACCTGCTTTTGTCAAATCCCTCACGCGGTTTTGCCCAGGCCGCGTACGTCGGGATTATCCGAAAAATTTCCGAAAAACCGAACACCTTTTCCTACTCTCATTCGGGATACCGAACGGAACAGGCTGTCATGCAGCCCGAACCAGTCTCACAGGTTTGTCGTAACGCGCCCTGATCACGGCCTCATCCAGCCCTTGCTGGGGCCACGGCCCCCGCTGGTACGAAACCTGCCTGCTCTAGGGCGCGACACAGCCAACCGTCTCATTTGGAAGAGAGAAAATAAAAACATGAATGCTGCAGTGAAAACCTTCGCCCCAAGCGCCCTCGCCCTGTTGCTGATCCTGCCGACCGGCCTTAGCGCCAAGGAAGCCGAGCAACAGCAGAAACTGGCCAACGTGGTCATCCTCGCCACCGGCGGCACCATCGCCGGCGCCGGTGCCAGCGCCGCCAACAGCGCCACCTACCAGGCCGCCAAGCTCGGTGTCGACAAACTCATCGCCGGCGTACCGGAGCTGGCCACCTTGGCCAACGTGCGCGGCGAGCAGGTGATGCAGATCGCCTCCGAGAGCATCAGCAACGACGACCTGCTCAAGCTTGGCAAACGCGTCGCGGAGCTGGCCGACAGCAAGGACGTCGACGGCATCGTCATCACCCACGGCACCGATACCCTCGAAGAAACCGCCTACTTCCTCAACCTGGTGGAGAAGACCGACAAGCCAATCGTGGTCGTCGGCTCCATGCGCCCGGGCACCGCCATGTCCGCCGATGGCATGCTCAACCTGTACAACGCCGTAGCAGTAGCCAGCGACAAGCAGTCCCGCGGTAAAGGGGTGCTGGTGACCATGAACGACGAGATCCAGTCCGGCCGTGACGTGAGCAAGTCGGTCAACATCAAGACCGAAGCGTTCAAGAGCGCCTGGGGCCCGATGGGCATGGTGGTCGAAGGCAAGTCCTACTGGTTCCGCCTGCCAGCCAAGCGCCATACCGTCAACTCGGAGTTCGACATCAAGCAGATCAGCGCCCTGCCCCAGGTGGACATCGCCTATGGCTACGGCAACGTGACCGACACCGCTTACAAGGCGCTGGCGCAAAATGGCGCCAAGGCTCTGATCCACGCCGGCACTGGCAATGGTTCGGTATCGTCGCGGGTGGTGCCAGCCCTGCAAGAGCTGCGCAAGAACGGTGTTCAGATCATTCGTTCGTCCCACGTCAATCAGGGTGGTTTCGTGCTGCGCAACGCCGAACAGCCTGACGACAAGAACGACTGGGTCGTGGCCCATGACCTGAATCCGCAGAAGGCGCGGATCCTGGCGATGGTGGCGATGACCAAGACCCAGGACAGCAAGGAGCTGCAGCGGATCTTCTGGGAGTATTGATTCGTTACCATGACGTCGGGCCGGCGCGTTGTCTGAGCCGGCCCATTCGCGGGTAAACCCGCTCCCACAGTGCCCAGAGCGGACGTGGGAGGAGCGGGCTTACCCGCAACTGCATTCACCCGTGAGTGAACCAATTCCATCCCTGCGGTCATAGACGCTTTCGCCTTACACGCTGTTGCGAAATGCCTTACAGTGAAATACTGTATGCGCATACAGCAAAACAAGGAAAAGCCCCGTGGCCAGTACCTCTGCAGCATCCCCTAGCACCTACGAACAACTGGGTCTGCGCATCCAGAAGATCATCAACAGCCCCATCGCCCAGCGCAGCCGCGCGGCCTTGATCTTCCGCCTGGAGCACGAGTCGCCCGACGACTGGGAAACCCTGCTCGAGGAAATCGCCGAAAACGACAACGTCACCCTCGCCCACCGCGATGACGGCGGCGTGCAGATCTTCTGGACTGTGCCCAAGGAAGACTGACCGCGCATGAGAGTTTCGCTTTTCGCAGGCCTGTGCCTGCTGTTCACCGCTGTCACTGCCCACGCCGACGCCCCACGCACCTTCCAGGAAGCCAAGAAGGTCGCCTGGCGCCTGTATGCACCGCAATCCACCGAGTTCTACTGTGGTTGCAAGTACAAAGGCAACAAAGTGGACCTGGCCTCCTGCGGCTACACCCCGCGCAAGAATGCCCAACGCGCTTCGCGCATCGAATGGGAACACATCGTGCCTGCCTGGCAGATCGGCCATCAGCGCCAATGCTGGCAGAATGGTGGACGCAAGAACTGCTCGCGCCACGATGAGGTGTACAAACGCGCCGAAGCCGACCTGCACAACTTGGTACCGAGCATCGGCGAGGTCAATGGCGACCGCAGCAACTACAGCTTCGGCTGGCTGCCGCAGCAACAGGGCCAGTACGGCAGCTGCCTGACCCAGGTGGACTTCAAGGCCAAGAAAGTGATGCCGCGCCCGTCGATCCGCGGGATGATCGCGCGCACCTACTTCTATATGAGCAAGCAGTACAACCTGCGCCTGTCCAAGCAAGACCGGCAGTTGTTCGAGGCCTGGAACAAGACCTATCCACCGCAGACCTGGGAGTTGCAGCGCAACCAACAGGTGGCGTGCGTGATGGGCCATGGCAACGACTTCGTCGGGCCGGTGAACATGCAGGCCTGTGGCTGATCAGTTGAGGGTCTGCAGGTAGGCGCTGGCCTGCTGGTAGCGGCAAAGCCGGGCCAGGTCCGCCGGGCCCGGGCATGGGATACGCGACAGGTCACTGTTGTCGGCCAGGTCCGCCAGCTTGACCTGCCGCGCCAGCGGGTCGCCGCCCAGGCGCACCACGAACGCTTCGTAGCTCTCGCCTTCACGCCGGCTCAACGCCAGCACGGCGGCGAGGATCTTCAGGGGGAAGCCTTCGCGCGCGAGGTCCGACAGGGTCAGCGGGGTGTCCTCCAACACGTCGTGGAGCACCGCGACGATCCGCTGCTCGGGCGTCGAAACCCGCATCATCACCCGCAACGGGTGGAGAATGTAGGCCGCCCCACCCTTGTCGTATTGCCCTTCATGCGCCCTGGCAGCGACGGCAATGGCCCGTTCTAGCGTAGACATGAGGCCTTTCCCCCTCAACCACCTGCTTCCCTGCAAGCATAGCCGCACACGCCCCGGACATGCATTTTTGACGCCCTGGAGCCGCTGTGCGGCCCGTGGCCTTAGCGCTGTGCGCCGTGCTGGATGACGATCGAGTCCGTGCCCAGGCGCGCCATGACATCGGCCTTGCGTGCCTCGGCCTCGGCCTTGGTGGGGAATGGCCCCATCAACACCACCGGCTTGCCATTGCGATACTCGACCGAGGACGGGATGCCCTTTTCGATCAGGCGGGCAGTCATGTCGGTCAAGGCCCCCATGTTGGCCCCCTGGATCACTTCCACATCCCAGCCTTCCGGGGCCGGCTGGTCAGCCAGGGCATCGGCGCGGCGTTGCAGCTCGGCACCGCCGCAGACCTCACGGATGCGCAGGTTGTTGCCGGTGTCATCGACGAGGATTTCATACTGGCCATCGTGCTTGATCGCCACATAACTGCGGTACGCCTCGTACTGCCCGGCGTCGTCCTTGCCGCGCACCTGGCCGCAGATCGAGCCCTGGGTGTCGATCCGCACGTTGGCGAACTTGGCCGTCTTGGGGTTGTGCAGGTGTTCGGCCACCTGTTTGTGGACACCCTCGACCTCGTTCTCACAGCCCGTCAGGGCCAGCACTGCCATTACCACTGCCAGTTTGCGCACGCGTCTACCTCCTGATTCGAAGCGGCGGATTCTAGCATGAGCGACACCTTGATCTGACTCAGCAACATGGCTTTGACCCGACAAATGCACTGTCGGACAACACTTTGTCCAGCAACTTCGGCAACTGTGCGCTACATATCATTGGAGGGCGCGCGACCTTGCGTTTCCACGACACCGTCACACGAACTCGAATCCAAGGCCACCGCGCGATGCCAATGTCCCAAGGAGAACCTGAATGAACCTGAAGTCGTTCGCTACAACCTTGTGCCTGTCCTCGCTACTGCTCTCCGGTTGCGCGAGCAAATACGTGGAGTCCGATCAGTATTCCGGCTTTCTGAAGGACTACAGCATCCTCAAGGAAGAAAAGTCCCCCTCCGGTGCGCCGGTGATGCGCTGGATCAAGCCTGGCGTCGACGTCAACGCCTTCCGCAGCGTCTACATCGAGCCCAGCCAGCTCTATCCGCGGCCGCAGCCGACCGAGAAGGTTCCGCAGTCCACGCTTCAAGGCATCACCCAGTACTACGACCAGACCTTGAAATCACACTTCTCCAAGGTCCTGCCGCTGGCCACCAGCCCAGGCCCAGGCGTGTTGGTCGTGCGCCCGGCGATCACTGCGGTCAGCGCCTCCACCAAGAGCCTGCGCCCGTATGAAGTGATCCCGATCGCCCTGATCGCCGCCGGTATCAGCACCGCCACCGGCATTCGCGACCAAGACACCAGCATCGCCACCGAGGCGGCCTTCATCGATGGCAGCAACAACCAGGTAGTGGCCGAGGTGGTGCGCAAAGGCGCCGGCACAGAGCTGGAAAACTCGTCGCAAGTCATGCAGGCCAAAGATGCCAAGGCCGTGCTCGACGGTTGGGCGCAGGACATGGTCAAGTCGTACCAGGCCCTGAAGAAATAATCCTGGTCGGCGCTGCTCTTCTGCGTGGCGCCCGCTTCGCGGGTGAATCGGTTCGGTGTCCGGTTTACCCGTGAAACCTGCACGACCTCACGGTTTTGTCGCGGGCACGGCTTCGAGCAGCGCGCTCACGGCATCCAGATCACAGGCTTCGGCCAATGCACACATATGCGCCGCCAGCATCTCGAGCTCCTGCGGAAGACCTTGCACCCATTCGAACAGGTCCGTGACCGCCCCCGGCAGAAGAGGTTGGTGACCGAGCAGGAGTGGATTCAAATGGTGAAGACGGCAAACCTTCTCCTGGCCCGGGCCACATCCTGAACGTGCTCTAGGTCACGGCTCACGGCGGTGGAATCAAATCCAACGTGCGCTCCACTTCCTCGATGTCGATCCTGAAACCGTCGCCATCGGGGGTGCCGACCACATAGGCGAAATGCTGGTTGTCTCGGTCGGTGTGGTACTTGTAGTAGCTGACGAAGCGATTGGGCGGCTGCAGGGCGAGCAAAGCACCGCCCGGTTGCAGGACATTGACCCCATGCACCAGCTGGCTGCCCTCGACACCGATCACCACCTGCGCCCCGGCGCAGGCCGCAACGATGGACGGCACGTCGCTTTTCAGCGGATCGACCACGTGAAAACCACGGGTTCGACGCAGGTGCTCGGCCAACTCCAGTTCGTTGCGCAGCAAGCGCAGGTCGCCGTCGCCACCGCGCAGCAAGAACACGCCGGGGTGCGCCTGATAGTTCACCCGCGACAGCAGCTTGTCACCCATGGCGCGAAAACGCAGATACTTGTTGCGGTTGTTACAGAAGTCATCGAACAGCACCAGTTCATGGAAGTAGGCGCCACTCAGGCGCCTTGGCTTCATGCCGAGCCAGTCTTCGTAGGGCGGCGCCTGGGTGTAGATAGGAAACCGCGCTGACGGCCCGACAGTGACCGGCACACCTTCCTCGGCGGCCAGGGGATAGGTCACGCAGTCTTCGACCATCCAGTTGCCGAACCAGGTATTGCCGTTGACCGAACAGTAGATCGCCCCGCGATCGATCTCATGCTCCACGACCACAGGTGGGAATGCCCTGGGCCGTTGGGAAAGCCAGAAACTGGCCCGCCCCTTGTACAGCACACCGTCGATCAACCAGACGTCCTTGAGCAGATAGCCCCGGGTCGGGCCCTGCACCACTTCGCCCAACCCTGCCATGGTGCGGGCCGGGTGTTCATATGGATAGAAGCGTTTTTCCTCCCAGCCGGTGACACGCTCCAGCTGGCCGGGCAGCGCAATGGCTGGCGGAGAGAACGACAGGCAACCTGGGGCGATGTCCCAGCTTTTTTCCGCGATGCTTTTCAGGCTGATATCGACATGACGCGCCAGCCGTTTTCGCGCGATGTATTTATACGCGGCCAATGTCCAGTGCCGACGATGATGGGGATCCAATTGACTGAACGCCGACACCTCACTTTCCATGAACAGTCCTCCCCACTGAGCGGGACCCGTCAGCAACGGCAAACCCATAAAGGATGTAGCCACCCTTTATGAACCTGACAAATAGGCCGGAATATCAACGCGAAACGTCAATGCACCCTTTAACTCATTGATATGAAAGCCACGCTTCATTGAAACAGCGCCCCTCATATCCAGTAACAAGTAAAGGTGCCAACAAATGACTTTGCAAGCGCTCTACCTCGGGTATTTGCCAATTATTTTATGGCGTCAAATTAATCACCCGACTTAAATAGTTTGCACTTGCAATGAACATTCAGACTCCGCTTTGCGCCGTCAGTCGATATGAGGATGCTGTTGCGCCAAACGTGCGCGCTGGGCTTGAAGCTCGGCAATCTTCGCGTCGATGTCTTCGATCTTCTGTTCCAGCGTGTCGTGGTGTTCCTGCAGCAGCTCGCGCGCTTCTTCGATGTCCGAGGCAGCGGGGGCAGCGCCGTGCAGGGGTTTGTTGGCCGTCTCCTTCATCGACACGCCCGTGGCCAACCCCACCAATGCGATCACCATCAGGTAGTAGGCCGGCATGTACAGGTTTTCGGTGCTCTCCACCAGCCAGGCGGCGATGGTTGGGGTCAGCCCGGCGATCAGCACCGAAATGTTGAAGGCGCTGGCCAAAGCGCTGTAGCGGATATGGGTGGGGAACATCGCCGGCAAGGTAGAAGCCATCACCCCGATGAAGAAATTGAGCAGCACGGCCAGGATCAGCAAACCGGCGAAGATCACTCCGAGCACGCCGCTGTTGATCAGCATGAACGCCGGAATGGCAAGCACCAACAGCCCCACGCTGCCACCGATGATGAAAGGCCGGCGGCCGACCTTGTCGCTCAAAAGGCCAATGATCGGCTGCACGAACAACATGCCGACCATGATCGCGATGATGATCAGCACCCCATGGTCTTCGCTGTAGTGCAGGTTGTGGGACAGATAGCTGGGCATGTAGGTGAGCAGCATGTAGTAGGTGACGTTGGTGGCGATGACCACACCCACGCAGGTCACCAGGCTGCGCCAGTGCTGGGTGGCGACCTCCTTGAACGACACCTTCGGGCCTGAAGCCAGGCCCTCGCGATCGCCCTGCTCCAGCTTGTCGACATGCTGCTGGAAAGCTGGCGTCTCTTCGAGGGCGTGGCGCAGGTAAAGGCCGATCAGGCCCAGCGGCAAGGCCAGGAAGAACGGCAAGCGCCAGCCCCACTCCAGAAACGCCGCCTCGCCCAGTGCAGTGGAGATGAGCACCACCAGGCCCGCGCCCAGCACGAACCCTGCGATCGAACCGAAGTCCAGCCAACTGCCGAGAAAGCCCCGCTTGCGGTCCGGTGCGTACTCGGCCACGAAAATCGACGCCCCGGTGTATTCGCCGCCCACCGAGAACCCTTGGGCCATCTTGGCCAGCAGCAACAGGATCGGCGCCCAGATGCCGATCGAGGCATAGGACGGGATCAGCCCGATGGCGAACGTACTCAAGGACATGATCACGATGGTCGCCGCTAGCACCTTCTGACGCCCATAGCGGTCACCCAACGCGCCGAAGAACAGCCCACCCAGCGGGCGGATCAGGAATGGCACCGAGAACGTGGCCAGTGCCGCGATCATCTGCACCCCGGGGCTTGCGTTAGGGAAGAACACCTTACCCAGTGCATAGGCAACGAAGCCATAGACACCGAAGTCGAACCACTCCATGGCATTGCCCAGCGCCGCGGCGGTGATCGCCTTGCGCATCTTGGCGTCGTCGACGATGGTGATGTCCTGCAAGCCGATCGGCTTGACGGTCTTTTTCCGTGATTTCATGGTCGCTCCCTGTCGCGGATGCAAGCTCTATGGCATCAGATACAGCGGAACGTAAAAAAATTCACCGAGGAGGCTGTGCAGGCTTTGTGGCGGTGCACGGCGCAGCCTTCTTTGAGAACAGATTTACCCAAAGACTAACTGTCCCTATGGCAGCGGGTTCACCCGCGAGTGCGGTCATGGATTCACCAACGTATTCGCGGGTAAACCCGCTCCCACAGGGATCGTGCCCGCCCAAAAGTCAGCGCCCCAATCGGGATCAGGCGATCGCCTGGGCCCCGACTGCCTCTCGGTGGCGTCTGACCATCCGCTGCAGCAGGCTGGACACCACCACACCCACCACCGCCAGCACGCTCATCAGGCTGAACACATAGGTGTAGCCCTGCTCACCTGGGTAGTGGTCCAGCAGCGCGCCGTAGATGACGTAGGCGAACATGCCCGGCGCATAGCCGATCAGGCAGCCGATGCCGAACGCGGAGCCGGTGATGCGCGAAGGGATGCCCACTTCGCTCATCGGCGCCCAGAACACCCCACGCATGGTGAACACCACCAGGGCGAAGGACAGCGTCGCCGCCAGGCCCGCGTAGATGTAGCTCTCGCCACGCGGGATGCTGAGGATGACCAGCATCAGCGGCAGCAAGGCAACGAAGGCCCACTTGAGGTAGCGGCTCGAACTCTTGAGCTGTTTGTCGGCGATGAAGCCACCGGCCGGGCCACCCAGCACCTTGAGGAAGTACTGGTTGATGATGCCGTAGGCGCCCACCAGTGCCACCGGCAGGTGGTACATGTCCTTGAGGTACGGGATGAAGTAGGTCAGGCCGCAGTACACGATGTAGACCATGAACACGTTCAGGCTCACCAGCCAGATCCCCGGCATGCGCACCGCCTCCAGCAGCCCCGACAGGCCGATGGGCTCGCGGGTGCTGTTGCCCTGGCGGGTGTCCTTGAGCAGGAACAGCGCCAGCACGCCGACCCCGATGTCGATCAGCGAATAGAACGCGATGGCTGCCTTGAGCCCGGCCGCACCGGAGCCCAGGGCAACGAACACGCCAAGGGCGGAGAACGCCACCAGGGTGTCCACCGCGCCACGCCCGCCTTCGAGCAGGCCGAACATGCGGCTTTGCTCCTGGTCATTGCCCAGGTTGCGGATGGCCTTGAGCAGCGAGGGCCAGAAGATGCAGTCGGCGCACACCGCCAGCAGGCCGAAGATGATGAGTAACTGGCTGTAGCCGGGGAAGCTTGCCAGGTACAGGCCCAGACCACCGATGCTCACCAGCCCCAGCGGAATGAGCTTGCGCGTTTCGAAGCGGTCAGCCAGAAAGCCACCCACCACGAACAGCGCAGTAGCGACGATAGCGTTGACGCTCAGCAGCGTGCCGATCTGGGTATGGGTCAGGCCCATGTGCTCCTGCATCGGGATGTAGAAGGCATCCTTGAGGTTGGAGAGTTTGTAGATGGTCCCGCCGCCGAGGACGAGGATCAAAAAGCGTAGCCACTTGGCTTTGACCGAAGCTGTCATTGTTGTTCTCCACGGTTTCCAGGTTGAGGGTCAGGCTACGGCGGCATCGGCCAGGGTCAGTTCGGCCAGCAGGCGCATCTGGGCCAGCAGTTCGCGGACGTAGCGCACCTGGTCATTGGCCCAGCGATGCTCGTCCGCCAGCATCTGCTCCAGGCTGTAGCCGGGCGGCAGCGGGGTTTCGCTCATCTCGCGGTAGACGATGAAGGGGTCGGCCTCCTCGCCCACTTGGCGGAACGCCGGGGCGATGTAGTGGTTTTCCTGCTCGAGGATGAACGCCACCACTTGAGGCGTGGATTCGCCCAGCAGCAACAACTCCAGCAGCATGCGCGCACCAGGCAACTGGTCTTCGGCGCTGCCCTGCAGCACGCCGTAATGGCCAAAGCCATTGGCCTCGGGCACTACGCGCACGCCCTTGAGGTGCACCTGGCGAATGAAGGGCGCCAGGTTCGCCAGCGCAGGCAACGGCTGCTCGCAGGCATTGATCATGTTGCCGAAGTCGAACAAGGCATTGAGCCGTGGATGCCCGACCCGGCGCAGCAAGGTGGCGATCTCGTCGCTCTTGAGCTCTTCGTGCTGCTCGAAGTCGAAGTTCAGGTCGTGCTCGTCGGCCAAGCGCGCCAGGCGGCGCAGGTCGTCCTCGATGATGCCCATCACCCGCGACAGGTGCCCTTCGTAGCGCGAGTACACGCGGATGTTGCGACTGCCGATGGCACGGGCGACAGTCACGGCCTGGTCCACGTCCGCGGGCAGCGTGCTGCTGATCTCCAGGTGCACGTCCAGCCCGAGGCCGCGGGCTTTGTCGGCGAAGGCCGCCAGGCGCTCGGCCGGCATGCGCGACAGGCTGTTGTGCTCGCCATCGAGCAGGTGCAGCGAGAGGCCGTCGAGCCCATGCCGGTAGGCAAAGTCGAGCATGTCCTCGGGGGTGACCCGTCCGTGGGTGAGGTTGGTCAGAAGCGGGTAACCGTGGGCGAACAGCCGCAGACTGTCCAGACGCGCCAGCAGGCGGCGGGCAAGGTCGGCGGTGAGTAGCACGGGCGTGCACGGCGCCTGCGCGTTATGGCCCATGAGCGTGGCGAAACGGGCTTGGATAGGATTCATTATTGTCATTTCCTCAGAGCGATGCCGGGGTGGCCGGCCGTGCCTTTATCGCTCCGAAGTGGCCCCATCCATAGAGCCATTAACCTTTTGTTGGTATAGCCATTTTGAAGCCCGAGCTCAGCCGTGCATGCCCAACGCTTCAAGGGCCTGGGCCAGCTCGCGCACCCGCTGCGCGGCCTGCTCGGCGGGCGTGGCGGCAAAGCCCAGCAGCAGCCCGGGCGGCAGGTAGCGCTGCAGGCAATAGTCGCTCAGCGCATAGGTGTAGACCTGGTGATTACCCAACCCACGGGCCAGGGCGTCATCGTCGACCTGCTCGGGCAACCAGCCGATCAGGTGCAGCCCGGCCTCCACCGGCGCCACCGAAAGAAATCCCCCCAACTGGCCTTGCAGCGCCTCCACCAGGCTGGCCTGGCGCTCTTGGTAGAGCGCGCGCATATGGCGGATGTGCCCGAGAAAATGGCCGTCGAGCATGAAGTCGGCAGTGGTCGCCTGGTGCAGCGTGGAGGGGCTGCGGTCCATCACCGCGCGGATCGCGCAGAACGGCTCGACCAGCGCCTCGGGCAGGATCACATAGCCCAGGCGCAACGATGGGTACAGCACCTTGCTGAAAGTGCCGACGTAGATCACTCGCTGCCCCGGGTCCATGGCGAACAACGCCGGCAGCGGCCGGCCCACGTAGCGGAACTCGCTGTCGCAGTCGTCTTCGACGATCCAGCCCTGGCTGCGAGCGGCCCAGTCGATCAGCTCCTGGCGGCGCGGGTAGCTCATGGTGGTGCCCAGAGGATGCTGGCGTGAGGGCGTGGTGAAGGCCAGGCGCGCCTCAGGGCATTCGCGTATCCCCTGCTGCACGTCCAGCCCCTGCTCGTCGATCCGCAGGGGCACGAGTTGGCAGCCCAATGCCTGGAAGGCGATGCGCGCGGCGATGTGGCCAGGGTCTTCCATCCACACTCGATCATCGGGGTTGAGCAGCAGCATGCCCAGCAGGTTGAACGCCTGCTGGGCACCGGAGGTGATCACCACCTGCTCCACGCTGCACTCGATGCCGCGGGCGTCGAACACGTATTCGACGATGGCCTCGCGCAAGCGCTGCAAGCCTTTGAGCTCGCCGTAGGCCAGCTGGGCTTTGTCCGGTTTGCGCAGGTGGCGGTTCATCAGGCGCTTCCACACCGGCATGGGAAACGCATCGTAGGCCGGATGGCTGGGCAGCAGGGATACCGGGCGCTGCGGATCCCAGGCGCTGTAGGAGATGCCGCTGAAATGCTCGCTGCGCAGCGAATGCACGGCCTGGCTCAGGCTCGACAGCCGCGGGGGGTTGATGGGCAGGTCGGCCTGGGCCACCCTGCCCTGCCATTCGTGGCCCACGTAGGTGCCCGCCCCAGTGCGCGAGGCCAGAAAGCCCTCGGCGGTGAGCAGGTCGAAGGCGTTGAGCAGCGTGATCCGCGACAGCGACAGCTCCTTGCACAGGGTACGGGTGGATGGCAGTCGCGTGCCGCCCGGCAGGCGACCGCTGAGGATCTGCTTGCGCAGTTGCAGGTAGAGTTGGCGGTAGAGCGGGACCGAGCTGCCGCGATCGAGCTCGACGCCGCTGAGCAGCACGCCACCGGGGGTTTTCATGGATTTCGTGTCCTGAGGGCCAGAGGGCTATTGTGCGCTGGCGCTCACCTTCCATGAAACGGGTTTACCCGCGAATGCGATAGTGGATTCACCAACGCTTTCGCTGGTAACCCCGCTCCTACCGTGATCGAAGCGCGGCTCAGGCCCGCACTTTGCGCACGGGCTCAGCGCTACGTTGTTGCTCTTCCCAGCCTTCCACCAGCCCGACCGGCACATCGGCAGGCGCGAGGGGCTGGCGGCCGCGTACCAGGTCCGAGGCGCGTTCGGCGAGCATGATGGTCGGTGCGTTGAGGTTGCCGTTGGGCTCGCTCGGAAACACCGAGGAATCGATCACCCGCAGCCCTTGCAGGCCACGAACACGCAGCTCGGAGTCGACCACCGCCATGTCATCCTCGCCCATCCGGCAGGAACCACAGGGGTGCATGGTGCTTTCCATGTTGGCGCGCACGAAGGCGTCGATCTGCTCATCGGTCTGCACATGGGCCCCCGGCGCGAGTTCCTCGCCCCGGAAGCGGTCCATGGCTGGCTGGGCGATGATCTCCCGAGTCAGGCGCACGCAGCGTCGGAAGCCTTCTTTGTCCTCCTCGCTTTGCAGGTAGTTGAAGCGGATCTCCGGGTGCTGGTACGGGTCGGCCGACAGCGCCCGTACATGGCCGCGGCTCTTGGGCTTGTTGGGCCCGGTGAGCACCATGAAACCATGGCCCTTGAATGGTTTATCGCCGTCATAGCGCATGGCCGCCGGCAGGAAGTGGAACTGGATGTCCGGCCAGCGCAGGCCCTTGGCCGAGCGGATGAAGCCACCGGCCTCGAAGTGGTTGCTCGCCCCCAGGCCATCCTTGAACAGCAGCCAGCGCAGGCCGATCATCGCCTTGCCCAGCAGGTTCATCTTGCCGTTGAGGGTCACCGGCTCCTTGCAGGCGTACTGGATGTAGATTTCCGAGTGATCCTGCAGGTTCTCACCCACACCCGGCAGGTCGTGGCGCACGTCGATGCCGGCCTTCTTCAACACCTCCTGCGGGCCGATGCCGGAGCGCTGCAACAGGTGCGGCGAGCCGATCGGACCGGAGGACACCAGCACTTCGCGATTGCAGTAGACCTTGTGAGTCTTGCCGCCCTCGTCGTATTCGACCCCCACCGCGCGCTTGCCGTCGAGCAGGATGCGCCGGGTCATGGCGTGGGTGACGACGGTGAGGTTCGGCCGGGTCATGGCCGGGCGCAGATAGGCATTGGCGGTGGACCAACGCACGCCATCCTTGACCGTCATGTGCATGGCGCCAAAGCCTTCCTGCATGTAGCCGTTGCAGTCGTCGGTCTTGATGTAGCCGGCCTCGGCGCCGGCCTCCACCCAGGCGCCGTACAACGGGTTCTGCATGTTGTTGCCGTTGTTAGTGGCCAACGGGCCGCTGGCACCGCGGTAGTCGTCACCGCCGAACTTGAACGTCTCGGCGCGCTTGAAGTACGGCAGGCAGTTGCGATAGCTCCAGTTCTTCGCACCCAGGCTTTCCCACTCGTCGAAGTCATGGGCATGGCCGCGGATGTAGACCAGGCCGTTGATCGAGGATGAGCCGCCCAGTACCTTGCCCCGCGGGCAGTGCAGGCGCCGGCCATCGAGGTGGGGCTCGGCGACGGTCTCGTAGCGCCAGTTGTACTTCTTGGTGTTCATCGGCAGCGAGAAGGCGCTGGGCATCTGGATCAGCACACTGCGGTCGCTGCCGCCGAACTCCAGGACCAGCACCGAGGTGCCGGCGTCTTCGGTCAGGCGGTTGGCCAGGACGCAGCCGGCAGAGCCTGCGCCGATGATGATGTAGTCATATCGCTTGTTCATTTGCTGTAGCCCTTTGCTTCGAGGCCTGCTGCCTCGATGTTGCGTTCATTGCCCGTTGGGTAGCCGCCCCAGCCAAAGCGCCTGGCCAGTGCACGGGTCAGCCCGTAGTGCACAAGCCCGGCCAGCAGGCAGGACGGCAGAGAAGCGGTGGCGAAGGTGAAGAAGGTGGTGTTGGCCAAGGTCTGCGGGTTGAACACCACCACGTAGATCACGAAGCCCGCCACCAACGCCACCAGTGCGATGGGGTTGAAGCCGCCGCAAAAGCGCAGTGGCGATGTTTCTTGTGGGGCGTAGAGCTGGCGCAGGTTCACGCGCTGGCGTCGAAGGAAGAAGTAGTCGGCGATGCCGATCCCGGCCAAGGCGCTGTTCAGTGCCGATGTCCACACCAGGAAGATGAAGAAGCCGTCATAGATGCCCGGGAAGAACAGCACGATGGCCACCGGAATCACGCAGAACAGCCCCACCAGCACACCCCAGCGCACACTGCGCAAGCGCTCTGCGGTCACTTGCCGCAAACCGATGACCGCGGTGTAGAGGATGTTGACCATGCCCGTGAGGTTGGCCAGGGCCAGGAAGCCCAGCGCCACCACCCCGAACACCATGCCACCGGCCAGGCGCATCCAGGCGGTCGGGTCGCTGCTGCCCAGCGTCGACGCGGCGAACAGGCTGACGGTCTCGCCCAGGGAGGCGGCGCCGAAGATCCCCACCAGGTTCGGCCAGAAGGCCGTGCGCTGGTTGCTGCACAGGCGCGACAGGTTGCCGATGTAGGGCCACCAGGAGAATCCAGCGGCGATGTTGATCTCCACGGCAATCATGAAGTTGATGCGTGAGTCGGCGAACGGCGGTTGCAGCGCCGGCATGGCCAGCAGTTGGTCCAGGCTGTGGCTGCGGGAGATGAAGTACATCAGCGCCAGCATGATCAGGATCAGGCTGGGCGCGATGATCGCGCTCAGCAAGCGGATCATGTCCGGCCCGCGCATGGCCACCAGCGCCGCCAGCACGATGGCCAGCAAGGCGCCACCGGTCACCAGCCAGCCGTCGCCATCGGGCGGGACTTGCTGCACCAGGGTCTCCAGGTTATCCAACGCACGCCCGCACATCAGCCCCAACACCGCCAGCCAGCCCATGGTGAGCAACACTACCGACAGGATGTAGACCAGGCGGCTGCCATTGAGGCCGAACATGCTGCGCAGGAAGGTGAACTGCTCCACCCCATACTTGCCGCACGGCACGCAGGTGGAAAACGCCGCGAGGATCACCCCCACGATGTTGCCGATGACGATGGCGCAGATCCCTTGCTTGGGGCCGACGAACAGCGCCGTGGCGCCGCCGATCAGAAACACCCAGGTAGCCACGGCCAGCGCGGAGTTGGCATAGGCATACCCCCAGAAACCCCACACGCGCTCGCTGGGCAGCAAGGGGGTGTCGCCGCGTTCAGCGGCCAGGCGCAATTCCTGCTCTCTGGACGGGCTCATGCGTGGCCCCCCCACAGGTAGAAGCCCACCATCACGACCAGGGCGAACACCGCCAGCGCCAGGTAGTCACCGACGCCCATCGCACCCGGCCAATCCGTCCGTCCTTCCAGTTCCTCATAGGCGCACAGGCGCCTTTCCAGATCTTGCGCTCGCTCTACATCTGCCTGGCTGTTCATGGGCATCACCTCGATAGGTTCTTGTTCTTGAAATTCGATGCATCCGATAAATCAGCGCCGCCCGCCAACCTCAGCGGCGCTGGCCAGCCCTGGACCTCAGGGCAAGGTGATCCAGACCGCCTTGGTCTCCAGCAAGAACTCCAGTTGTTCGGCGCCCATGTCCTTGCCATAGCCCGACTGCTTGTAGCCGCCGAAGGGCATGGATGGATCGAGGGTGCTGTGCGCGTTGACATAGACGGTCCCTGCCCGCAGACGTGGGATCAGCCCGTGGACCCGGCCCAGGTCGTTGGAGTAGATCGCCGCGGCCAGGCCGAACACCGAGTCGTTGGCCAGTTCCACGGCCTGCTCCTGGGAGTCGAACGGCTGGGTCACCAGCACCGGGCCGAAGATCTCCTCACGCACGATGCGCATGTCGTGGGTGCAGTTGGCGAAGATCGTCGGCTGCACGAAGAAACCCGGGCCTTGGACCGGCTCGCCACCGTAATACACCTGCGCGCCTTCGGCCTTGCCCAGGGCGATGTACTCCAGCACCCGCTGCTGTTGCTGACGCGACACCATGGGGCTGATGAAGCAATCCGGATCCAGGCCCGGGGCGATCTTGAGCGTTGCGGTGTAGCGCGCCAGCGCTTCCAGGAAGGCCGGGTAGACGCTGCGCTCGATGTAGGCGCGGGTCCCGGCGTCGCACACCTGGCCCGAGTTGAAGAACACGCCGTTAGCCACTGCCTGGGCTGCGGCTTCGATGTCGGCATCGGCGAACACGATCACCGGTGACTTGCCGCCCAGTTCCAGGGTCAGGCGCTTCATCTGGTCCATCGAGGCCTTGCCCACCGAGCAGCCGACTGGGGTGGAGCCGGTGAAGCTCAGCTTGTCGATACCCGGGTGGCTGGTCATGGCATTGCCCACCACGCTACCACGGCCGGTGACGATGTTCACCACGCCGTCGGGCAGCCCGGCTTCCTGCACCAGCTCGGCGAAACGCAGGGCCGAAAGCGAGGTGAGTTCTGCCGGTTTGACCACCACGGTGCAGCCGACCGCAAGGGCCGCGCCCAACTTCCAGGCCATGGTCTGCAGCGGGAAGTTCCACGGCACGATCACCCCGACCACACCAACCGCTTCTTTGCGGGTGTAGGCCAGGTAGTTGCCCGGCAGTGACGGCTCGACGGTGCGGCCATGGATCTTGCTGGCCCAGCCGGCGAAGTAACGGAAGGTGTCGATGGTGCCCTGGATGTCCACGGCGCGCGCCTGGTCGACCGATTTGCCCATGTCGATGGATTCGATCTGCGCCAGCTCCTCGCCGTTGGCCTCGATCAGGTCCGCCAGGCGGTGCAGCACGCGCTCACGCTCCAGCGGCTTGAGCTGGCTCCAGGGGCCGCCGTCGAACTGCGCACGCGCAGCCTTCACCGCACGGTCCAGGTCCTCGGCGGTACCCATGGGAATGCGGGTGAGCACCGCTTCGGTGGAGGGTTCGATCACCTCGGCGGTGGCACCATCGCTGGCCTGCACCCAGGCGCCGCCGATGAACATGTGCTGCTGCTTGGTGAGAAAACGCTGGGTCGCCTCGGAAACACCGAAGGTCTGCAGGTAGGTCTTTACCTTGTTGTCCACGTTGGAAACTCCGGATCAGCGAGCGTTGGCGCGCGCGTGGAAGATGAAGCCGATGCTGTTCATCAGCAGTTGCGCGGCGAGGATGGACGTCACGCCAGCGGGGTCGTAGGCCGGGGCCACTTCCACCAGGTCCATGCCGACGATGCGCCCATTGCTGCGCTTGGCCAGGGCCTGGATGATCTCCAGCACTTCGTAGTACTGGAAGCCGCCATGGCTCGGCGTGCCGGTGCCTGGGGCGATGGACGGATCGAAGCCATCGATGTCGATGGTGATGTAGTAGTCGATGTCCTGGGGGATCTTCGCCAGCACGCCTTCGACGCCCAGGCGGCGTACGTCGCGCACCGAGAGAATGTTCGAGCCGGCATCGCGGGCGGCGTCGTAGTCGTCGCGGTTGGAAGACGACACGTTGCGGATGCCCATCTGGGTCATGCCGGTGATGTTCGACAGCTCCGAGGCACGGCGCAGGGGGTTGCCATGGCCATAACGCACGCCGTGGCGCTCGTCGACGAAGTCCAGGTGAGCATCGAAGTGGATGATGTGGATCGGATCGCGCCCTTCGAAGGCCTTGATGACCGGCGCATGGATCGAGTGATCGCCGCCCAGCACGACCGGCATGGCGCCGCTGGCAAGGATCTGGCGCACGGCCGACTCGATGTTGGCGTTGCTGGTGGCCATGTCGGTGTGGACGATGTCGGCATCCCCCACATCGACCATGCGCACTTGGTCTTCGGTCAGGTAGGTGGCGTCATCTTCGTGGTCATAGGCGCCGGAATGGCCGAAGGAGAACAGCGTGGACGCCTCGCGGATGCCGCGCGGTCCGAAACGTGCGCCGGAGCGCCACTGGGTGCCCATGTCGTTGGGCGCGCCGAGGATCGCGACATCGGCGTCGATGGCATTCCAGTCGGTGCAGATGGGCGACTTGGCGAACGTGCAGTGCCCCACGAAGGGCAGGTTCAGGCGGCCGGATTCATAACCATGCTTTGCCATGTTAGAGCTTCTCCACATTTCTTGTTCTGGTCAGGAGACGGGGCGACTGTGCGACACCGTTGAGGCCACTATGGGCCCGGCTCGGCCTTGGAAAAATGCGCAAGTCCAGATGCATACATCGGCTGCGCCGAAGTATCTGGCGCGGCCGATGTCTGCATCTGTTCAGACCGACGCTGCCGCAGGCGTTTTGCCAAATGCCGGGATTGCGGTTGCTCTGCGTAGAGGGTTAGCTTTGGCAAAAACACATTCAGCCGAGCGTTCATATCAGCAGCCTGCGATGTGACCTCGGCCCGGGAGGCCGCGGTGATCCAGCTCCACGATGTCGATCTGAAGCTCCTCAGGGTGTTCGCTACCATCGTCAAGTGCGGCGGGTTTTCCGCGGCGCAGGCGGCGCTGAACACCGGCCAGTCGACCATCAGCGAACAGATGACGCACCTGGAGACCCGCCTGGGCGTCAAGCTCTGCCAGCGCGGGCGCAGCGGCTTTCGCCTCACCGAGCAGGGCGTGGCGATCCATGAAGCCACCCTGCGGCTTTTGAGTGCGGTGGAAAGCTTCTGCCTGGACGCCGACGTGCTCAAGCAGCACATCAGCGGCCAGCTGAACCTGGGGATCATCGACTCCACGCTGACCGACCCCGACTCACCGGTGCCACGCACCACCCAGCGCTTCGTCTCACGCGGCCATGATGCCCAGTTGAACATTTACATCGGCGCCCCGGCGGAGCTCGAAGAGCGGGTGCTGGACGGGCGCCTGCACCTAGCGATCGGGCACTTTCCCCTACGGGTGCCGGGGCTGTCCTACCTGCCGCTGTATAACGAAGCCCTGGGGCTGTACTGCGGCCGTCGCCACCCGCTGTTCGCCAGCAAACCGGCCAACGGGCGCCTGCTCGAAGAGGTGCGCGCCTGCCGGATCGTGGTGCGCGGCTACATGCAGCAGTACGACCTGACTCAGTTGGGCATGAGCAAGGCCGATGCCACCGTGGAGAACATCGAGGCAGCGGCGATCTTGATCATCTCCGGGGCCTATATCGGGTTCTTGCCGGTGCACTTCGCCGAGCAGTGGGTCAAGACCGGCGAGATGTACCGCCTGGGCGCCAACGCCCTGGACCTCACCTCCCCCTTCGACGTCATCACCCGACGCGGCGTGACCCCGCCGCCGATCCTGCAGGCGTTTCTGGAGGACCTGAACACGTGCATGTACCAGCCCGGGCTTGCGTGAATCCAGATCGAGCAGTGGTTGGTTTTGAGGTTGTGGGTTTATCCATTTGACGTGGCGACGCTCGTTCACCTTTGCGCCCTTACGGCGGTGCCTGGGCTGGCGTTATTTCATTCAGTGGTTTTTGAGGTGAACTTTTTGGCGCATTCGCGGGTAAACCCGCTCCCACAAGGATCGCGTCGCTCTTGGGGTTGTGTTGCGCCTGTCAGACCGGGCGCAAACGTTAGGACGACGCGATACCTGCGGGTTTACCCGCGAAGAGCGCACCACGGATTCAAAGCCAGACTGCATCCCAGTGCGGATACTCCCTGATGCTACTCACCAAGCCCGCACGCAGCGGGTTGGCCACCATGTACCTGGCCACTGCCTTCACCTCCTCCTCCCGACGCAGCGCCCGGTCTTGGTAGCTCGGTTGCCAAATCGGATGATCTTCAACACCTGACTGATGCAAGGTACGGCTTGAGCGCGACTTGAACCTGCGCATCAAGGTGCCCAGCGTTGCAACCTCCAGTTCGATCAACCAATGAAGATGATCCGGCATTACCACCCATGCCAACGATCGACAGGCCTGCTCCTGGTCCAACAGACGTAGATGGTGAATCACCAGGCGAGCCGGTTGAAGATTGCAAAACAACGGTTTGCGACGATGCGTGACAGTGGTCAACAGGTACAACCTGCCAGGCGCCGAGTAGCGGCCACGGCGCAGCAGGTGGGATTTGGCGAGAGGCATTGGATCTTCCTTGAATCAGGTCTCGCCTTAAGCCTAGTGATTCGGTCGAGCTGCCCAAGTGGGGAATGGTTTCTGGATATGCTTGTGTTGTCCTCTTCGCGGGTAAACCCACCTGGTCCGCGCAGGCCCTTGTGGTGGGTTTACCCGCGAAAAGCCCAGTGCCTAAAGGCAGGTTTGGCGGATGCGCTTCTTGTCGATCTTGCCCACGCTGGTCTTGGGGATTTGGTCCACGAAACGCACCTGCCGGGGTACGGCCCACTTGTTCAGCCGCCCGCTGTCGACGTATTGCTGCAGATGCCGGGCAAGGGCTGGCTGGTCCAGCGTCACGCCGTCGGTGCAGACCACCAAGGCCAGCGGCTGCTCACCCCAGCGTTCGTCCGGCAGGCCGATCACGGCGACCGAGTCGACGCCGGGGTGCTGGCTGATCAGGCTTTCCAACTCTACCGAACTGATCCACTCGCCTCCGGTCTTGATCACGTCCTTGATCCGGTCGCGGATGCGCATCACCCCGTGCGCGTCGATGCACGCCAGATCGCCCGTGTGCAACCAGCCGCCGGTCCAGAGCGCGGCGCCTTGCTCGGGCGCGTTCAGGTAGCCCTGGGTCAGCCAGGGCGCACGCACCACCACTTCGCCGAGGGTTTCGCCGTCATGGGCCACGTCTTGGCCCTCGCCATCGACGATGCGCAGATCCACCAACGGGATCGGCACGCCGGCCGCGATGCGCAGGGGAACCTGCTGCGCCATGGGCAGCGCCAAGTCTTCGGCGCTCAGGCAGGTCAGGCTGAGCAATGGGCAGGTTTCGGACATGCCGTAACCGCAATGAACGCGAATCCCCCGCTCGCTGGCTCGCTGGGCCAGGCCCTGGGTCAGGGCGCTGCCGCCCAGGAGCATCTTCCAACCCTTGAGGTCTGTGCGCTTGCCCTCTTCGCAGTCGAGCATCATCTGCAGCAAGGTGGGCACGCAATGGGAGAAACTCACCCCTTCGTCACGGTACAGGCGCACCAACTGATTGGCCTCGTAACGCCCGGGATAGACCTGCTTGATACCCAGCGCCGTGGCCACATAGGGCACGCCCCAGGCATGCACATGGAACATTGGCGTGATCGGCATGTACACATCGCCCGTGCGCAACAGCGGCTCGCCGCCACAGGCGGCGAGCGTGCCCAGTTCGTTGAGGGTGTGCAGCACCAGCTGGCGATGGGTGAAGTACACGCCCTTTGGATCGCCAGTGGTGCCGGTGGTGTAGAACAGCGTCGCGACGGAGTTTTCATCGAAATCGGGGAAGTCGAAGTGGCTGTCCACCGCCGCCAGCAAGGCCTCGTACTCGCCCACCAACGGCAGGCCGCTCACCGGCGCCAGGCCTTCGCCGAGGCGGATGAAGCGCTCGACCGTGCTCAACTCGCCGTGCAGTTGTTCCATCAGCGGCAGGAAGTCGTCATGCACCAGCACCAACCGGTCTTCGGCGTGGTTCATGGTGTAGCGGATCTGCTCGGTGGACAGGCGCACGTTGACCGTGTGCAGCACCGCGCCGATCATCGGCACGGCGAAGAAGCACTCCAGCGCCCGGTGGCTGTCCCAATCGAGCAAGGCCACGGTATCTCCCGGGCGCACGCCGGCCTCGGTGAGCACATTGGCCAGGCGCTGGATGCGCGTTTGCAAGGTGGTGTAGCTGTAGCGCAACTGGTCGGCGTAGACGATCTCCTGCCCCGGCTGGTAGCGCACGCCCGACAGCAGCAGGCGCTTGATCAGCAGCGGGTAGGTGTAGGCCTCGGCCGCCGGTGCGATGACGCGAGTCTTGATCATGGTGCCCTCCATCACAGCTGCGCCTCGTCGAGCAGATAGAGGCTGTCGCTGCCGGCCTTGATCACGGCGCTGAGCGAATGGATGCGCGGCAGCATGCGAGCGAAGTAGAACCGCGCCGTGCCCAGCTTGCTTTGGTAGAACGCGCCCTCCTGCGCCATGGCCACATCGGCCATCCGCGCCCACAGGTAGGCGTACAGCGTGTAGCCGAAGGCGTGCAGGTACTCCACCGCCGCCGCGCCGATTTCTCGCGGGTTGCCCTGGGCGCGATCGAGCACCCAGGCAGTCAGTTCGTCCAGGTTGTCCAGCGCGGCCAGCAACGGCGTGCGGAACTCGCCGCGCGACGGCGCCAGGCCTTGGGCGAATGCGCGCATCTCATTGGACAGCAACTGGTAGCTGCGCCCGCCGTCGGCGACCAACTTGCGGCCTACCAGGTCCAGGGCCTGGATGCCATTGGCGCCCTCGTAGATCTGGGTGATGCGGCAGTCGCGGATCAACTGCTCCTGGCCCCACTCGCGGATATAGCCATGGCCGCCGAACACCTGCTGGCCATGCACCGTCGTCTCCAGCCCCATGTCGGTCAGAAACGCCTTGGCCACCGGCGTCAGCAACGCCACGCGGGCCTCGGCCTGGCCGCGCACGTCGGCTTGCTCGCTGTACTTGGCCACGTCCAGTTGCTGCGCCACATAGGTGGAAAACGCCCGCCCACCTTCGTTGAGTGCCTTCATGGTCAACAGCATGCGGCGCACGTCCGGGTGCACGATGATCGGGTCGGCCGCCTTGTCGGGCGCCTCGGGGCCGGTGGCCGCGCGGCCCTGCAGGCGGTCCCGGGCATAGGCCACGGCGTTCTGGTAGGAACGTTCGCCCAGGGCCAGGCCCTGGATGCCGACGCCCAGGCGCTCGTAGTTCATCATGGTGAACATGGCGTTCAGGCCCTTGTTCGCCTCCCCCACCAGGTAGCCGAGAGCACCGTCGAAGTTCATCACGCAGGTGGCCGAGGCTTTGATGCCCATCTTGTGCTCGATGGAGCCACAACTGACCGCGTTGGCCCCGCCCAGCTCACCATCGTCCTCGACCAGCATCTTGGGCACTAGGAACAAGGAGATCCCCTTGGCACCGGCCGGTGCGTCAGGCAGCTTGGCCAGCACCAGATGGATGATGTTTTCGGTCAGGTCCTGCTCGCCGCCGGTGATGAAGATCTTGGTACCGGTGATGCGGTAGCGACCATCGGCCTGGGGCTCGGCGCGGGTGCGGATCAGGCCCAGGTCGGTACCAGCGTGGGGCTCGGTCAGGCACATCGAACCGGTCCAGCGACCCTCGTACATCGGCGGCAGGTAGCGGGCCTTGAGCGCTTCGCTGGCATGGTTGAGCAGCGACAGGCAGGCGCCGGCCGTGAGCATCGGGTACAGGCCGAACGACAGGTTGGCGGCGTTGAGCATTTCCTCGACCTGGGCGCCGATCACCTTGGGCATGCCCATGCCACCAAACGCCGGGGCGCCCGTCACACCCACCCAGCCATCGGCCGCGTAGGTCCGGTAGGCGTCGACGAAGCCATCCGGGGTCGTCACCGTGCCGGCCTCGAAGCGACAGCCTTGTTCGTCGCCGCTGCGGTTGAGCGGCGCCACGACCTGGGCGATGACCTTACCAGCCTGTTCGAGCACGGCCTTGGCGGTATCGGCATCGACCTGCTCCACCAGTGCAGGCGTCTGCGCCCACCAGGCCGGGATATCGAAGACTTCGTTGAACAGAAAATCCATATCGCGCAAAGGCGCAAGGTAATCAGACATGAGACGAACACTCGGCTTCTTGGTTGTTGGAGTGCAGCCCACCTTGGGTGCGGGGGCCGGTGACGGTCGCCCGGACCTCGTCGCCGGGCAGGAGGAAGTACGACAGCGCCGGGATCAGCACCAGCGCGCCGAGCATGTTCCACAGGAACATGAAGGTCAGCAGCAGGCCCATGTCGGCCTGGAACTTGATCGGTGACCAGGCCCAGCCCACCACACCGGCGGCCAAGGTGATGCCCACCAGGCCCACGACCCGGCCGGTGAAGGCCACCGCGTTCTGGTAGGCCTGGGCCAGCGAGAGGCCCTTGCGCTGGTAGTGCAGTTGCACGCTGAGCAGGTACAGGGCGTAATCCACTCCGATACCCACGCCCAGGGCGATCACTGGCAAGGTGGCGACCTTCACACCAATGCCCATGGCCACCATCAGTGCCTCGCACAGCACCGAGGTGAGCATCAGCGGCAGTACCGCTACCAAAGTGGCGCGCCAGCTGCGGAACGTCACCAGGCAGAACAGCGTGACGGCCAGGTACACCAGCAACAGCATGGTGCGGTTGGCCTCGCGCACCACGATGTTGGTGGCGGCCTCGATCCCGGCGCTGCCGGCGGCCAGCAGGAACTGCCGATCATCACTGCTGTTGGCCTGGGCGAAGCGCTCGGCGGCAGCCACCACCTCGTCCAGGGTGTCGGCCTTGTGGTCCTTGAGGTAGGCGATCACCGGCATCAGCGAGCAATCGTTGTTGAACAGCTCAGGGGCATTGACCGAGGCCTGCTGCGCGGCGTAGTTGAGCACATCCTGGTTGCGCTGGATGCTGTTGAGCTTGGGGTTGCCCTCGTAGGTACCGGCGGTGATCTGGCGCACGGCGTTGGTCAGCGACAGCGTGGTCTGCACCCCTGGCAGCTGTTGCAACTCCCAGGCCAGGCGATCGGCCAACACCAACGTCTGGTAGCGCAGACAGCCTTCAGGCGCGGTCTTGACCATGACCGCGAAGGTGTCGCTGGAGAGCGCGTAATGGTCGGTGATGTAGGCGTTGTCGCGGTTGTAGCGCGAGTCGGCGTGCAGCTCCGGGGCGCCGCTGTCCAGATCGCCGATCTTCAGTTGCAGGCTGGTCCACAGCCCCCCTGCCCCCATTGCCACGGACACCAGCACCGCCGCCGTGGCCCACTTGCGCTCGGTAAAGCGGTCTAGCACATCCCACAGTTTGCCGAAGCCCCGGTGCGCGGCGGCGCGCGAATCGATGCGCAAGGCGCGCTCGGCAGCCTTGCGTCCGACACCGATGTACGACAGCGCCACCGGCATCAACAGCAGCGAGGTGAAGATCAGCACCGCCACGCCGATGCTGGCGGTGATGGCCAGGTCCTTGATTACCGGAATGTCGATCAGCATCAGCACGGCAAAACCCACCGCGTCGGCCAGCAGCGCCGTCACCCCGGCCACGAACAGGCGGCGGAAGGTGTAGCGAGCCGCGACCTGGCGGTGGGTGCCGCGCCCGATGTCCTGCATGATGCCGTTCATCTTCTGCGCGGCGTGGGACACGCCGATGGCGAAGATCAAGAACGGCACCAGAATCGAGTACGGATCGATCGCGTAGCCCAGCCAGGCGACGATGCCCAACTGCCAGACCACCGCGGTCAGCGAGCACAACACCACCAGCAAGGTACTGCGCACGCAGCGGGTGTACAGGTAGATGATCACCAGACTCGTGACCACTGCCAGGGCGAAGAACAGCATCACCTGGATCAAACCGTCGATCAGGTCGCCCATCAGCTTGGCGAAGCCGATCACGTGGACCTTGTAGGGGCCGGCCGCTTCGTAGTGGCTGCGCAGCTGTTCGAGCTGACGGGAGAACGCGTGGTAGTCCACGCCACGGCCGGTGGCCGAATCCCGGTCGAGCAGCGGCACCACCAGCATGCTCGACTTGAAGTCGCGGGCCACCAGGCTGCCGACGATGTTGGCGCGCTCGATGTTCTGACGCAGTTGCTCGATATCCGCCTGGGCACCCTGGTAGCCGTCCGGCATCACCGGGCCGCCCTGGAAGCCCTCTTCAGTGACCTCGGCCCAGCGCACCGCCGGGCTCCACAACGACTTCATCCAGGCGCGGTCCACGCCCTGGCTGAGAAACAACTCGTCGTTGATGTGCCGCAGCGCCTGCAGGTAGGCCGGGTCGAAGATGTCGCCCTCGGTGGTCTCCACCACCACCCGCAACGAATTGCCCAGGCCGCGCAGGGACTGGCGGTTGTCCAGGTAGTTCTGGATGTAGGGGTGGCTCTGCGGAATCATCTTCTCGAAGCTTGGACGCAGCTCCAGGCGGGTCAGCGCCACATAGCCCAGTACCAGCGTGGCCAGGCACATGGCGAGCACGAACGCCAAGCGATGGTTGAACACCAGGCGCTCCAGCCCGTTGCCCGAGCGCGTGTCGAAGTCTTCGAGGTTGCGGATCACCGGCAGGGTGTCTTGTTGGATATCGGCCATCAGGGTTTTCTCTTGTTAGGGACGGCGCTTACTGGAGCGCCAGCGTGCGTACGCCGCGCTCGCCCACCAGCACCAGGTCGGTGGCGGTGTCAAATGCGCTGGCACTCACGGGAGTGCGCGAGGCTTGGCGCACCAGGATGAAACTGGCGCCCCCATCGCGGCTTTGCAGCAGGTCACCGGCCTGGCTCGACAGCCAGAACTGGCCGTTGCTGTCCTGGCTGGCAGCGGTGAGGCTGGTGGCCAGGCCCGTGTTCACCGGCTGCCAGTTCAGGCCGCCATCGGTGCTGCGGTAGGCATGGCCGCGCAGCCCGTAGGCCAGCAGCACCCCCGCTTTGCCGGTGATGCCGAAGAACGTGCCGCTGTAGGGCGTGGTCAGCCGGGTGAAACGCTGGCCGGCGGCATCGAGCTTGAGCAGCAGGCCCTGCTCGCCGGTGATGTACAGCGCGCCGTCGATCTGGGCCAGGCTGGTCAGGTGCAGGCCCTGGGGGTTGTCGCTGCGCTCGAGCCAGGGCGTCCAGCTGCGCCCGCCGTCAGTGGTGTGCAGCAGCAGATTGAACACGCCGACGGCAAAGCCGTGCTGTTCATCGGTGAACCACACATCCAGCAGCGGCTTGTCAGCACCTTCGGCCACAAGGCGCTCGCCCTCGGCCACCCAGGCGGCCCAGCGCTCATCCTGCGGGGCGGCCTGGGCCTGGGCGCGGTACCAGGCGAGTACTTGCTCTGCGAGCACGCGACCGTCCAGCTGTTTTTCCCAATGCTCACCGCCATCGCCGCTGTGCAGGATCACCCCGTCGTTGCCCACGGCCCAGCCACTGCGGGGAGTGGGAAAGCTCACAGCATTGAGGTCGGCGCTGACCGGTACCTGAGCCTGCTGCCAGTGCGCGCCGTGGTCATCGGAATACACGATGTGCCCACGGGGGCCGACAGCCACCAACCGCTCACCGGCACGGCCCACATCGCGCAAGGAGCTGACCGGCGCCAGCGCGCTGGGCATCGCTGGCAGGTCCAGCACATCCACGTAGGGCGCGGCCTGGGCCAGGCCATGCAGGGCGGCACAGAGCATCAGCACCTGGGCGCTTGATTTGAAGACAGACATCCTGAACCTCCCGATTCGTCGGACGAGGCCTGCGCAAGGCAACCGCGCAAGCCCCAGGCACTCAGCGAATACCGGCCCCCGCCAGGGACTCGGGCGACCATTGGGTCTTGGACAGGGGGTCGATGTAGCGGATACCGCCGTAGGCACCGACCACGCCATTGAGGTTGTAGGTGCCACCGATCAGGTCGTAGATCATGAACGGCGTGGCATCGGGGGTGGTCTTGTCGTAGCTCTGGGTGAGGAAGGCGAACGAGCCACGGTACAGCTGGCCACGGGCGTCGTACTGGTCCGAGGCCAGGGCGACCCAGCTGTCTTCATCGAGGTAGAAGCGACGCTTGTGGTAGATGTGGCGCGCGCCGTCCTTGAGCTTGCCCTCCACCACCCAGACCCGGTGCTTCTCCCAGCGCACGAACTGCGGCGCCAGGTGGTTGGGCGTGGTCAGCTGGCTGACATCGGTGTTGTAGGTCAGCTTGTAGGTGTTGTACGGCACGTACATTTCCTGCTTGCCCACCAGGGTCCAATCGTAGCGGTCCAGGGCGCCGTTGAAGACGAACACGTCATCGTAGGTGCCCGAGCCCGAAGTGCCCGGGTTGGGTGTGTCGTAAGCCAGGTTCGGCGCCAGCTTCACCCGGCGCTGGCCCGGCAGGTACTGCCAGGCGCTACGTGGCTGGGCCAGGGGGTTGGCGGCGTCGCGCAGCATCATCGCTTCGCCGGCGCGGCGGGCTGGGGCGGTGTACACCAGTTTCATCTGGTAGTAGGTGTCCTTGGCGCCGATGGTCTTGCCCATGTCCTCATAGACCGGGTAGCTGATGTTGGCCTGGCCTGTGGTGGACAAGGTGGCCTTGCCGGCCGCATCGACGTTCCAGGAGTCGTACTTGGCGGTCATGCTCACGCCCTGGTAGCGCAGCAGGAAGTTCCACATGGCCTCGGCGCCGGTCTGCGGAATCGGGAACGGGATGCCCGGCAGCACGTTGTCCACCGCGGTACCGCCTTCCTGGCTGCGGGCGCCGGTGGCGTTCTTGAGGGTGTTGTCCAGCACCGGCTGCGGCAATGCGACGGTGCGGTGTGTCGGGTAGACATCCACCTGGAAGGTCGGGAAGCGCTTGAGCAGCTCCAGGGTGGTGGCGGTGAGCTGCGCCTTGTACTGCTCGGCGTTGGCAGCGTTGATCACCAGCAGCGGCTTCTCGCTGGCGAAGGGGTCCGGGCGCATGCTAGCGCCCTGCTGGTAGCTGGCCGGCGGGGTGACCAGGCCGCCCTGGTAGGCCGGGATGCTGCCGTCGGCGCTGGCAGCCTTTTCGGCCCCCACCGACGTCAGGCTGGTGCCCAGGCGCGCGGCCTGGTCACTGGAGACTGCCGCCTGGGCGACATTGAGGGCGAGCAGCGACAGGCACGAGGCCAGCAGGGTGTTGTGCAACGTTTTCATGATTGGGGGTTCCTGTACTCAGAAGGTGGTCTTGAGGGTCAGGTAGAGCGCACCACGGTCCTCGGTGGTGGCGCCGCCACCGGAGAAGGAGGCGTAGCCGCCGCCATAGCAGGTGTAATCCTGCTCACCATCCAGGGCATTGGGGGTCGAGCCGTCGGTCTGGCCGTCCTTGCAGGACTCGGCCTTGCCGAAGCTGTCGACGTATTTGAGATCGACGAAATACTGGTTGTAGAGCGCTGCGCTCACACCGACGGCGTAGTTGCCGGTGTCTTCGGCGCCACCGCCCTGGACCGGCGACACACCGTCCAGGCCGACGTTGATCGACAGCGGCAGGCTCATGTCCACGCCGGAGAACACCTGGTACCAGGTGGGGGTGAAGTTGACCGCAATGCCCCAGTTGTCACGGGTGGGCTTGTCGATGCCGCGGTAGCTGCCCTTGCCCTTGTACAAGGCCTCGTTGTGGCTATCGAGCTTGAGCAGGTTGCTGTAGAACAGCTCGCCCAACAGGGTCGCGGAGTCGAACAGCGGCGTGTCGCCGATGCTCATCAGCCCGTTGAGGGTCCAGTGCAGGGTGTCGCCGGTGGCGCTCATGCTGTCGCCATCGTGTGGGGTCTCGTAGACCACGCCGCTGCTGGGCAGGCGCGGCGGCAACAGGCCGAAGCCATTGCCCAGGCCGCCCTGGCCGGGCGCGCTGACGATCGCCGGGATGCTCGACAGCGGCATGTTGTGGCGGATGTTCAGGTCGCTGCCGACGCTGATGCCACCGACGTCCTTGGACAGGCTCAGGCCATAGATGTCGATATCGTCGGCATAGGCGAACTGGTACGTGGCGCTCTGTAGCGAGTTGTACAGGTTGCCCACGGCGCCCGGCAGCCCGGCTGGCGGGTTGCCGAACGGGCCGCGAGCGACGGTCAGGCCGCGGGCATCGAGCCAGGCCTGGGGCAGGATCTCCGAGCTCTTGCGGTAGTAGAAGCCCAAGGTGCCATCCAGCCATTCGGGCGACCATTTGGCCATGACGCCCCAGTCGCCGCGCTTGCGCGGGGTGAGGTCGTGGCCACGGCGAATGTTGGTCAAGGCGCCCTGCACCGGAATCAGCCCCGGGGTGCCGGTGTGACCGAGCAGGAAGCTCTGGGCGCCCTCGCCTACCAGGTCCGAGCCGCCGTAATAGGTGCCCGCTTCCGGCAGTCGGGCGGCGTTCCAATCCAGGAAGTACTGGGCGCCCAGGGTCAGTTCGGGATTGACCAAAAACGAGGCCGACAGCTGGTTACGCGGCACGAACAGCTCCTTGGCCTCGGTGCCGGGCGAGGCCGCAAGCTTGGCCAGGTCCAGGCCGGACTGCCCATAACTCAGCGAATGCACCGGGTTGAGCAGGGTCTCGCCCCAGAACAGGTTGTGCTGGCCGAGTTTGCCGCTGAGTTCGGACGCCTCGCCCACCTCGGTGCGCATGAACACGAACGCATCGAGCACTTCACCGGACGGCCCGCTGTAGTAGCGCTGGGCGTAGTTGCTCAGGTGCGGGCTGCCCAGCGGCACACCGGTGCCGGGCAGGCCATTGAGGCTGGGGTTGATGCCCGATTGCTCGCCGTTGCCGTTGACGAAGGGGTTGGCATTGGAGCCGGTGTTGTCGTAGGCCTTGTCGTACCAGCTGGCGGCGCTGACACGAAAGCCCATGCGCTGCTGATAGATCACATCCAGTTCAGTCAGCAGGTCGACCCGGTTGGTGATGGTGGTACCGGCCTTGCGGAAGTTGTAGTCGCCGTCGTTGTTGTTCGGCGTGGCCAGCATGCGCTTGTCGGCGCTCTGGGTGCGGACGCCGTAGTTGTACTTGACGGTGTTGTCCAGGCGAACGGACCAGTCCTCATGGCCGGTATCGACTTCGAAGGCCTGGGCACCAGGCAAGGTGAGCAGGCCAACGGTGCAGACCAGCAGACAGTGGGTGCGTGACTTGGGCATTGCGTGACTCCGGTTATTGTTATTGTTCTGTTCACCGCCCGTCGTGCGCGGGCGTTGGTCAAGCGGTATTGCGGTATCAGCGGTCGAGTTGTTGGATCAGCGCCTCGGCCTGGGGCCAGGGGCCAAAACCGGCAGCCGGGTTGAGATGGCCGACCGCGCCCAGCGCCAGCAACTCGCTGCCCCAGGCCTTGGCCATGGCGACGGCGGCGTCCAGGCTGGCCAGGTGATCGTTGCTGCTGGCCGCGACGATGCTGGGGAACGGCAACGGCGCGAGCGGCAAGGGTGTCCAGCCGTTTTCCTGCAGGCGTTCGGGGCTTGGGTAGGCGGCGGGCCACTGGGCCTGCAAGTCCGGCGGTGCGGCCAGCAGCGCGCCCTTGATCGGCCGCTGATGGCGCGCCGCCCAGTGGGCAACCATCAGCACCCCGGCGCTGTGGGCCACCAGCACCACATCGCCGTCGATCTGCTCGATCTCGCGCTGGATTGCCTCGACCCGGGCATTGCAGTCCAGGCCATTGATCTCCAGCGGCGGCACCGTACGCACCTTGGCCAGGCGTGCGTGGAGCAAGGTCTGCCAATGCTCGGCAACGTGCTCGCGCAGGCCGGGAACGATCAAGACGGTCGCGTTGGTATGCAGTTTTTCCACGTCGGCACCTCAGCCAGGGGTGGTGCGCCACCTGGTCGCAGGGGCGCGTTGGACCTCACAGTAATGAGCGGTCCAGCCAGGCGCTTTACATTGGGCGTCAGTGACTTTTCATTTGATGACAGCGACTTTGCCGGGGGTCGACATCGCCTGGGTTATGGGGAAATGGCCGAAATTTCCAGACCAACAGCAGCTTCTCATTTGGTGACACCCGAGCTATAAGAAGAGACCCGTGGGCCGTCGCGGGTCACCTAATGAGAACGCGTGGAAAACAATAAAATGACCGCCCTCGTACGTGCTGCAAGCCTGACCAACTACCTCGAAGTGTCCCGTCATGTGGGGCTGAACCCCCATGCCTTGCTGGCCCAGGTCGGGCTCAGCGCCAGCCTTCTGGACGACCCCAACCAGCGCATCCCAGCCGCCACGGTGATCGCCTTGCTGGAGGCTTCGGCACAGGCCAGCCAGTGCGAGACCTTCGGCCTGCGCATGGCGGAACTGCGCCAACTGTCGGACTTCGGCGAGATCAGCCTGCTGCTCAGCCACCAGCGCACCCTGCGCGATGCCTTGCAGGTAATCGTGCAGTATCGGCACTTGCTCAACGATGCCTTGGCCATCCATGTCGAGGAAGCCGGCAAGACGGTGATCATTCGCGAAGAGGTGGTCACCGACCGCGCCCACGGCAGTCGCCAGGCCACGGAGCTGGCCATCGGCGTGATGCTGCGCCTGTGCGCGGCCCTGCTGGGCGCGCATTGGCGGCCGATCAGCGCCAACTTCACCCACACCGCGCCCGCCGATCCGACCATCCACCGGCGTATCTTCGGCTGCAAGCTGGTGTTCGGCAGTGAGTTCAACGGCATCGTGTGCCCGGCGACCGACCTTGACACCACCACCCCACTGGCCAACGAAGCCATGGCACGCCTGGCCCAGCGCTACCTGGACACCCTGCAGGCCAGCGGCACACCGTCGCTGGAGCTGGAAATGCGCAAGACCATCTACCTGCTGCTGCCCATGGGCCGCGCTACCATCGAACAGGTGGCGCAGACCCAAGGCATGAACGTGCGCACGCTACAGCGGCGCCTGGAGGACTGTGGCGTGACCTTCAGTGACCTGGTCAACGGCGTGCGCCGCGACCTGGTGCTGCGCTACCTGGAGAACCCCAATTATTCGCTGGGACGCATTGCCGACATGCTCGGCTATTCGATGCCCAGCTCCTTCACCCGCTGGTTCATCGCCCAGTTCGGCATGCCGCCGGCCAGCTGGCGGGCCAGTCATCCGCCCTCGGCGGCGCATTGAAGTGCTTGGGGCCGCAGCGCAGCCCCGGGGGATCAGCAGGCCACCTCGGCCTCGATCAGGATGAACACGGCCTCCCCTTCCCGCTCCACCGGATAACGGGCCACCTTTAGCACCGTGGAATTGAGCAGGTACCCGCTGGTCAGGTCGAAGCGAAGCCCATGGGCGCAGCACTGGATAATGCGTCCTTCCAGGCGCCCACCGCACAACGAGGCCCCCTGGTGCGGGCAACTGTCGTCGATGACATAGAGCACACCCTCGACATCGAACAAGGCCAGGCTTTTATCCTGATACTCGAACAACGCCCTGCCGTTACGCGGCGGCAACTTGCCCGGAGGCACCGCGACACGCCGGCTCATGCCGGTTGCGCTTCGCACAAGGCCTCGAACAACACATCAGCAGGTTGCGCGCCCGACACCACTCGACGCCGGTCGACGACAAAACACGGCACCCCACCCGCCGCCCGCCCCTGCTCGCCCATGAATGGCCGTGCATCCTCGCGCAGGCAATCGGCAACCTGCGCGTGCATCAGGCCACAGCCCTGGGCGATGGCGAGCAAGGTCGTGCGATCGCCCAGGTCCTGCCCTTCATGGAAATACGCCGCGAACAATCGCATCAGCAAGGCATCGGCCTGTTGCCGGTTGCCCAGCGCCTGCACGCGCTGCAACAGACGATGGGCATTGGCGGTATTGGGCATGCGCCGGATCCGGGCAAATTCGATGTGCTCACCCACCGCGCTCGCCGCGTCGCGCACCTGGGCCTGGCGCTGGCGCACCGCTTCGTCGCTGCCCAGCCGCTCGCGGTAGAACGCCTCGAACGGCACCCCTTCAGCAGCAAGGCCAGGCAGCAACTGCACACCCTGCCAGTGCACCCGGACCTGGCGCTGCGGCTGCTCGCGACGCAACCGCGCCAGGGCCTGGTCCAGGTGGCGCTGGCCAATCAGGCACCACGGGCAAATGAAGTCAAAGAACACATCCAACGTCACCGTCTGCATCATGGCTGCGCTCCAGGGACCAGGGTCGGCTCGTTGTCCTGCAGACGGGCCATGTCCCGGTGGTAGTGACGCTTGGCGATGAAGAACACCAGCGCAGCGCCAAGGCTCATCAGCGGTACCAACTGCATCGCCGCGTGCAGGCCAAGCACATCGGATACGCGCCCGGTGATCAACGGTCCGGTGGCCAGGCCCAGCAGGTTGTTGGCCAAGGTCAGGGTGGCGAACGCCGTGCCGTGCACCGAATAGTGAGTCAGGTTCGCGACCATCGCACTGGACGGCCCGCTGGTGCCTGCCGCGACCATCATCCCCAGGCAGATCAGCACCAGTTGCGCCGTGCCCATGGGCAAGGCGAAGGCCACCGACAGCAGCAGGCAACTGCCCAGGCAATAGGCAATGGCCAGGCTGATCTTGCGGTCCTGGCGCACACGCCCCAGGCGGTCGCAGAGCATAGCGCAGAGGATCATGCCCACACCGCTGCACAGCACGATGATCGCGGCGATCACCCCGGCCCGGTCGGTGCCCATGGCGTAGTAGCGGCTCAGGTAGCTGGGCATCCACACGATCACCGTGCCGCCGACGAACAGCTGCAGGCCGCTGCCGACATAGGCGGCGATCACCGAGCGGCTGCTGTACAGGGTGCGCAACGGCCGGGCTGCCTTGCACAGGGCCTTGTCCAGCCGCCGCGGCGCGACCTTGGCCTCCTTGACCACCATCGGATAGATCAGGGCCAGCAGCAACCCGAACAACGCCATGCCGGCGAACGACCAACGCCAGCCGAAATGCTCGGCCAGCACCCCGCCCAGAGCCATGCCCAACACCGAGCCGAACATGCCACCAGCCATGAAGGCGCCCGCCAGGGTGGCGCGCATGTCACGGGGGAATACCGCGACCACCACGGCGATGCCGACGCTGCCGTAGGCAGCCTCGCCCACCCCCACCAGAAACCGCGCCACGAACATCTGCGGGTAGTTCTGCGCCAGGGCGCAGCCCAAGGTGGCCAGGCTCCAGAGCACGGCCATCAGCACCAGGCTGCGGACCCGGCCGAAGCGGTCGGCTAGCAGCGACAACGGAAAGGTCAGAAGCCCCACCATCAGCGCGACAATGCCGCTGAGCAGCCCCAGCTGGCTGTCGCTCAGGACCCATTCTTGCTTGAGCAGAGGAAAGACCGCATTGAGTACCTGTCGCGACATGTAGTCGGAGATCAACAGGCCAAAGGTCAAGGCAAAGACCACCCAGGCATAGCGCCTGGATATGCCACGGGAAGTGTCAGCGTCATCGTCTGCGGCGCTGGCGAGATAGGCGGCCATGCTGCCTCCTTGGGGTATCTGGCGTGGATGTTGTTTTTGTTGTTATGAGATGAAGCCAAAAAACCTGGGCCGCCTCTAAAGACGCGGTCTTGCGCCGCGATAGGGCTGCAAAGCAGCCCAAGCCATCGTTGCAGCGACGTCAATCTTTCGGGCCGCAAGACCGCGTCTACAGGGCCCACGCGCCATCAGGCGCGCTGCGGCACGCCCTTGCGTCCGGGCTGGCGGTTGGGCGCCATGCCGTTGGCCTTGAGTGTCTGCTCGATGCTGCTGTACTGCTCGCCAATGCGATAGATGGCGCGGGCCTCTTTGCCGGTAGCGATTTCCCGGCCCAGCTCGTGGGCCACGCGCACGGTCTGCTGGATCTGCTGCACCGAGGTGAAGCGCTTGCCGTGCTGGTCGATGATGGTGTCTTCGTTGCCACAGCGCGGGTGCAGGCCCATGGCCAATGCCATGGTGTTGAACGGCAGCACGTTCTTGAGCAGCGATTCGGCGGTCAGGGTGCAGCCATCCGGCGCGCGGTGGATGAAGTTGAAGAAGTTGAACGGGTTGGGGCCGTCGAAACCGCCGCCGATGCCGATCCAGGTCAGATTCAGCGGGCCCATGTAGTCGCCCCGACGCACGATGCGCTCGAGGGTTTCCAGGGCGTGCATGCCGGTCAGTTGGAAGTGCGGCTGGATGTTGCTGGCCTGCAGGCGACGCAGGTGCTCGCGCACCCAGGCCGGCCCGGCTGGCACGGTCATTTCGCTGTAGGCCGCCTGGATGGCCGGGTGGGCCAGGGAGGTGCCTTCGAGGTACTCGGGGTACAGCAGCTCCATGATGTTCATCTGGGTGGTGTTGATCGCCACCGTCACCTGGTCGGGCTTGGGCGTCAGTTCGGCCAGCATGTGCCGGGTGTCGTCTGACAGCCACTTGGCCGCCTCGCCCTCGCTCTCCGGGGCAAAGGAAATCGAGCCGCCCACCTGGATGATCATGTCCGGTACCGCTTCACGTACGCCGGCGATCAGCTCGTTGAACTTGGACAGGCGCTTGGAGCCCTTGCCGTCCAGCTCGCGCACGTGCAGGTGCAGCACGGTGGCGCCGGCCTCGTAGCAGTCGACTGCCTTTTGCACCTGCTCGTCCATGGTCAGCGGGATGTCTTCGGGGAAGTCCTCGGGCATCCACTCCGGGCCATAAGGGGCCACGGTGATCACCACCTTTTCCATGTTTTCCGGGTGCAACGAGTCGTCGAAGAATTGCATGAAGTAGTCCTCGCTATTGTTATTGTCCTGGTGCCGCCAACCGGCGGCGGGTGACTCAGAATGTGCGATCGCCTTTGATCCCGGCCCGCTCCATCTTGCGGTGACAGGGCGGGTAGTCCATGACCGCGTAATGCTGGGTGCTGCGGTTGTCCCAGATGGCGATGCTGCCCGGCGACCAGCGCCAGCGGACCTGGTACTCGGGCAAGTAGGCCTGACTGACCAGATAGCGCAGCAGGTCTCCGGCACCGGGGTTGGCGTCCTGGCCGAAGCGCACCCGCTGCGGGGTGTGGTAGTTGGTGAAATGGGTGGTGAAGGCGTTGACGAACAGCACCTGCTCCCCGGTTTCCGGGTGGGTGCGCACTACCGGGTGCTCGGCGTCGGGGTACTGGGCCTTCAGCGCCAGGCGTTTTTCCAGCGGCATGGCGGCACCGAAGCTCGCCTCGATGCTGTGGCGTGCGCGCAGGCCTTCGATCTTGGCTTTCACCTCATCCGGCAGGTTCTGGTAGGCCAGCACCATGTTCGCCCACATGGTGTCGCCCCCCACCGGCGGACACTCCACGCAGCGCAGCACACAGCCCATGGGCGGGGCCTCGCGCCAGGTGGCGTCGGTGTGCCAGGCGTTTTCGTAACGGTCGGCCGGCTGGTCGGGGCGCTTGTAGATCTGCACCAGGCCTGGGTGGTCCGGATCGCTGCCGGCCACCGGATGATCCTCCAGTTCACCGAAGCGCCGAGCGAAGGCCACATGCTCGGCGCGGGTGATGGCCTGGTCGCGCAGGAACAGCACGCGGTGCTTGAGCAATTGCGCACGGATCTGTTCGAACAGAACATCGTCGTGGATCGCATCCGCCAGCTTGACCCCGATCAGCTCGGCACCGATGGCGCAGGTCAGTTGTTCTACGTGCATGGTGTTGCCCTCTTCAGATGATGAAGATCGACGAGCCGGTGGTTTTGCGTGCTTCCAGGTCACGATGGGCCTGGACCGCGTCCTGCAAGGCGTAGTGCTGGTTGATCTCGATCTTGATGCGACCGCTGCTGACATGGTCGAACAGCTCGCCGGCAAGATCGGCTTTCTCGGCCGGATCGGCGATGTAGTCGGCCAGCGCCGGACGGGTCAGGTGCAGGGAACCCTTGATCGCCAGCAACTGCGGGTCGAACGGCTCGATGGTGCCGGAGGCGGTGCCGACGCAAACCATCAGCCCGCGACGCTTGAGCGAGTCGAGCGAGGCCATGAAGGTGCTGCGGCCAACGCTGTCGAATACCACGTTCACACCGACCCCGTCGGTGAGTTCGCGCACGCGCTTGGCCACGTCCTCGACGCTGTAGTTGATGGTGTGAGTGCAACCGTGCGCGCGGGCAAGCTCGGCCTTGGCCTCGGTGGACACCGTGCCGATCACATTCACGCCCAACAGCTTGGCCCACTGCGAGACGATCAGGCCGACGCCACCGGCGGCGGCGTGCAGCAGCACCGAGTCACCGGGCTTGAAGTCGTACAGCCGGCGCATCAGGTAGGCCGAGGTCAGGCCACGCATGGTCATGGCCGCCGCGGTTTCGAAGGCGATGGCTTCCGGCAGTTTGATCAGCGCATTGGCCGGGATCAGGCGCTCGGTGCAGTAGGCGCCCAAGGTGTTGAGAAAGCCGGTGTAGGTCACCCGGTCGCCCACCACCACGCCGGTCACGCCCTCGCCCACCGCCTGCACCACGCCGGCCGCTTCGACGCCGATGCCGTTGGGCATCGGGATCGGATAGGTGCCATTGCGAAAATACGTATCGGCGTAGTTCAGGCCCACTGCCACATGGCGCAAGCGCACCTGGCCAGGCCCCGGTTCGCCGACCTCGGCATCTTCATAGCGCAATACCTCGGGACCGCCAGGTTCATAGAAGCGTACGACTTTGGCCATGCTTTCACTCCAATCGATCGATCTGGACGCAGTGCGTCAGTTCAGGTTGATTGGACTCTAAGCGCTGCGCCCGGCAGGTGCTTCGCATCCGACGACACGGGTTTTTCATTTGGTGACAGCGAGCGGCGCTTCGTCACGGGCCATCCTGGTGACAGGCATATCGCCAGGGTCTGGCTATGCTTGCTAGGCGCGTGCGCAGCGCACGCCTAACCGGAATCGACTACATGGAAAGAAGCCCGATGAAATTCACCCGCTCCCTCGCCCTGGCCTCGCTGACCTGCGCCGCCAGTTTCACCGTCGTTGCGGCCCCGCTACCGCTGGGCAGCGAAGCCCTGGAAAGCCACGTCTCCACCCATGTACTGGCGGTGGATGCGCCGAACTACCAGGTCACCGTCGAAGGCCCCAACAAGAAACCTGTGACCTTCCAGCTCACCGAGAAAGCCAAGGCCTTGCCCAACCTCAAGGTGGGGGACAACGTGGACATCTACGTGACCCGGGCGGTCGCCTACGAACTCAATACCGAGGTCGGTGGCGCGCCGAAGATGAGCGAGGAGTCCGGCACCATCCGCGCCACCAAGGACAACCCCAACCCCGGCGGCGAGGCGTTCCGCCAGGTCAAGATCACCTCCAAGATCAGCAAGATCGACCTGAAGAACCACGAAGTGACCCTGCTGCCGCCTGAAGGCAAAGTGCAGGTGGTCAAGGTCGAGAACCCCGATCTTCAAGCGCGCATGAAGAACCTCAAGGTTGGCCAGACGGTCGATGCCATCTACACCGAGGTGCTGCGCGTCGAGACCTCTCGCTGAAGGTGTGGCGGTGTTGCAGCCCATCGTAGGTTTTGCCCCACAGGTCCAAGCGCGACGTGGTACCTGTGGGCCTTCATTCAGCGCTCGGCAATTGCGCCTGCAAGAACGCCATCAACGCCCCCGCCGCTGGCGACAGGCTGCGCCCTTTGCGGGTGAGCATGCCGATCTGGCGCTCCACCTTGGGCGCGGCCAAGGGCAGGAAGGCGAGCTTTTCGTTTTCAAGCGGAAACGCCAGGTACGGCAAGGTGCTGATCCCTACCCCTTCTTCCAGCATCGCGATCAACGAAATCATGTTGGAGACGAACAACCGGCTGTGCTCCAGCAAACACGCCGCATCCGTGCCTTCCAGTAGCCGGGAGGTGCCGTTGCCGATCATCGGCAGGCCCTGCAGCTGCGACCAATGCAAGGCCTCGCCCACCTGCACCAGCGGATGATCGGCCCGGCACACCACGCCCACCTGGTCATGGGCGATCGGCGTGAACTCGATCTGCTCGTCCTCCATCCACAGGCTGCTGATCCCGAAGTCCACCTGCCCCTTGGTCAACAGTTGCTGAACACTTTCGGCCGTGCCGTCCTGGATGCTGACTTGCACGTTCGGGTGCTCGGCCACGAAACGCGCCAACGGCCCTGGCAGCAAGCGGCTGGCCACCGAGGGCACAGTGGCGATGCTGACCTGGCCGATCTCGTGCCGGGCCAGCAAGGTTGCCTCGCGGGCGATGCGGTCGTGGTGTTCGATCAAGCCGCGAAACAGCGGCAGGCAATGCTCGCCGAACGGCGTGAGCTCCACGCGGCCCCCGCCCTTCTCGACCAGTGCCTGACCCAGTTTCTGCTCCAGCTCCCGCACCGCCAGGGAAATGGCCGGCTGGGTGCGAAACGCCTGACGTGCGGCGGCGTGGAAGCTCTTGAGTTCGGCGACCAGCACGAAATAGCGCAGTTGGGCAATCTTCAGTTCGGGCAGCATGGTTAGCGATCCTTATCAAAGCATTTTTTTTATTAATTTTTATTTGCTGCATATTGCTCGCAAGATGAGAGCCAGGCAAACGGAGGCTTTCATCCATGACGTACAAGAACTACATCGATGGCCAGTGGTGCGAAGGCCAGGCCACCCTGGCGAATCACAGCCCCTCGGATACTCGCGACCTGATCGGCGAGTACCACCAGGCCAGCGCCGAACAGGCCCGCCAGGCCATCCAGGCCGCCCGCGCCGCGCAACCCCTGTGGGCCGCCTCGGGCCTTGAGGCCCGCCAGCAGGTGCTGATGGCCATCGGCGACGAGCTGATCGCCCGCAAGGAAGAACTCGGCGAGCTGCTCTCGCGTGAAGAAGGCAAGCCCCTGGCCGAAGGCATCGGCGAGGTCAACCGCAGCGGCCAGTTCTTCCACTACTACGCCGCCGAAGTGCTGCGCCAGATGGGCGAGACCGCCGCCTCCGTGCGTCCGGGGATCGACATCGAAGTGCACCGCGAGCCGGTGGGCGTGGTAGGCATCATCACCCCGTGGAACTTCCCCATGGCCACGGCGGCCTGGAAGATCGCCCCGGCCCTGGCCTTCGGCAATGCCGTGGTGTTCAAACCGGCCAATCTGGTGCCGGCCAGCGCCTGGGCCTTGACCGAGATCATCAGCCGCCAAGGCCTGCCCGCCGGCACCTTCAACCTGGTCATGGGCAGCGGCGCCAACGTTGGCGAAACCCTGGTCAACTCGGCCGACATCGACGCCCTGACCTTCACCGGATCCCTGGAAACCGGCCGCCGCGTCGCCGTCGCCACCGCCGGCAACCTGGTGCGCTGCCAACTGGAGATGGGCAGCAAGAACGCTCTGGTGGTGATGGACGACGCCGACCTGGACCTGGCGGTGGAATGCGCGCTCAACGGGGCGTTCTTCGGCACCGGGCAGAAGTGCACGGCGTCTTCGCGCTTGATCGTCTGCGAGGCAATCCACGACCGCTTCGTCGAGGCCCTGCGCCTGCGCATGCGCCAGCTCAAGGTCGGCCATGCCCTGCAAGCCGGGGTGCAGATCGGCCCGGTCGCCGATGCGCGCCAGCTGGAGCAGAACCTGGAGTACCTGCAGCTGGCCCAGGCCGAAGGCGCCACCTTGATCGAAGGCGGCGAACGCCTGCAGCTGGACACCGACGGCTATTACATGCGCCCGGCACTGTTCATCGACAGCCGCAACGACATGCGCATCAACCGCGAAGAGGTCTTTGGCCCCATCGCCTGCGTGATCCGTGTGCGCGACTTCGAAGAAGCCCTAGCCACGCTCAACGACACCCAATACGGCCTTACCGCCGGCATCATCACCCAGTCCCTGCGCCACGCCAGTGAGTTCAAGCGCCGCGCCCAGACCGGCTGCGTGATGGTCAACCTGCCCACCGCCGGCACCGACTACCACGTGCCGTTCGGCGGTCGCAAAGCGTCGAGCTTCGGCCCACGCGAACAGGGCCAGTACGCCCGCGACTTCTACACCGTGGTCAAGACCACCTACCTGCGGCCCTGAAGGAATACGCGCCATGCACGACCTCTTGATGATCGACGGCCTGCAGTACTCCAACTGGAGCCCGGAAATATTCCAGCAAATGCAGGCCGGTGGCCTGAGCGCGGTGCACGCCACCATCGCCTACCACGAGAACGCTCGCGAAACCCTGTCGCGCCTGGGCGAGTGGAACCGCCGCTTCGAGACCTGGCCCGAACTGATCCGCCCGGTACGCTCGGCCAGCGACATTCGCCTGGCCCATGAAGAGGGCCGCGTGGGGATCTTCTTCGGCTTCCAGAACTGCTCGCCGATCGAGGACGACATCGCCCTGGTGGAAGTCTTCCGCCAGCTCGGGGTGTTCGTCATGCAGCTGACCTACAACAACCAGAGCCTGCTGGCCAGCGGTTGCTACGAGCGCGAAGACAACGGCATCAGCCGCTTCGGGCGCCAAGTTATCGCCGAGATGAACCGCGTCGGCATGCTGATCGACATGTCCCACAGCGCCGAACGCAGCACGCTGGAGGCCATCGAGCTGTCGACCCGGCCAGTGATCATCTCCCACGCCAACCCATCGAGCTTTCACGCCGCCAAGCGCAACAAGTCCGACGCGGTGCTGCGCGCAATCGCCGAGTCCGGCGGGCTGCTGGGCTTTAGCACCTACCCGTTCCACCTCAAGGGCGCTTCGGAGTGCTCCCTGGAGAGCTTCTGCGACATGGTCGCGCGTACCGCCGACCTGATGGGCGTCGAGCACATCGGCATCGGCACCGACCTGTGCCAGGGACAGCCGCTGTCGGTGCTCGAATGGATGCGCAACGGCCGCTGGAGCAAGGAGAAAGACTACGGCGAAGGCTCCAAGGACAACGCCAACTGGCCAGCGCCGTTGCAATGGTTCCGCGACAGCCGCGACTTCCCCAACATCGCCCAGGGCCTGCGCGCCCGTGGCTTTGCCGAAGAAGACGTGCGCAAGATCATGGGGCTGAACTGGTTGCGCCTGCTGGAAACCGCCACCACGGCGCAGGCCTGAGCCCCTCGCACGGACAGCCTTACAAAAACAACAATCACAGGTTCCGGAGGCTAAATGAAAAACCCAACCACCCTGCCGGCTGACGACCAGACCCTGCGCCTGCCGCTGTCGCGGGACATCGACTGGCCGCTGTTTCTGATCAGCGGCGGCTTTCTCGGCGCATTCCTGTTGGCGGCATTGATCGACATCGATGCGGTGTCGGCCTTGGTCAACACCCTCTTCGCCTGGTCGACCAAGGCCTTTGGCCTGTACTGGCAGGTGCTGATGCTGGCGACCTTCGTGGTCAGTCTGGCCATTGGCTTTTCCAAGTGCGGACGGGTACGCCTGGGCGGCGTGACCCAACGCCCGGACATCAGCACCTTCAACTGGATCGCCGTGATCATGTGCGCCCTGCTCGCCGGCGGCGGCGCCTTCTGGGCCGCCGCCGAGCCGCTGATGCACTTTGCCAGCCCGCCACCGCTGTTCGCGGGCATGCAACCGCACAGCGAAGCGGCGGCCACCGCGGCCCTGGCGCAGTCCTTCGTGCACTGGGGTTTCCTGGCCTGGGCGGTGCTCGGCAGCTTGCTGGCGATCGTGCTGATGCACCTGCACTACGACAAAGGCTTGCCGCTGGCTCCGCGCACCCTGCTCTACCCGCTGTTCGGCGAACGCGCGCTCAAAGGCCCGATCGGCACCCTGGCCGACGCCACCTCGATCATCGCGGTGGTCGCCGGCACCATCGGCCCGATCGGTTTCCTGGGCTTGCAGATCAGCAGCGCCTTGCATGCGGTGTGGGGTGTGCCCAACGGCATCGTCACCCAATCGATCACCATCGTGCTGGTCACGGCGATGTACACCGTCTCCTGCCTGGTAGGGCTCAAGGGCATCCGCTTCGTCAGCGAGATCAACGTCTGGCTGATGATTGGCCTGGCCGTGTTCATGGTGGTGTTCGGGCCGACGCTGTTCATCCTCGGCGGCTTCCCGCAGGCCTTCGCCCTGCACGTGGAGCACTTCATCCCGATGACGATGTTCCGCGCCGATCCCAAGTGGCTGGACTGGTGGACGGTGTTCTACTGGGGCTGGTTCATCGGCTATGCGCCGATGGTGGCGCTGTACGTCGCGCGGATCTCGCGGGGCCGCACCATCCGCGAGATCATCATGACCCTGTCGATCATCGCACCGTTGGTGACCATGTTCTGGTTCACCGTGGTCGGCGGGACCGGCATTGGCCTTGAGTTGCAGACCCCAGGCATTGTCACCGCTCATGGCGCCCAACCCGAGGACCTGCTGCTGGGCGTGACGCAGAACCTGCCGCTGGGCGGCCTGATCAGCGCGCTGTTCCTGTTCCTGAGCTTCATCTCGGTGGCCACCAACGGCGATGCCATGGCCTTCACCGTGGCGCTGGCGATGTCCAGCAACGATAAACCGAAGAAATGGCTGTGCGGCTTCTGGGCCATCGGCATGGGCCTGGCGGCGGTGGTGCTGATCACCATCGGCGCAGGCGGCGTGACCGCCCTGCAGTCCTTCATTGTCATCACCGCGGTGCCGGTGTCGCTGGTGATCCTGCCAGCGTTGTGGGATGCGGTGCGCATCGCCCGGCACATGGCCCGCGAACAAGGCGTCTGAACATGATGCATCCAGGTACGACAACAATGTCCAATTCCGTGCTTGCCACCCCCACGCTGCGCCCTGCCGACCAGGTCATGGACCTGGCCCGGCTGGGCAGCCACTTCCAAAGCCCGCTGAGCTTCGTGCGCAGCAGCATGCGGCGGATGATGAACCAGCGCTGGCAGATCCAGCGCAGCCGCTTCGACCTCGATGGCGAAGGTTTCGGCACTGTGATCTACCGCATCGACACGCCGAGTGCCCATTACCACTGCGTGATCTTCTCGGCCTACCTGCCGCCGGAAAAGCGCAGCGACCGGGTGATCGCCGACCAGTGGGACGTGACCTTCGTGCTGGTGGCCGGGGATGTCGACGCCGCGCAACTGGCCGACCTTGCGCGCAACGTGCCGCTGCAAGAGGCCGGGCGCTTCGATGCCCGTGTGCTGGTGCTGTCCCGGGCCAACCGCAGCCTGCGCAACTTCGACCGGTTCCTGGTGGCGCTGGCCGAAGGTCAGCAACCGGACCCGCGTCAGCTGGCCGAGGTGGGCTACCTCTACCGCACCACCGCCGTGTACGGCAACGGTAAGTTCGGCATCGCCGACTTCGGTTGCCTACAAAGTAACCCGGACTTCAACCAGCCGTTCAGCGCGCAGATGTTCACGGTGTACCTGCTGCGCCATTTCAGCATCGAGCAGATCGAGCACATGGCCCGTGCGCTCAACCCACAACGGGCGGTACAGCTGGCCCCGGCACTGCAACGCTACCTGGGCGTAGGCAATGCCACGGGCCTGGGCATGGCGCCTTTTTTGATCAATCACCCGCAGCTCGTGGAGCGCTGGATCAGCACGCGGGAAACCGCCCTGGCGCAGGTACTGGCACGATCGGCCGAACCTGCGCATCTGGCCCGCCTTCACCGGTTGCTCAGCCGCGCCCACCTGCACCTGAGCCAGACCCGGACCGAAGATGTGCGCCAGCACGAGCAAAACCTGCGCACCCTCGCCGAGCTGTCGGCGTTGGCCGACTGGCTCGGTGGCCAGCCGGCAAGCGACGATCTCTGGCCGCGCCTGCTGGCCTGGAGCGAAGCCCATGCCGGGCTAGGTTGCCAGGAACTGCTGGTGAGCCTGTTGCTGGAGCTGTACCCCGAGCAGGTCACGCCGCTGGCCGAGCAGATGGGTGTGGTCGAAGGCCTGCGCCTGGATGCCCAGATGCCCCTTGCGCAGTTGCGTGAACTCATCGAGCGGCAGTACGCCTGGGCCCTGGCCTACGACTTCGGCAATGTCGAAGCCGAGCACTTCTTCTGGTACCGCTCGGCCGAAAAAGAAGAGCCGCGCCTGGGCATGCGCGCCGAGGAGCCGGGCGCCGAAAAAGAGATGCAACTGGGCATCGCCCGCAACATCCAGCGCTGTCATGGGGCGTTAGTCGAGCACCTGCGCGAGCAGCCCCAGGCACTGACCGCGCATTTCCTCATCGCCCAACCGGCGTTCAAGGGCACGGTGCGCCGCCTGCAAGGCATGGCGCATACCAGCTATGGCGAAATCCGCGCCAACCTGCTGGCCCAGGACATGCTGCCGATCCACCTGCTGCGCTGCAAACTGGCGTTCTTCGGCGCGGGCAAGTTCGACCCAAAGTCCAGTCGCTGGGTACGCATCACGCTGTTCCAGGGCGCGCCGCTGGTCAGCGACATCGGCCAGCCGTTCGATGACGACTGGAACTTCGCGGTGATGCCGCAGGAGGGGCTGTGACCATGCGCGTATCGCTCAACGAAATCCAGGTGATGTGCCGCAAGGCCTTCGAAGGCATGGGCTTTGCCGCTGGCGACTGCGAGGACGCCGCCGACCTGGTCGGCTGGTTGCACCTGCAGGGGCTGGACGGCATCGGCACGCTGGAAAAAGCCCTGGACTACCTGCAAAGCGAAGCCGAGCAGCCGTTCACCCTGTGCTACGAAGACAGCGCCCTGCTGGTGATCGACGCCAAGGGACAGAGCGTGCTGCGTTGCGCCGCGACCGTGGTGGAATTGGCGCTGGGCAAGGCCCTGCGCAGCGGTCAGGCGGTGCTGCGTATTCACCACTGCCACAACCGTCTGCTGTTGCTGGGCTACCTGAGCCGGGCAGCCGAGCTGGGGCTGCAGGTGCAGGCCCGCTGGGACGATGCCCGCCAGCGCCATGTGGCCAGCTTCGCCGCAGACGCCAACCATCCTCAACTGCACAGCGACGCCCCGCCCGGCGCCGGGGATGCGATCGAGCAGAGCATCACGGTGTTGTTCAGTCGGCCTGCCCGGGCCATCGCTCCGGTCGCCGCGACCCACAGCCTGCTCAACCAAGGGTTCACGGTCAGCGAACACACCTGGCGCAGACTCAAGCAGATGGCCGATCACATCCTCGTCGAAAGCACCGAAGCCTCCCGCCGTCATGGCGCGGGCGGCGGCAGCGATGCCGACTGACCCTTACCGGACACTCAGGAATTTCCTTCATGAAACATGCGATCAAGACCAACCTGTTCGCCTCCAAGGCCCCATTGGAATGGGCGGTCGTCGGCAATGGCACTCTGTACACCGCACAGATTCCCATCGACGCCCACGGCCAGGTCGTCTCTGGCGGCATCGAGGCCCAGACCCGCCAGACCCTGGATAATCTGCGGCACACCCTGGAGGCGGCCGGCAGCTCGCTGGACGCCGTGACCCAAGTGCTGATCTACGTCACCGACCGCAGTTACCTGGCCACGGTCAACAGCCTGTACACCGATTATTTCCAGGCGCCCTACCCCAACCGTGCAGCCGTGGTGGTGGCCGGTTTGGCGCGGGAGGAAATGCTGGTGGAACTGGTGGTCTACGCCTGCGTGTAAACCCACCCTGAGGCTGCCTGGCAGCCTCGCCCGCGCAAGGCACCGGCCGTGCCGTTCACGGCAGTTCGGTTAACCCGCTCGCACAAGATTCACCGGGGACCAGGTGGGTGTCGATTTACACGCGAATGGGCCTCGAAAACCCTGCAAGAACAGGAGGTGGATAGACAGATCGCGCACCGCGCAGACCGATCGCGCACTCATCGTCGTTGCCAGGGGCCTGGGCAATATCGCGGCCCAACGAACGCGCTAATAGTGGCTAGCCCCTACACAACAACGAGGCTAGATCCGTGTATTCACGCGTCCTGTGTTCCCTGTCCCTGCTCACCCTCGCCATTGGCGCCGCTCACGCTGCCGAACCGCTCAACACTCCGCGCCTGGTGGGCATGGACAACTTCCGCGACATTGCCGGCACCACCACCGCGTACAGCACCGCCCACAATGGGACCCTGCGCGCCGGCGTGTTCTACCGCACCAACGCCGTGACACCGACCAGTGCGGACATGGCCACCCTCACCAGACTGAACATCGGCAAGGTGTTCGACCTGCGCACCCCCAACGAGATCGCCGCCACGCCTGACCGCCTGCCGCCCGGCGTGCGCTACCAGAACATCGACATCATCGGTGCGACCACCTCGGGGGTGGACATCACCAACATCACCTTCCACAACGCCGACGAGGCGATTGCCATGATGAAGGAGACCAACCGCGCATTCGTCTATGACGCGGGCATGCGCAGCCAGTACACCGTGCTGTTCAACGAACTGGCCGGCGCCGAAGGCGCGACATTGTTCCATTGCACCGCCGGCAAGGACCGCACCGGCTGGACCGCCGTGGTACTGCAAAGCATCGCCGGGGTGGACGACGCCACCCTCATGGCCAACTACCTGGCCACCAACGACTACACCGCCGACCGCATCGCGGCGACGCTGGCAGCGCTACCGCCGAACCTGGCGGCCATCTACGGGCCGATGATCGGCGTGGACGCCAGCTACCTGCAGGCAGGGCTCGATGAGGTCAAGGCGCGCTACGGCACCATGGACAACTACCTCAAACAGGGCCTGGGCCTGTCCCAGGAAACGATCTACGTGCTGCGCGGCAAGATGGTCCGCTATAACAGCCTGCCCGGCCAGGCCAGCCTGCAAGGCAACGCTGCCGCCGGCGCACGTCTGTTGCAGGACCTGCAGGACAGCCCGCTCTCTGGCACTTACAGCGCCTACAACTACTACCTGCAATCGGCCATCGATGCCGGCACTTTGGGGGGCGTGGAATCCACTGTCGGGGGCCAGGTGCATGCGGATGCGGCCAGCTACCTGCTGCGCCAGGGCGCGATGATCGACCAGGCAGCGGCGCCCTTCACCCATGGCGCGGACCTCAAGCCTGGTCAGTCGCGCCTGTGGAGCACGGCGCTGGCCGGCTATGTGGGTACCGACGGCTCGTCCCATGCACAAAGCAGCAACGAGCACAGCCAGGGCCTGATGATCGGCGTGACCCAGCGCGTTTCCGAGCAGCTCAGTGCCTATGCCGGCTTCGGCTACAGCAACGGCAACGTCGGCGGCGCTGGCGGTGAGGCAGACACCGACCTGACCTTCCTCAGTGCAGGTGCCCGCTTCGCTCCCGGCAGCCTGGAGCGAGGGCTGTTCATCGATGCCAAGGCCAGCGCCGGCTGGTTCGACTATCAAAGCAAGCGCGACCTGGGCGGCGGCCTGGGCCGGGCCAAGGGCGACAGTCACGGCAGCCTGGCGGGGGCGAGCGTTGCCTTGGGCTATCGCCTGAACAGCGGCGCGCTGGTGCTGGAACCGAGCCTGGGCGTGAGGGTCAGTCATGTGGACCTGTCGGGGTTCACTGAAAAAGGCAGCGAGCTGGCCCTGGACGTCGATGGCATCGGGCAGACCCGACGCAGCGCCGTGGCCAACCTTCAGGGCAACCTGGCGGCGGTGCACCTGGACAGCGGCTGGCAGCTGGTGCCGGGCTTCTCGGTGGGTTACGAGCATGTGCTTGGGGATCATCAGGTGGACAGCGAAGGTCATCTGCTGGGGCTGGATATCGAACAACGCGCCGCGTTCGACAATCGCGACCAGTTCACCGGCGGGGTCAACCTCATGGCCAACCTGGGTGCGTTCAGCGTGGGCGGTGAAGTGGCGGCCATGGGGGGCGGTGACAGCCATGGGGTGAGCGGGAGCCTGAAGGCCAGCTACGCGTTCTGACCTCCACTGCCCTGCAGAGCGGGGGCTTACACTCCCCGCAGCACCTTAGCGGGGCTCACGCCATAGGCCTGTTGGAAGTAGTGCGAAAACCGTCCGGCGTTGCTGAACCCATGACGCAACGCCACCTCCGACACCGAGCCGGACTCCCCACGTGCCAGGGCTTCATAGGCCCGCTCCAGGCGTACCTGGCGTTGATAATCGACGATCGATGCCCCCACGAACCGCTTGAAGCCCTGCTGCAGAGCCCGCAGGCTAACGTTGGCCAGCGCTGCCAGCTCGGCCCCGCTGGTCAGGCTGTGGGGGTTGGCGCGGATGTAGTCCATGGCCAGCTTCACGTGCCGCGGCGCGATTTGCGGCGAGGGCCGGCGCAGCGCTTCGCTGTGGTTGTGCGGCCAGGCTTCGAGCACCGCGTCGACCAGCATTTCCTGCAACCGCACCGGCATCAGCACGCCCGCGTGGATCAACGGGTCGAACTCGTTCCCTGTGGCCAGCTCGAGCAACGCTCGAATGCCCGGGTACGCCGCCAGGCCCAGGTCAACCACAGGCTCGAAGCGGATCGGCTGCAACACCGGACGCCCCAACAGGCTCGCCAGCCGCTCGGTGATCAGCCCCCGGCGGATCGACATGCCGCACTGGGCATGGTCGTCGGCAAAATGCAGGGCCCGGATTGTCCGCTTGTCGATGGCCAGGCCCATTCCGGGCCTGCCGGTCGTCTCGACGCCGTGCTCGAAGACGACCCGCCCGGCGCTGGGCAGCACGAAGGTGATCTCATCCTGCGGGGCGCCAAAGGTGATGGAGCAATCGCCCCGGTAGTGCATGCGGCGAAAGCTGACGCCCTCGTGCCGCCCATAGACGCCACTGATGACGATGTCGTCCGACAGCGCCAGCGAGTCGGCATAGAGGTTGTCGAACATCCGCGAGAACAACGCACCGAAAGCGTCGCTGCGCAGGCCTCGGGAGCGGAGGATGATCTGTTTGCGGGGCGTGCCGGAAAACACCTTAGGGTCACCTTCTTGTTGTTTGGACGCATGGGCGCCTGGACCTTACCAAGGGGGCATGACAGCGACGTGACCTGCACATTGACGCAGCACGCGGTCCGGGTTTGAGCAAAACACAACACAACCGCGGCAACATTTCGAAGTAAATTCCTACAGAAAATAGCGAATCATCCTCGTAGAATTGTCGCCTGGCGTGTGCTGCGTGCGCCCGGGAGCCTTCCCGAATACGGAGAACATTCATTTGTTTTCCGAGAGCTATTTTCATGTTGCATGCAGCCTGCACACCTTTTTGGCGTCTCCCGCTCCGCCATGTCTCTGCCGGGCTTTCCGAGCGCCATCCCCTTCCCTTCTTCCCATCCTTTGCTGCAGTGGCCCGGAACGTCCGGGGCCATCGTTTTGCTGTGTCCGCATTCCGACGCGCCGCTGCCCTCGCGAAGGTGACGTCATGAACGAGGACTCCCGTATGAATGCACCTGTACCCACCCTTGCGCGGCCGTCGCTGCTGCACCGCCTGCTGACCAGCGAGGCCACTGGCGGCGTGCTGCTGATGATCACCGCTGCCCTGGCCATCGTCCTGGCCAACAGCCCTTGGGCCAGCACTTACCAACACCTGTTGCACTTGCCCGTGGGGCCCACGCTCAGCGACAAGCTCGGCCCGATGACCGTTCACCTGTGGATCAACGACGGGTTGATGGCGGTGTTCTTCCTGCTGGTGGGGCTGGAAATCAAGCGAGAGCTGGTCGATGGCCGTCTGGCCACCTGGGAGCAACGCCGCCTGCCAGCGTTGCCGGCCTTGATGGGCATGGCCGTCCCGGCGCTGATCTTCCTGGCGATCTCGCGCAGCGAGCCGGGCCTTGCCAGCGGCTGGGCCATCCCCGCGGCCACGGATATCGCCTTCGCCGTCGGCGCCCTGGCGCTGCTGGGTCGGCACGCACCGCTGTCGCTGAAGGTGATGCTGGTCTCGGTGGCGATCATCGATGACATGGGCGCCGTGGCGATCATCGCGCTGTTCTACACCTCGTCGATCAATCTGCTGGCCCTGGCTGCAGCAGGCGGGATCATCCTCGTGCTGCTGGCGTTCAACCGTCTGCGCGTGGTGTCGCTGTGGCCGTACCTGCTGGGTGTCGCGGCGCTGTGGTACGTCACCTTGCTGTCGGGTGTGCACGCCACCATCGCTGGCGTGGTCGGCGCGCTGCTGATTCCCTACAGCGCCGGGGTCGGCAAAGCCAGCCCGCTGCTCAAGCTTGAGCACGCCCTGGCGCCTTGGGTCGGGTTCTTGATCGTGCCGGCCTTTGGCTTTGCCAATGCGGGGGTTTCCTTCAGCCACTTGAGCGTGAGCGATGTGCTCGCCCCGCTGCCACTGGCCATTGCCTTGGGCCTGCTGCTGGGCAAACAGCTGGGCGTGTTCGCAGGCGTCTGGCTGGCGGTCAGGACCGGCCTTGCGGCCAAGCCGCGCGGCGCCAGCTGGCTGCAGATCTACGGGGTGGCGATGCTGTGCGGCATCGGCTTTACCATGAGCCTGTTCATCGGCGAGCTGGCTTTCCCAGGGCAGCCCGAGCGGATCGACGAGGCCAAGATCGGCATCCTGCTCGGCTCGCTGGTGTCGGCGCTCGTCGCCTGCGCCATCCTGCGCTTTGCGCCCAAGCGCCAGGCCTGAAGCGCGGCAGTCACGCGCGCACCGTTCGTCGAGGGCCGCACACATGCGGTCCAACCCCCGATGCCAATGCCCTTCTAACGAGCACGTGTTCAACACTGCCTTGGAGGGCAACCGACGATGAACGAACGATTCCTCGAATCGCTGACGACCACGACGCTCTTTGGCATCTCTGTACTCAACCTGATGCTGGCCCTGGCGGTCAGCATCCTCACCTTCCTGATCGCTCGCTGGGCGATCAGCTTCGTCAAGCGCCGGGTCCAGCATTGGTCCTCCCACGATGGGCATTTCGCTCAAGTCCTGGCCAAAGTCCTCGATGGCACCAGCAACGTGCTGTTGCTGCTCGCCGCGCTGCTGGTGGGCCTGGGCGTGCTGGACCTGCCCGAGCGCTGGCTGGACCGGGTCGGCAGCCTGTGGTTCGTGGTCGCCGCCCTGCAGATCGGCCTGTGGGCCAACCGCGCCATCGCCCTGGGCCTTGCCCGCTATTTCGCGCGGCACAGCGCCGAGGGCTTCTACCAAGGCAGCGCCCTGGCCACCCTGTCGGCCTGGGGCGCGCGGGTGCTACTGTGGTCGATGGTGTTGCTGTCGATGCTGTCGAACCTGGGGGTGAACATCACCGCCTTCGTCGCCAGCCTCGGCGTGGGCGGGATCGCCGTGGCGCTGGCAGTGCAGAACATCCTCGGCGACCTGTTCGCTTCCCTCTCCATCGCCGTGGACAAGCCATTCGAGGTGGGCGATTTCATCGTCATCGGCCCACTGGCCGGCACGGTCGAGCACATTGGTCTGAAGACCACGCGCATCCGCAGCCTGGGCGGCGAGCAGATCGTCATGGCCAACGCCGGCATGATCAGCAGCACCATCCAGAACTACAAACGCCTGCAGGAACGGCGCATCGTCTTTGAATTCGGCCTGTCCTACGACACGCCCACCGAGGCGGTGAAAAAGGCGCCGGGCATCGTCGCCCAGGTGATCAAGTCCCAGCAGCAGGTACGCTTCGACCGCGCGCACCTGCGCGGTTTCGGCAAGGAGTCGTTGGAGTTCGAATGCGTCTACATCGTGCTCGACCCCGGCTACAACCTGTACATGGACATCCAGCAGGCGATCAACTTCCAGCTGCTCGAGCAGTTCGCAAGCATCGGGGCCAAGTTCGCCGTGCCGGCGCGGGCGATCAAAGTGACCTCCCTGCCTCCGGCTTCGAACCAGATGGGCCGCGAAGCCGGCGTGTTCAAGGCCAGGGACTGATCGGTCCGGGCTTTGGCCGCACCACTTCGAAGTGCCCGCGAAATACCGTTTCGACGATGCGCCACTGACCCGCCTCTCGCCGGTAGCAGTCCTGGTAGAAGCCACCGAGCTGGCGGGTTACGCCGGTTTCAGCGTCGCGGTTCTGGTAGTGCAAGGCCCAGCGCGCCTGGGCATTGTCTGGGTCTTGGTAGTCGATCTGCGGGTTGGCGGCGTGGTGCAGATGATCACCCGGGGCACACAGGCCAGTTCGCGGTATAGCGCCAGGAACGGTTCGCGGTCGTTGAACACGCCCAGCGGGCCGTAGTCGATCAGCACCGGGCCTTGAGCGAAACAGTCGCGAATCGCGGTCACGTCCTTGAGATCGCAGGCGTTCAAGTAACGATGCTTGAGCTCTCTGAATGGCGTGGCGTATTGGAAACGGGAAAACAAAAAAGGCCAAAGATAAAATCTTTGGCCTTTTCTGGAAGCGTTCCGGGATATCGGTTGACACCCCATGAACGCTGAATTTGGAGCGGGAAACGAGACTCGAACTCGCGACCCCGACCTTGGCAAGGTCGTGCTCTACCAACTGAGCTATTCCCGCGTCGTGATGGGTGCCATTGTAGCGATCTGCAAAACAACGTCAACCCTTTGATTCAAAAAAACTTTTACTTCTGCTCCGAGCCTTCGCGCAGGTGTGGCCAGGCAGCGACCAGGTAGTGGACCATCGACAGCAGCGTCAGGCCAGCGGCGACCAGCAGCAAGGCGTAGCCGAGCACCACCCAGAAGGTCAACACCGGTGGATTGGCCAGCAGAATGACCAGCGCCAGCATCTGCGCGGCGGTTTTCCACTTGCCGAGGTTGGACACGGCCACATGCGCCCTCGCCCCCAGTTCCGCCATCCATTCACGCAGCGCCGAAACCACGATCTCGCGACCGATGATCACCGCAGCCGGCAACGTCAGCCAGAAATTGGCATGCACCTGCACCAGCAACACCAAGGCGACCGCAACCATCAGCTTGTCCGCCACCGGGTCCAGGAAGGCACCGAATGGCGTGCTCTGCTGCAGGCGACGGGCCAGGTAGCCGTCCAGCCAGTCAGTGGCGGCGGCAATGGCGAACACCGTGCTGGCGGCAATGTAGCTCCAGTGATAGGGCACATAGAACAGCAGGATGAAGATCGGGATGAGCAGGACGCGTAGAACGGTGAGCAGGTTTGGAATATTCATCGGTACGACTGGCTGCGGGTTGAGGGTGGCATTCTACTCGCTATGCAGGCTGGCATAAATCGACTCGGCAAGCTTTTTACTGATACCTGGGGCCTTGGCGATTTCATCGATGCTGGCGCGGTTGAGCTCCTGCAGGCCGCCGAAATGTTTCAGCAGGTCACGACGGCGCTTGGGCCCGACCCCGGCCACGTCCTCCAGGCTCGAGGTGCGCCGGGCCTTGCCGCGCCGGGCACGGTGGCCGGTGATGGCAAAACGGTGGGCTTCGTCGCGGATCTGTTGGATCAGGTGCAAGGCCGGTGAATCCCCCTTGAGGGTGAACTCGTGGGCCACGTCGTTGAGGTACAAGGTTTCGAAACCAGCCTTGCGGGTCACACCCTTGGCCACGCCGAGCAAGGTCAGGTCGGTCAGGGCAAGTTCCTGCATGACCTCGCGGGCCATGTTCAACTGTCCCTTGCCGCCGTCCACCAGGAGCACGTCGGGCAGCTTGCCCTCGCCGTCCTTGATGCGACCGAAGCGGCGCGTCAGGGCCTGGTGCATGGCGGCGTAGTCGTCGCCGGCGGTCACGCCTTCGATGTTGAAACGTCGATAGTCGGACTTGAGCGGCCCTTCCGGGCCGAACACCACGCAACTGGCCACGGTGGCTTCACCGCTGGAATGGCTGATGTCGTAGCATTCCAGGCGCTGGGGCACTTCATCGAGGCCCAGCACCTGGGCCAGGGCCTCGAAACGCGCGGCCATATGCTGGCGGTTGGCCAGGCGGGCATTGAGGGCCTGTTCGGCATTGGTGACCGCCAACTGCTGCCAGCGTGCCCGCGTGCCACGCACTCTATGGCTGATGGCCAGTTCCCGGCCACGCAGGGTCTGCACCGCCTCGCTGATGGCGGCAAAGTCTTCGTGGGTCACGTTGACGATCAATTCGCCCGGCAGTTCGCGCTCGGCATTGCCCAGGTAGTACTGGGACAAGAACGCGGCCATGACCTCGGCCACCTCCTCCTCGATGCCCACCTGGGGAAAGAAGTTCTTGCTGCCCAGTACCCGCCCGCCCCGCACGCTGATCAGGTGCACGCAGGCGCCACCCGGGTTGACGAAGGCAGCCACGACGTCGACATCCCCCGAGCCACCTTCCATGTACTGTTGGTCCTGCACTCGGCGCAGCAAGGCGATCTGGTCGCGCAACTCTGCCGCCTTCTCGAAGTTCAGGGCCATGGCGGCCTTTTCCATCTCGGCATTGAGTTCATTGCCCAATTGCTGGCTGCGGCCTTCGAGGAACATCATCGAATGGCGCACATCCTCAGCGTACTCCTCTGGCGTCACCAGGCCGACGCACGGGCCTTTGCAGCGCTTGATCTGGTATTGCAGGCATGGCCGGGTGCGGTTGGCGTAATAGCTGTCCTCACACTGGCGCACCGAGAAGGCTTTTTGCAGCAGGCTCAGGCTCTCGCGAATGGCGCCAGCGCTAGGGTACGGACCGAAGTAACGCCCCTTGGCCTTCTTGGCGCCACGATGAATGCCCAGCCGTGGGAATTCACCGTCGGAAAGAAAGACATAGGGGTAGGATTTGTCGTCGCGCAGCAGGATGTTATAGGGCGGACGCCATTCTTTGATCAGCGTCTGCTCCAGCAGCAACGCCTCGGTCTCGTTGGCGGTGATGGTGGTCTCGACCTGTGCGATGCGCCCCACCAGGGCTGCCGTCTTGGGCGCAAGACCCGTCTTGCGAAAATAACTGGCCAGGCGTTTCTTGAGGTTCTTGGCTTTGCCCACGTAGAGCAGCCGCGCCTCGGCGTCGAACATTCGGTAGACGCCTGGGCGACCGCTGCAGGTCGCCAGGAATGCGCTGGCATCGAAGATTTGAGACATGGGGCCTTACAGACTTGCGTCAACCATACCGTGGCGAACGGCCAGCAAGGTCAGTTCGACGTCGCTGGTGACCGAGAGTTTTTCGAAGATCCGATAACGGTAAGTATTGACGGTCTTGGGCGACAGGCACAACTTGTCGGAGATGATCTGCACTTTCTGGCAGCCCACGATCATCAACGCGATCTGGATCTCCCGCTCCGACAAGGCATCGAACGGCGAGCCCTGGGGCTGGAATGACTTGAGCGCCAGCTGCTGGGCGATCTGCGGGCTGATGTAGCGCTGGCCGGCAAAGGCCAGGCGGATAGCCTGGACCATTTCGTCCAGCCCTGCCCCCTTGGTCAGGTAACCGGCCGCCCCGGCCTGCATCAGGCGCGTGGGGAACGGGTCGTCCTCACACACGGTGACCGCGACCACTTTGATGTCCGGATGGCTGCGCAACAACTTGCGGGTCGCCTCCAGGCCGCCGATGCCTGGCATTTTCACATCCATCAGGACGACGTCCGGCTTAAGCTCCCGGGCCAGCTTCAGTGCCGACTCGCCGGAATCCGCCTCCCCCACCACCTGCAGGCCATCGATATCGGCCAACATGCGCGTGATGCCGGTACGCACCAGATCGTGATCATCGACCACCAAGACCCTAATCAAACAGACACCTCGTCAATGGGGCGATTGGATCCCGCCACCTTAACAAAATTTTTCACTGCTGACCTAGTGACCTGGTTGGCTATTTCGCCTCCTTGCGCGCAGCGGTCACTAGGTCAATGCATCATCGAAAATCACAGACCGGCCCGATGTGCGTACCTGGCCACCATCGCGCTCGCCCGCCTCTCCAGCCAGACGCTGCAACAGGTGGCGCAAGGCGACCTGATCGGCCTCAGGCAGTCGGCGGAAAAGCGCCAGCACGCGGTCTTCATCGACGGTCAGGCTGTCCAGTGGGGCTGGGGTATGCGCACCACTGAGCACATAGAGCGCGTCAACGCCGCGCTTGGCCAGTGCGGCCAGATAATCGACCCGCGGCGTGCGCTCACCACTTTCATACTTGCCCTGGGCATTGGGCTCGACACCGCCAATGTCGCCGAACACCCGCTGGGTGAGGCCAAGGCGCTCACGCTCTTCCCGCAGCCGCGGACCAATTCCACTCATTCGACTCCCTTCCCTTGCTGTCCATGAATCCCACGGAAATGGTGACCTTCAAGCGAGTGGCCATCACCCCGGATGGCACTATGCCAAGTGGGATCCAATCCTGGCAAGCCATCATTGCGCCATTGGTCACGATCCGTCTCGACAGTCAGCTTTTCGGCGCGACCCTGCGTTGCATACGCACGAAACAGTCGTCCTCGCCCATCTCGACGAAACCATGTCGCCGATAGAGCTGACGCGCAGGATTGCTCTTGAACACCATCAATCTGAGCAAGGGCAGCCCCCGTTGCCCTGCCCACTGGGCTAAGGTCTCCAATACCCAAGCGCCGACACCACGCCCCCTGTGCTCCGGGAGCAGGTGCAACTCGCGGATGAACAGGGCCTGACGATCCTGGCTGAGACTGCAAAAACCCAGCACGTGCCCCTCCTGCGTCACCAGCCACTGTTCGCGCCAACCCCAGGCTTCATCGAAGGCCTCCTCGATCCACAGCAGGTCGAACTCCCGGTAGTAAGGCAGCATGGCGCGCCGGGTCAGATCGCGGGCGAAGGTGCGGTAGGCGTCGGTGGCGGGGGTCAGTTCGAAGGGCATTTGGAGCGCTCTTCCAGTCAATCTACGGGGCATAGCACACCGGTGAACTACCCGGTCCACGGCGCTCCAGTTCATCCTCCAGCCACCCGGCCAGCACCAAGGCGTTATTGTGCTTGGTGTCCTTGCCGGCATAGAGCAAGGTCAAGGTGCCATTGGCCGCTAGATCCAGCAGGGGGTACCAATGCTCGGGATGGGCCGCGAGCTCCTGCTGGTAGCGCTGGGTGAAACCGGCGAAATCAACCTCGCCATGATGAAACGCCTTACGCAACTCATCGGAGGGTGCGACCTCTCGCAACCATCGGCCGTGAAGGTCGTCCTTGCGTTTGTTGCGTGGCCACAGGCGGTCGACCAGCACCCGCTGACCGTCCTCGGCCTCCATTAGATCGTAGACACGTTTGCAACGGATCACGACGTTCTCCTACGCCAGGCTTTCCCATCAGCCTAGGGCCTTCATTGACCAAGGTCACGTGCAGACTCTGAATTGCCTTCTATGCTTTGCCCGCCTGGCATCTTTGCCCGACGCCACCCGGAGCCCTCCATGGCAACCTCGTCACTGGCCAACCAGACCGACCTGGCCCACTGCGACGCCCGCCCGCCGTTGTCGCACAGACCCGGCCGCGGCACCCTCACGCTGTTCATCGGCCTGCTGCTGGCCGCTGTGGCTTACACCGCCTGGAGCCTGAAACAGGATGTCAGCGCCAGCGGCACCGTCGTTACTACCTTCACTCCCTTCCTGCTGCTGGGCCTGGCGCTGCTGATCGCCCTGGGCTTCGAGTTCGTCAATGGCTTTCATGACACGGCCAATGCGGTCGCCACGGTGATCTACACCCATTCGTTGCCGGCGTCGGTAGCGGTGGTATGGTCTGGCCTGTGCAATTTCCTTGGCGTGCTGCTGTCCAGCGGTGCCGTGGCCTTCGCCATCATTGCGCTGCTGCCGGTGGAGTTGATTCTTCAGGTCGGCTCAACGGCCGGCTTTGCCATGGTGTTCGCCTTGCTGCTGGCGGCAATCATCTGGAACCTGGGCACCTGGTGGCTGGGTCTGCCAGCCTCGTCCTCACACACCTTGATCGGCTCCATCATCGGCGTCGGCGTGGCCAACGCCCTGATGCATGGCCGCGCAGGTACCAGCGGGGTGGACTGGGCCCAAGCCGGCAAGGTGGGCTATGCCCTGCTGTTTTCGCCGCTGATCGGCTTCGCCTGCGCCGCCTTGCTGTTGCTGGCAATGCGCCTGCTGACCAAGCGTCGCGAGCTGTACCAGGCACCGCAAGGGCAGACACCTCCACCATGGTGGATCCGCAGCGTGTTGATCCTGACCTGCACCGGCGTGTCGTTCGCCCATGGGTCCAATGATGGCCAGAAAGGCATGGGGCTGATCATGCTGATTCTGGTGGGCACCCTGCCAATGGCCTACGCGCTGAACAAGACCATGCCCACCGAGCAGGCACAGCAGTTCTCTGTCATCGCCCAAAGCACCCGTCAAGCGCTGGTGCGCAGTGCGCCTCAAGCAGCACCGGGCGACCCCCGTCAGGCGCTGGTCGCCTTCATTGCCGAGCCCAAGGCGAGCCAGCAGCTGGTCCCCGCCTTGGCCGCACTCAGCGGGATGATCGGCGAACAGGTCAGAGGCTATGGCTCGCTCAACCGGGTGCCGGCCGAAGCCATGGCCAACATACGCAACGACATGTACCTGGCGAGCGAAACCATCCGCCTCATCGACAAGCAACAGTTGGCACGCTTCGACGCCGATACCCACCGCCAGATAATGGTGTTCAAACAGCAACTGGACGATGCCACCCGCTATATCCCGCTGTGGGTCAAGGTGGTGGTCGCCATTGCATTGGGCCTGGGCACGATGGTGGGCTGGCGACGCATCGTGGTCACGGTGGGGGAAAAGATCGGCAAGACCCACCTGAGCTATGCCCAGGGCGCCTCGGCAGAAGTGGTGGCCATGTGCACCATTGGTGCGGCGGACCTGTTCGGTCTGCCGGTGTCGACCACCCACGTGCTGTCATCCGGTGTCGCGGGGACCATGGTGGCGAACGGCTCAGGCGTCCAGCGCCGGACGCTGTTCAATCTGTTGATGGCCTGGGTGTTGACCTTGCCGGCAGCAATGTTGCTGGCCGGATGCCTGTACTGGCTGCTGTGCCAGGTATTCTGAAGGTTCAGGGCCGCGTCGCGACCCTGAACACCTGCAGACTCAGCCCGGAATCTTCAGGCCCCGCTGCACGGCAGGCCGGGCCAGGAAGGCCTCAAGCACTCGCTGCACCTGCTTGAACTCATCGAACCGCACCAGCTCCCGTGCGTTGTAGCGCTCCACCAGGTTGCGCACCCACGGGAAGATGGCGATGTCGGCGATGCTGTAGGCACCCACCATCCATTCGCGCCCGGACAGATGCCGGTCGAGCACGCCCAGCAGGCGCCGGGATTCATTGACGTAGCGGTCCCGCGGGCGCTTGTCCTCGTACTCTTTGCCCGCGAAGAAATGGAAGAACCCGACCTGGCCGAACATCGGCCCGATCCCGCCCATCTGGAACATCAGCCATTGCAGGGTCTGGTAACGGGTGGCCGGGTCCTGGCTGAGCAATTGGCCGGTCTTCTCAGCCAGGTACTGCAGGATCGCGCCGGACTCGAACAGCGGCAATGGCTCACCGTTCGGCCCGTTGGGGTCGAGGATGGCAGGAATCTTGTTGTTGGCGCTCAAGGAGATGAACTCAGGGCTCATCTGGTCATCGTTGTCGAAACTGACCTTGTGCACTTCATAGGGCAGGCCGATCTCCTCCAGCATGATCGAGACCTTGACGCCGTTGGGCGTGGCCAAGGAATACAACTGCAGGTGCTCGGGATGACGCGCCGGCCATTTGCGGGTGATGGGAAAAGCGCTGAGATCGGTCATGGGCACTTCCTGAAAACGAGGAAATGACCACTGTAGGGGTAACCTGGTGGTTTGGCCATCGGTTGTTACTGGGGATTTCGCCGCCATGCGTGGGAGTGGGTTTAGCCGCGAATACGTTGGTGAATCCACTACCGCATTCGCGGGTGAACCCGCTCCCACAAGGACCGTGCAGTGTTTCCGATGGCGCGCCCGTGGATGCGCCATCCGTCACATCAGTAGCGCGTCGGAACGCGCTCTGCACCTTTGGAAATGATCACTTCCACACGACGATTGAGCTGCCGGGAATGCGCATCGGCATTGGAGGCAACCGGGTATTGCTTACCATAACCGCCAGTGGTGATGCGGCCAGGCTCCACGCCCTGACGGCGCAGCGCCATCGCCACGGAAACGGCGCGCTGTTCGGACAGCTTCTGATTAAATGCATCGCTGCCAGTGGCATCGGTGAAGCCTTCTACCAGCACCTTGCGTTCAGGGTTGTCGTTGAGGAATGCGGCCAGCTTCTGGATATCGCGGTCGCTGCTCGGACGCAGTTGCGCTCGCCCGGTGTCGAACAGCACATCGCCGAACGTCACGACGGTGCCACGCTCGGTCTGCTGGGACTTGAGCGATTGCAACGCCTTGAGCTGGGCGGTACGCACCTGAAGGCGCGCCTCGGTACGCTGGGCCTCGATACGCTGAAGACCGGCCTCGGCCTGACGCAGCACAATGGTCTGCTCGGCCGTCTCGATCTTGCGGTTGGCCAGGTAGGCGAGCTGCTCGACCTGCATGTCCTTGCGGTCCTTGAGCGAGGCCAGCTCCGCCTTGCCAAGGGCACGGTAGGCTTCCTGGGTCTCCAGGGCGGCAAGGCGACTGGCGTCAGGCTTGCTTTGCAGGACCGAATATGCCTCGCGGGCCTCCAGCAAGCTTGGGTTTTCTGGCGTCGCGCTACAACCGGCCAACGCCAGTGCGAGCACCGAGACACAAGGCAACAGATACGATTTCGACATGGTCAGCTCCTTATTCGGCGGTCACGGCAGGCAGGGTGTCGGGTGCTTCGAGCATTTCCCGCTTTAGCACTTCGATGCCTTCGCGGGCGGCACTAAGTTGTGCCTGTGCCTTGCTCGCCTGGGCCTTTCGCTCGGCGAAGCTGGCATCGGCCTCGGCTTGTTCGGCGAGGGTGCGGACTTGAGCCATGTCCTGCTGGCCCATCGCCCGCTCCATGGCGTTGAGTTTGTCTTGGGCCGCACGCATTTCGACGGGCGCATACTGGGTCGCATCGGCGGCCACGGCACGATTGACCGCGTTACGGGTCAGCTCGATCTGTTCTGTCGGCACGACAACACTGGCGCAGCCGCCCAGAGCCAGTAACAGGCCGCCCAGAGGCATGAGATTGCGGATGGATCTGGCACGCATGAAAACAACTCCTCGGTGCAAGGCGCATGGGCACGGAGCTCCCGCCGCGATCACGCACGCGTTTGCATCAGGGGGGTAGGAAAAGTCTCGGATGCTCAGCAGAACCTCGCCTGCGTCGCAACGGCGAGAGTGGGAGCTTTATGTGGGATTAAACGAACATCCAAGACCGTCGGTTGCGAAAACCAGACCAGCCTATTCGTAACCCTGGACGAGCCGCATAGGACTCACCTGACAAGCACGTAAGGTTTTTCAACGAATTGGGGCGTTGACCACTCGGCAGACGGCTCAGGACCGTCTGCCGATAGCAGCACTCAAGACAAACCATGGGCCTTGAGCTTGAGCTTCTCGGTATCCACGCGCACGAACACCGAGTCAGCCGTCACGGTCAGAACATCGCCTGCCCAGACTTCGCAGATGACCCGGGTCTTGCGCCCGACTTCACCTTCGACACGTGCTTTGAGCACCAGCTCCACGCCCATCGGCGTGGGTTTGAGGTACGTCAGGCTGAGGGTGCCGGTGACGCAATCGATTCGCGGCAGGCTCCCCGCTTCGCGTCCTTCGGCCCGGTAGTGATAGGCCATGGCCGTCCAGTTGGAATGGCAATCCACCAGCATGGCCAGGAAGCCACCATAGACTAGCCCCGGCCAGCCGATGAAGCTGCTGTCGGGCGAGTGGCGACAGACCAGGTGAATACCATCGTCATCCCAATGGCTCTTGATGTGCAGTCCGCTGGGGTGCGAGCAGCCACAGCCGTAGCAGGTACCCTCAGGGGCCGCCAGCTCCTGCTGGGAAAGTACGTGTTCGTTCATACGCGTCCTGTGCTTGTTGGTATGCGGAGAAGACGCCACCGATGGTAGCGCCCCACCCTTCCCCCGCCAACGACGAGGCTGCGTTGGCAGCCTCGTTTTGCGCTACCGATCCGTTGCCGGGGCCAGCACCGAGATACCACGCCTGCGGGTCAGGGCAATCAGCAGGATGAAGCAGGTCACCCCCGCCGTCATCAGCGTCTCGTAGCGATACGCATCGCTGAACAGCATGTAGCCCAGCACCATGACGATCAGCCCGATCACCAGCCAGGTCAGCCAAGGGAACAACCACATCTTCAGCGCAAGCTCCGTGCCTTCGCGCTCGGCACGCGCCCGCATGCGCAACTGCGACACGGCGATCACCAAGTACACCAGCAAGGCGATGGCGCCGGTGGTCGACAACAGGAAGCCGAACACCTTGCCAGGCAACACATAGTTGACGAAGCAACCGGCGAAACCTGCCAGGGTCGACAGCACGACTGCCACGGTCGGCACGCCATTGCCGGAGATACGCTTGATCATCCGCGGCGCCTCGCCCCGTGCACCCAGCGAATAGAGCATGCGTGAAGCGGTGTAGAGACCGGAGTTCATGCAACTGGTGACTGCCACCAGTACGACTAGGTCAACCATCAGCTTGGCGCCCGGCACATTCAGGACCTCGAGCACGCGCTGGAAGGACCCCACCGCCTTCAGGCCCGGGTCGTTCCAGGCCACCAGCGACACCACCAGGAAGATCGAGGCGAGGTAGAAGATGGCAATGCGATACACCACCAGGTTGGTAGCGCGGCGAATCTTGTCTTTCGGGTTGGCGGTCTCGTCGGCCGCAATGGTGACGATCTCGGCGCCGAAGAACGAGAAAATCGTAATCAACACGCCGCCGAGCACCGTGCCAAAGCCGTTGGGCATGAAGCCGCCGCTGGCCCACAGATGGCTGACACCGGAGACCTCCGCCAGCGGCCAGACGCCCAACACGGCCATGCTGCAGATGCCGATGAACGCAAGAATGGCGATCACTTTGACCAGCGCGAACCAGTACTCGAATTCACCGAAGTTCTTCACGCTGATCAGGTTGGTGGCCGACAGCACGACCATGATCAGGAACGCGAACAACCAGGACGGCACGCCGGGGAAGTACGCATGGAGGATATCCGCGCCGGCAATCGCTTCGACCGGGATGATCAGCACCCAGAACCACCAGTACAGCCAACCGATGGTGAAACCCGCCCAGGGTCCGATGGCCTCGGCGGCATAGGTGGAGAATGAACCACTGTTGGGGTTGGCAATCGCCATTTCGCCCAGCATGCGCATCACCAGCAAGACCAGCAGGCCAGTCATGGCGTAGGAGATCAGGATCGCGGGCCCCGCGGTGGCGATGGCGTTGGAAGAGCCGATGAAAAGGCCGGCTCCGATGATGCCGGCGATGGAAATCATGGAGACCTGACGCGAGGTCAGGCCATGTTGCAGCGAGCGTTGTTTTTTTAGGTGTGGCGATGCCATGGGGAACCCTCGAATGGGTCGGCCGCCGCCAGCGGCGGCTGAAAAGGGAGCAGAAGGCAAAAATCGTTGCTTTCGTGTTCTTGTTGTTTTCGATCAGATCAGGCGCAGGCCCTTATCGATGCCGTGCAGTTGGACGCTGGTATTTGCCGATGGCAAATAAAATTTCAGCCGCGCCGAGACGTTCGAACGCGTCGACAGTCATTGTTCTTCTCCTGTTTCAACAGCGGGTTGTCATCGTTGATACAGGTCAGTATTAATCTAATAAGACGAGGTCAACAAACGACCTTTTCGAAGCACATGATTCCATTGCGGAATGAAATCCTTCCAAATTCACGGGGTACTCACCGCTCATGTCAAAACGCCTGATGCCTTCTTCCACCGCCCTGCAGTGCTTCGAAGCGGCCGCTCGTCATCTGAGCTTCACGCGGGCGGCGCAGGAACTGCACCTGACCCAGAGCGCCGTGAGCAAGCAAGTGGCGCAACTGGAGGACATGCTGGCGCACCCGCTGTTCCAGCGCATCCGCAGGCGCCTGCAACTGACACCGGCCGGCGCGCTGTACCTGACCGAAGTGAACAAGATCCTCACCCAGATCGACATCTCTAGCCGCTACATCCTGAGCTACGGCGATGAAACCGAGGTGCTGCGCATCGCCACCCAGCCGACGTTCGGAGCCCGCTGGCTGGTGCCCAGGCTCAAGGGTTTCGGCGATCGTCACCCACGTATCCACCTGGACATCCGTAACGAGCTGGAACCTTTCGACCTGGTCCAGTCCAGGGCGGACATCGCCTTTTTCTTCGGGCAGGGCACCTGGCCTGGCGCGACGTGCATCGAACTGTTCAGCGAGGCGGTGGTGCCGGTGTGTGCGCCGTCGCTACGGGCCCAACACCGCTTCGACAGCGCCCAAGCATTGACCCAGCATCGCCTGTTGCAATGCGCTTCGCGGCCCGAGGCCTGGCACGAGTGGTTCCTGGGCCTTGGGCTGCACAGCGAAAACAGCTATCACGGCCCACGTTTCGACACGTTCTACCTGTGCATCCGCGCCGCCATCGCAGGTTGCGGCATCGCCCTGATCCCGCGATACCTGGTCGCCGAGGAGCTGGCCGAAGGCAAGCTGGTGGTGGCCTGGGATCATCCGGTACCCAGCAATGGCAAGCACTTCATCGCCCACGCCGAGCATGCGGCGGAGGTACCGAAGGTGCGAGCGTTCGTGCAGTGGATCCTGGAGCGAGTGGCACAGGGCGACTGAAGTTTAGTGTGGGCGCTGGCGACAGGCCGCGAAGGGCTGCACAGGAAGCTCGCCCATGAAAAACAAGAATTTTTGGAATGACCGCAATCGAATAATTCGTTTGCGAAACGACACTTCGCCGCGCTTGGATAATAAGAAAATCAAACCAAGGTTTGCGTGCACATGAATCAGGAAAGTATCAGCCAGTCCATTGCAATTGTTCATCCGATTACACTTTCCCATGGCCGCAATGCCGAAGTCTGGGACACCGACGGCACACGTTACATCGACTTTGTCGGCGGTATCGGCGTTCTGAACCTGGGCCATTGCAACCCGGCTGTGGTCCAGGCCATCCAGACCCAGGCCACACGCCTGACCCACTATGCATTCAATGCTGCCCCCCATGGCCCCTACCTGGCGCTGATGGAGCGTTTGCAGCACTTCGTACCGGTGAGCTACCCCCTGGCAGGGATGCTCACCAACAGCGGCGCCGAGGCTGCGGAGAACGCGCTGAAAGTCGCCCGTGGCGCCACCGGCAAGCGCGCCATCGTGGCCTTCGACGGTGGTTTCCATGGTCGCACCCTGGCCACCCTCAACCTCAACGGCAAGGTCGCGCCGTACAAGCAACGCGTGGGTGAATTGCCCGGGCCGGTGTACCACCTGCCCTACCCCAGCGCCGACACCGGCGTCACCTGTGAGCAGGCGCTCAAAGCCATGGACAGGCTGTTCAGCGTGGAACTGGCGGTAGAAGACGTCGCAGCGTTCATCTTCGAGCCCGTGCAAGGCGAAGGCGGCTTCCTGGCCCTGGACCCGACCTTTGCCCAGGCACTGCGCCGCTTCTGCGACGAGCACGGCATCCTGATCATCATCGACGAGATCCAGTCTGGCTTCGGCCGCACCGGTCAGCGCTTCGCCTTCCCTCGCCTGGGCATCGAGCCTGACCTGCTGCTGTTGGCCAAGAGCATCGCCGGTGGCATGCCACTGGGCGCGGTGGTCGGCCGCAAGGCGGTCATGGACTCTCTACCCAAGGGCGGCTTGGGTGGCACCTATTCGGGCAACCCGATCGCGTGCGCGGCGGCTTTGGCCAGCCTGGAGCAGATGACCGACGAGAATCTCGCGACCTGGGGAGAGCGCCAGGAGCAGGCCATCGTAGGTCGCTACCAGCGCTGGAAGGCCACCGGGCTGACGTCGGCGCTAGGTCGCCTGACCGGCACCGGAGCGATGCGCGGGCTGGAGCTGGTCAATGCCGACGGCAGCCCCGCGCCAGCCCAACTGGCCAAGGTACTCGAATCGGCCCGCGCCAAAGGCCTGCTGTTGATGCCAAGCGGCAAGGCGCGGCACATCATTCGCCTGCTGGCACCGCTGACGATCGAGCCGCAGGTCCTCGAAGAAGGCCTGGATATCCTCGAACAGTGCCTCGCCGCGCTGGGCTGAGGCGTTAGAGGCCCAACTCTTCGGGGGTGAGCATGTCGGACTCGAAGGCGATCCAGCCGCCTTCGAGTTCGGCGTGGCCGTTGACGATCGGGCCGTAGTAGGTCAGGCCGTTCTCCAGCGTCACGCAGATGTGCGTGGCAGACTTTTCCGGCGCGGCCAGGGTGCCGACGAAGTGCACCTTCTTCAGCGTTTCGGTGACCGCTTCCAGGCCCACGCGCATATTGGGGTTTTCCATGGCTTCGGCATCACCCCCACGGTCTTCGGCGCTGACGGTCACGGTGGCGATGTAGGGGTACTTGCTCAATCGGGTTGCCTCATAGGAAAGGGACGGCGCATCGGGCGCCAAGGGTGCGTAGGTTACGGCAGGCGATGCGCGCGCGCGAGTACCGCGCGCGCATTTGCCCGGGCAAACGGCTCGTTCACAGGCATCCGCCCGTCCCGAGACCGCAGCCCTGAAATCTGTTAGGGTGCCCGCCGATGCACGCCCCACCACACGAGGATCCCGAGTGAGCGCCGAAGAACCCCTGATCGCCGACCTGTTCGAAGTCGACAAACGCCTGAGTCTCAAGCCCGTCGTGGACTTCAACGCCTACCTGCGCAATGCCTTCGGCGAAGGCGCCTGCCGCTGCCACCGCTGCCTGGAACGGGGCGGCGACGAAAGTGGCTACAGCCACCAGCACACCTTCGCACTCGAAGGCCGTACCGTGCACCGGCGCTTCGCCAACACCGCGGGGAGCGATGTCCTGCTGGTGCTGAAGAAGGCCTGGCTGTCCTACACCAAGAACGATCTGCCACTGACTGGCGCGCTGGACCTGGCCACCGTCAAGACGTTCACCGAAACCGCCCTGCACGAGCGTCTGCTGGCCCTGCTGCCGGCCAGCGGCCTGGCCCGCGAAACCGACGGCCAGTGGCACTTGCAAGCCCTGGCCGACTGACCCGGGCGCTTGGCCGCCGGGCTTAGCGCCCCTGGCGGCCATGCACGATGGCACGGCCTTTTTCCAGGTAAGCGTCCATCTCCTCACGCGGCACCATGCTGCCGCCTGTCGCCCAGACCAGGTGGGTGGCATTGGCCATGCGCCGCTCATCCAGGCCCAGACGCTGACGATAGCCTTGGTTTTCCTGCAACACCCGGCCCATGCCCGGCACGCCCGCCAGCGCCGAAGGCTCCAATGCCAGCCCTTCTAGCTTCTCCACCAGCGCCAGCAAGCGGAACAGTTCGGCATCGCTGACGGTGTAGTAACCGTCGATCAGGCGCTGCATGGCACGCCCGACAAACCCTGAAGGCCTGCCGACCGCGAGTCCGTCGGCGGCGGTGTGGTTGTCCAGACCGAAGTCATAGACCGACACCTGCTCATGCAAACCGGTGTACACCCCCAACAGCATGCACGGCGAGTGGCTGGGCTCGGCGAACAGGCAGTGCACCGCATCGCCGAACGCCTGCTTCAAGCCAAAGGCCACGCCCCCTGGACCACCGCCCACGCCACAGGGCAAATAGACGAACAGCGGATGCTCGGCATCGACGACGATGCCCGCCGCCTGCAACTGCCCGCGCAAGCGTTCGGCCGCCACGGCATAGCCCAGGAACAGGTCGGTGGAATTTTCGTCATCGACGAAGTGGCATTTGGGATCGGCATCGGCTTCGCGCCGCCCCTGCTCGACCGCGACGCCGTAATCGGCGTCGTATTCGCGCACCTCGACACCACAGGCCCGCAAGCGATCCTTCTTCCATTGACGGGCATCGGCCGACATGTGGACCGTCGTGCGCAACCCCAGGCGCGCCCCCATGACGCCGATGGACAACCCCAGGTTGCCGGTCGAGCCGACGGCGATGCTGTACTGGCTGAAGAAGGCCCGTGCCGCCTCGCTGTCGAGCGTTGCGTAATCATCTCCAGGCTTGAGCAGGCCGCCGGCCAGGGCCAGACCCTCGGCGTGCTTGAGCACTTCATAGATACCGCCACGGGCCTTGATCGAGCCTGAGATTGGCAGCAGGTTGTCTGCCTTGAGCCAAAGCGTGCCGAGCGGCGCGAGGTCGAGCTCATCGCACAAGGCAGCCTGCAGGCCGGGCAAAGGCAACAGTGGCGATTCGATCAACCCACCGGCGGCTTGGGTCTGCGGGAAGGCCGAGGCGATGAACGGTGCAAACCGCGTCAACCGTGCGCTGGCCTCGGCGATATCGCCTGCCCCCAGCGGTACATCGCCCAACGCCTGGGCACTCGGTGCGACACCAGGATTAAACCAAGTGACCGGGGCGTGGCGCACCAGGTCAGCGATCAACGGGTGCTGCTGGCACCAGGTCTGCAGCGATACTTCGAGGGCCATGGGCGACTCCAGGCAGATCATTAGGCAGGGCCTGGATTAGGCGGCACATCAGCCCCCCTTGGCAACCGTCGGATACTTGGCGTGGGCCCCATCAGCAGCGCCATCGTCTGCTACCTTGGGAGAACCCGCTCACCCACAGGTGAATGACCATGGCCCGCACGACTCCCATCGAGCTGTACCGCAACATCGGCATCGTCGCCCACGTCGACGCCGGCAAGACCACCACCACCGAACGCATCCTGTTCTACACCGGGGTCAACCATAAAATGGGCGAAGTTCATGACGGCGCCGCCACCATGGACTGGATGGCCCAGGAGCAGGAGCGCGGCATCACCATCACCTCGGCGGCGACCACGGCATTCTGGCAGGGCTCGACCAAGCAGTTTGCCGACAAGTACCGTTTCAACATCATCGACACCCCCGGCCACGTCGATTTCACCATCGAGGTGGAGCGCTCGCTGCGCGTGCTCGACGGCGCGGTGGTGGTGTTCAGTGGCGCCGACGGCGTCGAGCCGCAGTCCGAGACAGTCTGGCGCCAGGCCAACAAGTACCATGTGCCGCGCCTGGCCTACATCAACAAGATGGACCGCCAGGGCGCGGATTTCCTGCGGGTGGTCAAGCAGATCGATCAGCGCCTGGGCCACCACCCGGTACCGATCCAGCTGGCCATCGGCAGCGAGGAGCACTTTGCCGGGCAGATCGACCTGGTGAAGATGAAAGCCATCTACTGGAACGACGCCGACCAGGGCACCAGCTATCGCGAAGAGGAGATTCCCGCCGAGCTGCGCGCGCTGGCCGATGAATGGCGCGCGCACATGGTCGAAGCCGCCGCCGAAGCCAATGACGAGCTGACCATGAAGTTTCTCGAGGGTGAAGCGCTGAGCGTTGACGAGATCAAGGCCGGGCTGCGCCAACGCACCTTGGCCAACGAGATCGTGCCGACCATCCTCGGCTCGTCCTTCAAGAACAAAGGCGTGCCTCTGATGCTCGATGCCGTGATCGACTACCTGCCCGCCCCCAGCGAGATTCCTTCGATCAAGGGCATCGACCCAGATGACGAGGAAAAGCACCTGGAGCGCCACGCCGACGACAACGAACCGTTCTCGGCCTTGGCCTTCAAGATCGCCACCGATCCGTTCGTGGGCACCTTGACGTTCGCCCGCGTCTATTCTGGCGTGCTCAGTTCCGGCGACGCCGTGCTCAACTCGGTCAAGGGCAAGAAGGAACGGGTCGGACGCATGGTGCAGATGCACGCCAACCAGCGCGCCGAGATCAAGAACGTCTGCGCCGGCGACATCGCCGCACTGATCGGCATGAAGGATGTCACCACCGGCGACACCCTGTGCGACATGAACAAACCGATCATCCTCGAGCGCATGGATTTCCCCGACCCGGTGATTTCCGTGGCCGTTGAGCCCAAGACCAAAGCCGACCAGGAAAAAATGGGCATCGCCCTGGGCAAGCTGGCCCAGGAGGACCCCTCGTTCCGGGTCAAGACCGACGAGGAGACCGGCCAGACGATCATCTCAGGCATGGGTGAGCTGCACCTGGACATCATCGTCGATCGCATGCGCCGCGAGTTCAACGTCGAGGCTAATATCGGCAAGCCGCAGGTGGCCTATCGCGAGAAGATCCGCAACACCTGCGAAATCGAGGGGCGCTTCATCCGCCAGTCCGGCGGACGCGGCCAGTATGGCCATTGCTGGATCCGTTTTGCACCGGGCGACGATGGCAAGGAAGGCCTGGAATTCATCAACGAGATCGTCGGCGGCGTGGTGCCACGCGAGTACATTCCCGCCATCCAGAAAGGCATCGAGGAGCAGATGCAAAATGGCGTGCTGGCCGGTTACCCGCTGATCAGCCTCAAGGCCGCGGTGTACGACGGCTCGTACCACGACGTGGACTCCAACGAGATGGCCTACAAGATTGCCGCGTCCATGGCTACCAAGCAACTGGCCCAGAAAGGCGGTGCCGTGCTGCTGGAGCCGGTGATGAAGGTCGAGGTGGTCACGCCCGAGGAATACCTGGGCGACATCATGGGCGATCTGAGCCGTCGGCGCGGCATGATCCAGGGCTCGGAGGACAGCCCCGCCGGCAAGGTGATCCGTGCCGAAGTGCCATTGGGCGAGATGTTTGGCTATTCCACCGACATGCGTTCGATGACCCAGGGCCGGGCCAGCTACTCGATGGAGTTCACCAAGTATGCAGAGGCGCCGGCAAGCATCGCCGACAGCATCGTCAAGAAGAGCAAAGGGGAGTAATCCGCTGTAGCGGCAAGTGACCAGACACCTTCGCGGGTTCACCCGCGAAGGGGCCGATGCGGGCAAAAGCCCTGCTCAATGCTGCTCCCCTGCCCGCTTGAGCAGCTTCTTGCAACGCTCCGACAGGTGCACCACGCGCAGGTGCTTGCCAGCCTTGGCATAGCGTTCGCGCAGGGTCTTCAACGCCGCGATCGCCGAGTAGTCGACAAAGCTCAGGTGCTTGCAGTCCAGGGTAACGCTGGCTGGATCCTGCGCCGGGTCGAACTGATCGAGAAACGGCGTGGTCGAGGCGAAGAACAGCGTGCCGTGCACTTGATAGACCTTGCCGCCCGCCTCGTCCAGATGGCTGTCGGCATAGAGTTCGCGGGCGTGCTGCCAGGCAAAGTTGATCGCGGCGATGACGATGCCGAACAGCACGGCAGTCGCAAGGTCAGTCAATACCGTCACCACCGTCACTGCGATGATTGCCAGCACGTCGCTGACCGGCACCTTGCGCAACACTCGAAGCGATGCCCAGGCGAAGGTCTGCTGGGCGACCACGAACATCACGCCAACCAACGCCGCCAGCGGGATACGCTCGATCAGCGGCGAGAGGAACAACACGAACAGCAGGATCATCCCGCCCGCGACCACGCCCGACAGCCGGCCGCGGCCATTGGAGCTGAGGTTGATCACGGTCTGGCCGATCATCGCGCAGCCACCCATGCCGCCACACAGCCCCGAGACCATGTTGGCCGCCCCGAGCGCCACGCATTCGCGATCGGGGTAGCCACGGCTTTCGGTGATCTCATCGGTGAGGTTCAAGGTCAACAGGGTTTCCAGCAGGCCGACCATTGCCATCAACACTGCGTAGGGCGCGATGATCTTCAACGTCTCAAGATTCCACGGCACCTCTGGCAGGGCCAGTCGTGGCAGACCGCCAGCGATGTGCGCCATGTCGCCCAACGTGCGGGTCGGCAAACCAAGCAGATAGACCAGCAGACCGACGCCAAGAATCGCGACCAGCGCCGGAGGCACGGCGCGGGTCAGGCGCGGCAGCACGTAGACCACCAGCATGGTCAGTGCCACCAGGCCGACCATCAGGTACAGCGGTGAGCCGCTGAGCCAGTGCTCGCCGTCCTTGAAGTGCTCCAACTGGGCCAGGGCAATTACGATCGCCAGGCCATTGACGAACCCGAGCATCACCGGATACGGCACCAGGCGCACCAGTTTGCCCAGGCGCAGTACGCCAAACAGGATCATCACACCCCCACCGAGTAGCACCGTGGCCAATAGATACTGGGCACCGTGCTGCACCACCAGGGCGACGATCACCACTGCCATGGAGCCTGCGGCACCGGAGATCATCCCGGGGCGCCCACCGAACAGCGCGGTCAGGGTACAGATGATGAAGGCACCGTACAGGCCCATGAGGGGGTTGAGGTGGGCCACCAGGGCGAAGGCAATACATTCAGGCACCAGGGCGAAAGACGTGGTCAGGCCAGCGAGCACGTCGGCGCGAAGTCGGGCGGGTTTCATGGGGATCCTGTGTCGTGTCCGGATGCAGAAGCGACCGGGATGAAAAATCGAGGGGCGCGATGTTACGAGATTTGTCCGATAGCGACCACCGATCGGCAGCTCAGCGCACGCGCTCGCGACTCTGTACCGCCAGGTCCAGTGCCCGCAGCATGTCCAGACGCGCCGAACGCCCCAAATCCGGATGCTGCAACTGGCCATCGCGTTCGGAAGGCAGGATCGGCGCGGTCAGGTCTTCGGCGTCCATGGCTTCGAAATCCTGCTGCGGGCCCAAGGTCAGCGCACTGCGGCGCAGCAGCATGCGCACCTGGTCGGGGGTCAGCTGCGGGTTGATCGATAGCATGGCAGCCACTGTGGCAGTGACCAGCGGAGTCGCATAGGAGGTACCGCAATGGACCCGGCCTTGCGGCGCAGGACGGATGCAGGCAGCAGCACTGATGTCCACACGCATGTCGACATTGGAGCTGCGCCGCTTGGTCACGTGGGTCGGGCTTTCGAGCGCAACGGCTTGGTCGCTGCGCTGGTGGCCGCCGACCACCAGCAACTGATCGGTGATGAATGACGACGGAAGGCGATACTCATCCCTGCCAGACCAGGAAGCACCGTTACCTGCCGAATTGACCACTACCACATCCGGATGCGCCTTGCGCAACCACAGGAAGAATTCCTCTAGCACTTCTTCATAACCGCTCATGGCGAGCCCCGAGCGTACCAGCGAGTCCACCTCATCGCCCCGCACGTCCCTGGCCCCGACGCGGTGGATGCCCCAGCTCCAATTCAGCACCCTCACGCCATCCTCGACCAGGTTCACCGAGGCGGCGATGTTGGCGGTGATTCCAGCATCGGCATTGCGCTCGACGATCACCTCGAAGCCCGGCCCGGCCTTGCCCAGCCCAGTGAGAAAGCCGCCTGGCGCGCCCTCGCCGCCTCGTCCGGCGAGAATCCCGGTGACCTGCGTGCCATGGCTTTGCGCCTGGTCGCCATCCCGGGCGTACACACAGGTTTCGCCCGCACCGCAAGCGCCGCGGTAGGCCATGAATGCCGGAGCATCGAAGTCCACCGCCCGCTCGATCACGCCGATCCGCAATGGCTTTACGGGCACCTTTGAGGCCGGCATACGGCGCTGGTAGTAATACAAGGCGTCCATGAAGCGATTGGCAGCCCATTCTTGGGCCTGGTCGATGGGCGGCTTGGCGACTTGCACAGCGCCTTCCTCGCCGCGTTCGGGCGCGGACTCCTCGACGATCACTGCATCCACACTGGTTTCGCTGCCGATACGCAGGATCATCGCGTCCCGCTGCACCAGGTCATGGACCGGCAAGCGCAACTGATAGACGTTGAGCGGTGCAATCGCGCCGACGACCTGGGCGCCATATTTGTCGGCGATGCGCTGCGCTTGGCGCAGACCGTCGTGATGTTCCTCGATCAATACACTGACCAGGTTCAGGTAGGTGGTCAGGCCATCCATGTTCTTCGCCACTTCGTCGGGCCCTGCGGCCAGCACATGGCTGCGCTGGCGCGTGAGCCAAACCGGATTGCTCCTCTGGCCGCGGGCTTCGAGCCACAACGGGGCGCTGCGCTGGCGGGGCAGATCGAGGGTCAATGTGAGCGTGTCGCCCTGACGCACCACGTGCGCTTCGGACAACGGCTGGTCACCGAGCCACACCGCAGGCTTGCCCTGCTCCAGCCCCTGGACCCGCAGACACCATCGTTGCGGACCGTCGCCCAGCAGGTCGCCACAACGTTGCAGTTGCTGGATGCGCAAGGGTTGCTGTGCGACCACGGCCGCGCTCAAGGGCAGACAGATCAACAAGACGAGCAAACGCAGCATCAGGACAATCCTTTGGGCTTCTTGTGCTGCGACTGCCAGGCCCTGTCAAAGGTTCAGGCAGCCTGCTGCGGGGCCTTCGCAAGCCCCCAAGCAACATGAGCTGCCCAGCCTGTGATCCAGACCCAGCAGAGGCGCGACAAATTTGCCATCATGATCATTCCACCTGCGGAGATCATGGACATGCCGCTACGCCCCTTCATCACGTCTTTTCTGTTGGCCATCAGCCTCACCGCCCAGGCGGCCACCGAGGTGCTGCCACTGCAACATCGCACCAGCGCCGAACTGCTGCCTACCGCTCAGTCATTCCTGGGCAAGGACGGCACGGTCAGCACCTTCGAGAACAAGCTGATCGTCAATGCCAGCCCCGAGCGTATCGGTGACCTGCGCGCCCTGTTGCAACAGCTCGACACTGCGCCCAAGCGCCTGTTGATCAGCGTCGACAACGACGACAGCAATTTCCAGGACAACCGTGGCAACGCCCGCATCATCCATTACGGCACGAGCAACCGTGAGGGCGGGATGCAGCAGATCCAGGCCAGCGAAGGCCAGCCGGCATTGATCCAGATCGGTCAGAGCATTCCCATCACCAGTACCAGCACCGACGGCTACGGACGCATTCAAAGCGACACTGAATACCGCAATGTCACCCAGGGTTTCTATGTCACGCCGAGCCTGAGCGGCGATACGGTTCGTCTGCAAATAAGCACCAATAATGATCGAATGAGCCTTGAACGTCAGGATGTAGTAAAAGTTCAAAGCACCGACACGACCGTCACCGGCAAGCTCGGCGAGTGGATCACCCTGGCCGGGTACAATCAGCAGAGTCAAGCCGAACGTAGCGCCTCAAGCTACACCTACAGCACCCAACGGGGTGAAAACATGACATTACGCGTCAAAGTCGACCTTCTTGACTGATCCCAGGCAATTCAAGGCCTCGACCAAAGGCTCTGAAACTGACCGGAGAGTCTCATTAGACCAAAGATGTAGTAAGCAGAAAAAACCACTACAAAACATTTGACAGGCACTTTTTCCCAAGGGCATGATGGCCTCGCTCCCGCTAATCAGAGGCCCTGGCAAGGGCCTTCGAGACGCGCTCCTCCTTACCCCTGGGGGCGTCTCGTGTCTATACGGCCCACAAGGCGGTTCGACGGGATAGTGACTGCAACGAAGAAGTTGTCCCGAGGGACGGAAGCGCATCACCGCAGCACCTGGCAGTCCTGTCGCACCGCAGCAAGGCATCCACGAGCCGACCTGCCGCCACACCTCGCCCGGCCCTGCACCTCTTCCCCTTCGAGCCTCCCTCGTACGCACTCACCTTCCGCCGGACAGGACAGCCGCCAGGCTTCTGAACCGCAGAGCACAAGCACTTACTTCAAAGACTGATGCGACGAGGTTTTATTTCCATGGCACTGACACGCGAACAGCAAATTGCAGCCCTTGAGAAAGACTGGGCCGAAAACCCGCGCTGGAAAGGCGTGACCCGTACCTATACCGCCGCCGATGTCGTCCGCCTGCGTGGTTCCCTGCAGCCGGAGCACACCTTCGCCCGCCAGGGTGCAGAGAAACTGTGGAAGCTGGTCACCGAAGGTGCCCACCCGTCCTTCCGCCCTGAAAAAGATTTCGTCAACTGCATGGGCGCCCTGACCGGCGGCCAGGCAGTCCAGCAGGTCAAGGCCGGCATCCAGGCCATCTACCTGTCTGGCTGGCAGGTGGCCGCCGACAACAACTCGGCCGAGTCCATGTACCCTGACCAGTCGCTGTACCCAGTCGATTCGGTTCCGACCGTGGTCAAGCGCATCAACAACGCCTTCCGCCGCGCCGACCAGATCCAGTGGAAAGCAGGCAAGAACCCAGGCGACGAAGGCTACATCGACTACTTCGCACCGATCGTGGCAGACGCCGAAGCCGGTTTCGGCGGCGTGCTGAACGCCTACGAACTGATGAAGAACATGATCGAGGCAGGCGCAGCCGGGGTTCACTTCGAAGACCAGCTGGCCTCGGTGAAAAAATGCGGCCACATGGGTGGCAAGGTACTGGTCCCAACCCAGGAAGCCGTGCAAAAACTCGTTGCTGCCCGCCTGGCTGCGGACGTCGCTGGCGTACCGACTATCATCCTGGCCCGTACCGACGCCAACGCCGCTGACCTGCTGACCAGCGATTGCGACCCGTACGACCAGCCGTTCGTGATCGGCGAGCGCACGCGTGAGGGCTTCTATAAAGTCCGCGCCGGCCTCGACCAAGCCATCGCCCGCGGCCTGGCCTATGCCCCGTATGCCGACCTGATCTGGTGTGAAACCGCCAAGCCGGACCTGGAAGAAGCTCGCCGCTTCGCCGAGGCGATCAAGAAGGAGTACCCGGACCAGATCCTGTCGTACAACTGCTCGCCATCCTTCAACTGGAAGAAGAACCTGGACGACGCCACCATCGCCAAGTTCCAGCGCGAACTGTCGGCCATGGGCTACAAACACCAGTTCATCACCCTGGCAGGCATCCACAACATGTGGCACGGCATGTTCAACCTGGCGCACGACTACGCACGCAACGACATGACCGCCTACGTCAAGCTGCAGGAGCAGGAGTTCGCTGACGCCAGCAAAGGCTATACCTTCGTGGCGCACCAGCAGGAAGTCGGCACCGGCTACTTCGACGACATGACCACTGTGATTCAAGGTGGCGCTTCGTCGGTAACCGCTCTGACCGGCTCGACCGAGGAAGAGCAGTTCCACTAAGTGTGACGCCCTTCGAACGAGGCCCGCCCCTGCAAAGGTGTCGGGCCTTTTCTTTATCGAGTGGCATCAACGTTGTTCCTACACGTATTTCTGATTACCGCGTACGAACCCGCTTAGCTCTCAGCGTTCGCAGCACAGCCGGCAACATGGGTCTATGCTTGTGGCTACCCAGCAGCAAGGACCGCCCATGCCCCGTCCAAGCCATCTGATCGCCATCGCCCTCACGGCCGCCGCCTTCTATATATATGCATTGGCCAGCGACAACACCCTGCTCGCATTGCTGGCCAAGCCATTGCCAGTGCTGGCATTGATTGCCTGGCTATGCAGCGCTCCTGCCACGCCCTACACGCGCTGGATCAGTATCGGACTCGGTTTTTCGGTACTGGGCGATATCATTTTGGCCGTTCCACGCGATTGGTTCGTGTTCGGCCTGGCAGCCTTCTTCTGCGCACACCTAGCCTACCTGCATGCCTATTGCCGCATCACTCGGCGCCCCGCCCTGGCCACACTGGCGGTATGTGTACTGCTCACCTGCGCGCTGTTCGCACTGCTGGCCAGCCACGGCCTGGGGTCATTGCTGATACCCGTGGCGCTTTATGCCTTGGCGATTGGCGCAATGCTCTGGCGCGCCCTCGCCTGCGGTGGGCTGGCTGCAATCGGAGCCGGCCTGTTCGTGTTCTCCGACAGCCTGATCGGCATCGACCGCTTCGTCATGCCATTCGCCGGTGCCCAATTCTTGATCATTCTCGCCTACTGGCTGGGCCAATGGGCAATCGCCGCGTCAGCTTATCGTGGCTCAATCGATAAACTGTTGATTCAGAGCGGTGCAAGACGCGAGCCCAGCTGCTAGAACGAGAGGCTTTCTTATTTGCAAGATACACGCTGAAAAAACGAACTTTGCAAGCGTCAGGCCAGGTTTAAAACAGCACATCAGGCCAAATGATATTAATTATCATTACTGGCGTAAAAGGTCGTTACATGATGCAAGAAACATAATTAACAAAAGCGCGTGCAATGCCCGAAACTCAAGGGTTTCAGCCATTTAGGAGTTTTTTTTGTTCTTAATCCTACGAATAAATTTGCCACAGAAATTTTACTTGCACCGGGTTTACCCATAAAATCAGCCCGATTGATTCAGCTGCGACATTTGGTCACTGCAACCGCGACACGCGTCGCCGCTCTACTTATTTCAGACTGCAGAGCTGGGTCTCTGTATAAGGATTTCTAGCATGTCCGATTCGGTAGGACTCATCGCCCACAACTGGGGCTTTGCCATCTTCCTCCTGGGTGTCGTCGGCCTGTGTGCCTTCATGCTCGGCCTCTCCAGCCTGCTCGGTAGCAAGGCTTGGGGTCGCGCCAAGAACGAACCCTTCGAATCCGGCATGCTGCCCGTCGGCAGCGCCCGTCTGCGCCTGTCCGCCAAATTCTATCTGGTCGCGATGCTGTTCGTGATCTTCGATATCGAAGCCCTCTTCCTGTATGCATGGTCTGTGTCCGTCCGCGAAAGCGGCTGGACCGGATTCGTCGAAGCACTCGTTTTCATTGCAATTCTGTTGGCTGGTCTTGTCTACCTATGGCGCGTCGGGGCGCTCGATTGGGCTCCCGAAGGTCGCCGCAAGCGGCAAGCGAAGCTGAAACAATGAGGCTTTGGCATGCAATACAATCTCACCAGAATCGATCCGGATGCGCCCAACGAGCAGTACCCGGTCGGTGAACGGGAAACCGTCACCGATCAACTGCTAGAGGACCAGGTCCACAAGAACATCTTCATGGGCAAGCTCGAAGATGTGCTGCGTGGCGCGGTCAACTGGGGTCGCAAGAACTCCCTCTGGCCGTACAACTTCGGCCTGTCCTGCTGCTACGTGGAAATGACCACGGCCTTCACGGCACCCCATGACATCGCCCGCTTCGGCGCCGAAGTCATCCGTGCCTCACCCCGTCAGGCCGACTTCATGGTCGTCGCCGGCACCTGCTTCATCAAGATGGCGCCGATCATTCAGCGCCTCTACGAGCAGATGCTCGAACCCAAGTGGGTGATCTCCATGGGCTCGTGCGCCAACTCCGGCGGCATGTACGACATTTACTCGGTCGTTCAGGGGGTCGACAAGTTCCTCCCCGTGGATGTCTACGTGCCTGGCTGCCCGCCTCGCCCCGAAGCCTTCCTGCAGGGCCTGATGCTGCTGCAGGAGTCGATCGGCCAGGAGCGACGCCCGCTTTCCTGGGTTGTCGGTGATCAAGGCATTTACCGTGCCGAGATGCCCGCCCAGAAAGACCTGCGTCGTGAACAGCGCATCCAGGTCACCAACCTGCGCAGCCCCGACGAAGTCTGATCCAGCGACATGCCGCCCGCTCCGGAAGGAGCCGGCGGCCTGGCTTCATTCTCTACGTTGACTCAAAGCGACCGAGACCATGACAGCGGACACCGCTATTTATATTCCGCCTTACAAGGCTGACGACCAAGATGTGGTCGTCGAACTGCACAACCGTTTTGGCGCAGACGCATTCGTCGCCCAGGAAACCCGCACCGGCATGCCGGTCCTGTGGGTAAACCGCGCCCAGCTCAAAGACGTCCTCTCCTTCCTGCGCAACGTTGCCAAGCCGTACAGCATGCTGTTCGACCTGCACGGCGTGGACGAGCGCCTGCGCACCCAGCGCCGCGGCCTGCCGGCTGCCGATTTCAGCGTGTTCTACCACCTGCTGTCGGTCGAACGTAACAGCGACGTGATGATCAAGGTGGCCTTGAGCGAAGGCGACCTGAACCTGCCGTCGGTCACCGGCATCTGGCCAAACGCCAACTGGTACGAGCGCGAAGTCTGGGACATGTTCGGCATCGACTTCGCCGGCCATCCGCACCTGTCGCGCATCCTCATGCCACCGACCTGGGAAGGCCACCCGCTGCGCAAGGACTTCCCGGCGCGCGCCACCGAATTCGATCCGTACAGCCTGAACCTGGCCAAGCAGCAGCTTGAAGAGGAATCAGCGCGCTTCAACCCCGAAGCCTGGGGCATGAAGCGTCACGGCGCCAACGAGGACTACATGTTCCTCAACCTGGGCCCCAACCACCCTTCGGCTCACGGTGCCTTCCGTATCGTCCTGCAACTGGATGGCGAAGAGATCGTCGACTGCGTTCCGGACATCGGCTACCACCACCGTGGTGCAGAGAAGATGGCCGAGCGCCAGTCCTGGCACAGTTTCATCCCTTACACCGACCGTATCGACTACCTCGGTGGGGTGATGAACAACCTGCCGTACGTCCTGGCCGTCGAGAAGCTGGCCGGCATCAAGGTGCCGCAGAAGGTCGACACCATTCGCGTCATGCTGGCCGAGTTCTTCCGGATCACCAGCCACCTGCTGTTCCTGGGTACCTACATCCAGGACGTTGGCGCCATGACCCCGGTGTTCTTCACCTTTACCGACCGCCAGCGGGCCTACACCGTGATCGAGGCGATCACCGGTTTCCGTCTGCACCCGGCCTGGTACCGCATCGGTGGCGTCGCCCACGACCTGCCGCGCGGCTGGGACAAGCTGGTCAAGGACTTCGTCGAGTGGCTGCCCAAGCGCCTGGACGAATACGAAAAGGCCGCGCTCAAGAACAGCATCCTCAAGGGTCGTACCATCGGCGTCGCCGCGTACAACACCCAGGAAGCGCTGTCGTGGGGTACCACCGGTGCCGGCCTGCGTGCCACCGGCTGCGACTTCGACCTGCGTAAAGCCCGCCCCTACTCCGGCTACGAGAACTTCGAGTTCGAAGTACCGCTGGCCCACAACGGCGATGCCTACGATCGCTGCATGGTCCGCGTCGAGGAGATGCGCCAGAGTATCCGCATCATCGACCAGTGCCTGCGCAACATGCCGGAAGGCCCGTACAAGGCGGATCACCCGCTGACCACGCCGCCGCCCAAAGAGCGCACCCTGCAGCACATCGAGACCCTGATCACCCACTTCCTGCAAGTCTCGTGGGGCCCGGTCATGCCGGCCAACGAGTCGTTCCAGATGATCGAGGCGACCAAGGGCATCAACAGTTACTACCTGACGAGCGATGGCGGCACCATGAGCTACCGCACCCGGATCCGTACCCCGAGCTATCCGCACCTGCAGCAGATCCCATCGGTGATCAAAGGCAGCATGGTCGCGGACCTCATCGCGTACCTGGGCAGTATCGACTTCGTTATGGCTGACGTGGACCGCTAAGCATGAACAACACGCTTATCCAAACCGACCGTTTCGTCCTGAGCGAAACCGAGCGCTCGGCCATCGAGCATGAGATGCACCACTACGAGGATCCGCGCGCGGCATCCATCGAAGCCCTGAAGATCGTTCAGAAAGAACGTGGCTGGGTGCCGGACGGCGCCATCTACGCCATCGGCGAAGTCCTGGGCATCCCGGCCAGCGACGTCGAAGGCGTGGCCACCTTCTACAGCCAGATCTTCCGCCAGCCGGTCGGTCGCCACATCATTCGCGTCTGCGACAGCATGGTCTGCTACATCGGTGGCCACGAGTCGGTGGTCAGCCAGATCCAAAGCGAGCTGGGCATCGGCCTGGGCCAGACCACTGCCGATGGCCGCTTCACCCTGCTGCCGGTCTGCTGCCTGGGCAACTGCGACAAGGCCCCGGCGCTGATGATCGACGACGACACCTTTGGCGACGTGCAACCTGCCGGCGTCGCCAAACTGCTGGAGGGTTACGTATGACCATCACTTCCTTCGGCCCGGCCAACCGCATCGCGCGCTCGGCTGAAACCCACCCGCTGACCTGGCGACTGCGTGACGACGGCGAGCCGATCTGGCTCGAAGAGTACCAGGCCAAGAACGGCTACGCCGCCGCCCGCAAAGCGCTGGCGCAAATGTCTGCGGATGATATCGTCCAAAGCGTCAAGGACTCCGGCCTCAAGGGCCGTGGTGGCGCAGGTTTCCCCACTGGCGTGAAGTGGGGCCTGATGCCCAAGGACGAGTCCATGAACATCCGCTACCTGCTGTGCAACGCGGACGAAATGGAGCCCAACACCTGGAAAGACCGCATGCTGATGGAGCAACAGCCCCATCTGCTGGTCGAGGGCATGCTGATCAGTGCCCGCGCCTTGAAGGCCTACCGCGGCTACATCTTCCTGCGTGGCGAATACACCACCGCGGCCAAGAACCTCAACCGCGCCATCGAGGAAGCCAAGGCCGCAGGCCTTCTGGGCAAGAACATCCTCGGCAGCGGTTTCGACTTCGAACTGTTCGTGCACACCGGTGCCGGCCGCTACATCTGCGGTGAAGAAACCGCACTGATCAACTCCTTGGAAGGCCGCCGCGCCAACCCACGCTCCAAACCGCCCTTCCCTGCCGCCGTCGGTGTGTGGGGTAAGCCGACCTGCGTGAACAACGTCGAGACCCTGTGCAACGTTCCAGCCATCGTCGCCAACGGCAACGACTGGTACAAGTCGCTGGCCCGCGAAGGCAGCGAAGACCACGGCACCAAGCTGATGGGCTTCTCCGGCAAGGTGAAAAACCCCGGCCTGTGGGAACTGCCGTTCGGCGTCACCGCCCGCGAGCTGTTCGAGGACTATGCCGGTGGCATGCGCGATGGCTACAAGCTCAAATGCTGGCAGCCAGGCGGCGCCGGTACCGGTTTCCTGCTGCCCGAGCACCTCGACGCCCAGATGTATGCCGGTGGCATCGCCAAGGTCGGCACCCGTATGGGTACGGGCCTGGCCATGGCGGTCGACGACAGCATCAACATGGTCTCGCTGCTGCGCAACATGGAAGAGTTTTTCGCCCGTGAATCGTGCGGCTGGTGTACCCCGTGCCGTGACGGCCTGCCATGGAGCGTGAAGATGTTGCGCGCCCTGGAGAAAGGCCAAGGCCGCGCCGAGGACATCGAGACGCTGCTGGGGCTGGTCAACTTCCTCGGCCCAGGCCGTACCTTCTGTGCTCACGCACCGGGTGCCGTCGAGCCTCTGGGCAGTGCCATCAAGTATTTCCGGTCCGAGTTCGAGGCCGGTGTCGCCCCAGCCAGCGCTGGCGACGCCCTGCGCCCGAATCTGGCCAAGCCGATACCGACCGGGCCGGTCGTGGTCGGCGCATAACAAGATGAATCGCGGATGGTCCGTGCCATCCGCCAGCCCGCAGGCCGGCCCGAACGATTCGTGGCTGGCCGCAGGCTCACCGATTTCCATTAGCCACGCCTGCTCACGCGGGCCAACGAAGAACTTTGAACCATGGCCACTATCCACGTAGACGGCAAAGCGCTCGAAGTCAATGGTGCGGACAACCTGTTACAGGCCTGTCTGTCGCTCGGCCTCGACATCCCCTATTTCTGCTGGCACCCGGCGCTCGGTAGCGTCGGCGCCTGCCGGCAGTGCGCGGTCAAGCAGTACACCGACGAGAACGACACCCGCGGTCGTATCGTCATGTCCTGCATGACCCCTGCCTCCGACGGCACCTGGATCTCCATCGACGATGAAGAATCCAAGGCGTTCCGCGCCAGCGTCGTCGAATGGCTGATGACGAACCACCCGCACGACTGCCCAGTGTGCGAGGAAGGCGGTCACTGCCACCTGCAGGACATGACGGTAATGACCGGCCACAACGAGCGCCGCTACCGTTTCACCAAGCGTACCCACCAGAACCAGGACCTCGGCCCGTTCATCGCCCATGAGATGAACCGCTGCATCGCCTGCTACCGCTGCGTGCGCTACTACAAGGACTACGCAGGCGGTACCGACCTGGGTGTCTACGGCGCCCACGACAACGTGTACTTCGGTCGCGTCGAAGACGGCGTGCTGGAGAGCGAGTTCTCCGGCAACCTGACCGAGGTCTGCCCGACCGGCGTGTTCACCGACAAGACCCACTCCGAGCGCTACAACCGCAAGTGGGACATGCAGTTCGCCCCGAGCATCTGCCACGGCTGCTCCAGCGGCTGCAACATCAGCCCCGGTGAGCGCTATGGTGAACTGCGCCGTATCGAGAACCGCTTCAACGGCTCGGTCAACCAGTACTTCCTGTGCGACCGCGGCCGCTTCGGCTATGGCTACGTCAACCGCAGCGACCGTCCACGCCAGCCGCACCTGGCCGACGGCACCAAGCTGGGCCTGGACGCTGCCCTGGACAAGGCCGCCGACCTACTGCGCGGCCGCACCATCGTCGGTATCGGCTCGCCACGCGCCAGCCTGGAAAGCAACTATGGCCTGCGTGAGCTGGTCGGCGCCGACTATTTCTATTCGGGTATGGAAGCCGGCGAGCTGGCCCGCGTGCGCCTTGCCCTCGAGGTGCTGAACAATAGCCCGCTGCCCGTGCCGACCCTGCGCGACATCGAAGACCATGACGCTGTGTTCGTCCTCGGTGAAGACCTGACCCAGACCGCCGCCCGCGTCGCCCTGGCCGTGCGCCAGGCCACCAAGGGCAAGGCCGAAGCCATGGCCGACGCCATGCGCGTACAACCGTGGCTCGACGCTGCGGTCAAGAACATCGGCCAGCACGCGCTGTATCCGCTGTTCATCGCCTCGCTGGCTGAAACCAAGCTCGACGACGTCGCCGAGGAGTGCGTGCACGCAGCGCCGGCGGACCTGGCTCGCCTGGGCTTCGCCGTGGCCCACGCCATCGATCCGAGCGCACCTGCCGTTGACGGCCTGGACGCCGAAGCCAAGGCTCTGGCCCAGCGCATCGCCGATGCCCTGGTCGCCGCCAAGCGTCCGCTGGTAGTCGCCGGCACTTCCCTGGCCGACCCTGCATTGATCGAAGCCGCCGCCAACATCGCCAAGGCCTTGAAGCTGCGTGAGAAGAACGGCTCGCTGAGCCTGGTGGTGCCAGAAGCCAACAGCCTCGGCATGGCCATGATGGGCGGTGAATCCGTCGACGCCGCGCTGGATGCCATCATCAGCGGCAAGGCCGACGCTATCGTAGTGCTGGAGAACGACCTGTACGCCCGCGTACCGGCCGCCAAGGTTGACGCTGCCCTGGCCGCGGCCAAGGTGGTGATCGTCGCCGACCACTCCAAGACCCCGACCACTGACCGCGCCCATCTGGTGCTGCCGGCGGCCACCTTCGCCGAAGGCGACGGTACCCTGGTCAGCCAGGAAGGCCGTGCACAGCGCTTCTTCCAGGTGTTCGACCCGCAATACCTCGACAGCAGCATCCTGGTTCACGAAGGCTGGCGCTGGATGCACGCCCTGCGTGCGACCCTGCTGAACAAGCCGGTCGACTGGACCCAACTGGATCACGTCACCAGCGCTTGCGCCGAAGCCGCTCCGCAACTGGCCGGCATCGTCAACGCAGCGCCTTCGGCCGCGTTCCGCATCAAGGGCTTGAAACTGGCCCGTGAACCGCTGCGCTATTCCGGCCGTACTGCCATGCGCGCCAACATCAGCGTGCACGAACCGCGTACCCCGCAAGACAAAGACACTGCCTTCGCCTTCTCCATGGAAGGCTACTCGGGCTCGGCCGAACCGCGCCAGCAGGTGCCGTTCGCCTGGTCGCCGGGCTGGAACTCCCCACAGGCCTGGAACAAGTTCCAGGACGAGGTCGGCGGCCATCTGCGCGCTGGCGATCCAGGCGTGCGCCTGATCGAGCCGCAAGGCGATCGCCTGCACTGGTTCACCACCATCCCGGCTGCCTTCAACCCGGCCCGCGGCACCTGGACTGCCGTGCCGTTCTACCACCTGTTTGGCAGCGAGGAGTCCTCTTCCCGCGCCGCCCCGGTGCAAGAGCGCATCCCGGCCGCCTACGTGGCCCTGGCCAAGTCCGAGGCCGACCGCCTGGGCGTCAACGAAGGTGCCCTGATTAGCCTGAACGTGGCAGGCGTCTCCCTGCGCCTGCCGCTGCGTGTCAATGAAGAGCTGGGCGCTGGCCTGGTCGCGCTGCCGAAAGGCCTGGCCGGCATTCCGCCTGCCATCTTCGGAGCATCCGTCGAAGGTCTGCAGGAGGCAGCACAATGAGCTGGTTCACCCCCGAAGTGATCGATGTGATCCTCACCGTCGTCCGGGCCATCGTGGTCCTGCTGGCGGTGGTGGTCTGCGGCGCGCTGCTCAGCTTCGTCGAGCGTCGCCTGCTGGGTTGGTGGCAGGACCGCTACGGTCCGAACCGTGTCGGCCCGTTCGGCATGTTCCAGATCGCTGCCGACATGCTGAAGATGTTCTTCAAGGAAGACTGGAACCCGCCTTTCGTCGATCGCATGATCTTCACCCTGGCGCCGGTCGTGGCCATGAGCGCCCTGCTGATCGCCTTCGTGGTCATCCCGATCACCCCGGTCTGGGGCGTGGCTGACCTGAACATCGGTCTGCTGTTCTTCTTCGCCATGGCCGGTCTGTCGGTGTATGCGGTGCTGTTCGCTGGCTGGTCGTCGAACAACAAGTACGCCCTGCTCGGCAGCCTGCGTGCTTCGGCCCAGACCGTGTCGTACGAAGTGTTCCTGGGCCTGGCGCTGATGGGCGTAGTGGTTCAGGTCGGTTCGTTCAACATGCGCGACATCGTCGACTACCAGGCACAGAACCTGTGGTTCATCATTCCGCAGTTCTTCGGCTTCTGCACCTTCTTCATCGCTGGCGTCGCCGTGACTCACCGTCACCCGTTCGACCAGCCAGAAGCGGAACAGGAACTGGCTGACGGCTACCACATTGAATATGCCGGCATGAAGTGGGGCATGTTCTTCGTCGGTGAGTACATCGGCATCATCCTGATCTCGGCGCTGCTGGTGACGCTGTTCTTCGGCGGCTGGCACGGCCCGTTCGGCCTGCTGCCACAGGTTCCGTTCCTGTGGTTCGCCCTGAAGACTGCGTTCTTCATCATGCTGTTCATCCTGCTGCGCGCCTCGATTCCGCGCCCACGCTATGACCAGGTGATGGACTTCAGCTGGAAGTTCTGCCTGCCGCTGACCTTGATCAATTTGCTGGTGACCGCTGCGATCGTGCTCTACAACACGCCAGCCGTCGCGGCCCAGTGAGGATTTGACCCATGTTCAAATATATCGGCGACATCGTTAAAGGCACCGGCACCCAGCTGCGCAGCCTGGTGATGGTGTTCTCCCACGGGTTCCGCAAGCGCGACACCCTGCAATACCCCGAAGAGCCCGTGTACCTGCCACCGCGCTACCGCGGTCGCATCGTCCTGACCCGCGACCCCGACGGCGAGGAGCGCTGCGTGGCGTGCAACCTCTGCGCGGTGGCCTGCCCGGTTGGCTGCATCTCGCTGCAGAAGGCCGAGACCGAGGACGGCCGCTGGTATCCGGAGTTCTTCCGCATCAACTTCTCGCGCTGCATCTTCTGCGGCCTGTGCGAGGAAGCGTGCCCAACCACCGCGATCCAGCTGACTCCGGATTTCGAAATGGCCGAGTTCAAGCGTCAGGACCTGGTGTACGAGAAGGAAGACCTCCTGATCTCCGGCCCCGGCAAGAACCCTGACTACAACTTCTACCGTGTTGCGGGTATGGCGATCGCTGGCAAGCCGAAGGGCGCTGCACAGAACGAAGCCGAGCCGATCAACGTGAAGAGCTTGCTCCCATAAGGACAGAAAGATGGAATTCGCTTTCTACTTCGCATCCGGGATCGCCGTGGTTTCCACCCTTCGGGTGGTGACCGGCACCAACCCCGTGCACGCCCTGCTCTACCTGATCATTTCCCTGATCTCCGTGGCGATGATCTTCTTCTCCCTGGGTGCGCCGTTCGCCGGCGCCCTGGAAGTGATCGCCTATGCTGGCGCCATCATGGTGCTGTTCGTCTTCGTGGTGATGATGCTCAACCTCGGGCCGGCCTCGGTCGCCCAGGAGCGTGGCTGGCTCAAGCCGGGTATCTGGGCAGGGCCCGTGTTCCTGGCCGCCCTGCTGCTGCTGGAGCTGCTGTACGTGCTGTTCGCCGAGCCAAGCGGCGCGGCCATCAGCGGTACTACCGTGGACGCCAAAACCGTGGGCATCAGCCTGTTCGGTCCTTACCTGCTGGTGGTCGAACTGGCTTCGATGCTGCTGCTGGCCGCGGCCGTCACCGCCTTCCACCTGGGCCGCAACGAGGCGAAGGAGTAAATCATGGGTGCTATCCCTCTCGAGCATGGGCTGGCGGTCGCCGGCATCCTGTTCTGCTTAGGTCTGGTTGGCCTGATGGTCCGCCGCAACATCCTCTTCGTGCTCATGAGCCTGGAGGTCATGATGAACGCCGCAGCCCTGGCGTTCATCGTCGCCGGCGCCCGTTGGGTTCAACCCGACGGTCAGGTGATGTTCATTCTGGTGATCAGCCTGGCAGCCGCCGAGGCCAGCATTGGCCTGGCGATCCTGCTGCAGCTGTATCGCCGCTTCCACACTCTCGACATCGATGCTGCCAGTGAGATGCGCGGATGAACCTTATCTTCCTGACTTTCGTCTTCCCCCTGATCGGCTTCCTGCTGCTGTCGTTCTCGCGCGGGCGGTTCTCGGAGAACCTTTCCGCGCTGATCGGCGTCGGTTCCGTCGGCCTGTCGGCCGCCGTGGCCGCCTATGTGATCTGGCAATTCAATGTCGCGCCGCCTGAAGGCGGTGCGTATAGCCAGCTGCTGTGGCAGTGGATGTCGGTGGACGGCTTTGCGCCGAACTTCACCCTGTACGTGGATGGTCTGTCGATCACCATGCTCGGCGTGGTCACCGGCGTGGGCTTCCTGATCCACCTGTTCGCATCCTGGTACATGCGCGGCGAAGCCGGTTACTCGCGCTTCTTCTCGTACACCAACCTGTTCATCGCCAGCATGTTGTTCCTGGTGCTGGGCGACAACCTGCTGTTCATCTACTTCGGCTGGGAAGGTGTGGGCCTGTGTTCCTACCTGTTGATCGGTTTCTACTACAGCAATCGCAACAACGGTAACGCTGCACTGAAGGCCTTCATCGTCACCCGTATCGGCGACGTGTTCATGGCCATCGGCCTGTTCATCCTGTTCGCCCAGCTGGGTACCCTGAACGTCCAGGAACTGCTGGTGCTGGCACCGCAGAAGTTCCAGGCAGGCGATACCTGGATGGTGCTGGCGACCCTGATGCTGCTCGGCGGCGCCGTCGGTAAATCGGCCCAGCTGCCACTGCAGACCTGGCTCGCCGACGCGATGGCCGGTCCGACTCCGGTCTCCGCGCTGATCCACGCCGCAACCATGGTGACCGCGGGCGTCTACCTGATCGCCCGTACCCACGGCCTGTTCCTGCTGGCGCCGGACATCCTGCACCTGGTGGGTATCGTCGGTGGCGTGACCCTGGTCCTGGCCGGCTTCGCCGCGCTGGTCCAGACCGACATCAAACGTATCCTCGCCTACTCGACCATGAGCCAGATCGGCTACATGTTCCTGGCCCTGGGCGTCGGTGCCTGGGAAGGCGCGATCTTCCACCTGATGACCCACGCCTTCTTCAAGGCTCTGCTGTTCCTTGCCTCCGGTGCGGTCATCGTTGCCTGCCACCATGAGCAGAACATCTTCAAGATGGGCGGCCTGTGGAAGAAACTGCCGTTGGCCTACGCCAGCTTCGTGGTCGGTGGTGCCGCCCTGGCCGCCCTGCCGATCCTGACCGCGGGCTTCTACTCCAAGGACGAGATCCTCTGGGAAGCCTTCGCCAGCGGCCATACCGGCCTGTTGTACGCTGGCCTGGTCGGTGCGTTCATGACCTCGCTGTACACCTTCCGCCTGATCTTCATCGCCTTCCACGGCGAAGCGAAGACCGAAGCCCACGCCGGCCACGGTATCTCCCACTGGCTGCCACTGGGTGTGCTGATCGTGCTGTCGACCTTCGTCGGCGCCTGGATCCACCCGCCTCTGGCTGGCGTGCTGCCACAGAGCGTCGGCCATGCCGGCGGCGAAGCGCAGCACTCGCTGGAAATCGTCTCTGGCGCCATCGCCATCGCCGGTATCCTGCTGGCAGCGGTGCTGTTCCTGGGCAAACGCACCCTGGTCAGCGCAATCGCCAACAGCGGCATCGGTCGCGTCCTGTCGGCCTGGTGGTTCGCCGCCTGGGGCTTCGACTGGATCTACGACAAGCTGTTCGTCAAACCTTATCTGCTGATCAGCCACATCCTGCGCAAGGATCCGGTTGACCGCAGCATCGGCCTGATTCCTCGGATGGCTCGCGGCGGTCACGTCGCCATGAGCAAGACCGAAACCGGCCAGCTGCGCTGGTACACCGCCTCGATCGCCGTGGGTGCCGTTCTGGTACTCGGCGCCGTGGTAGTGGCCGCGGTATGACTATGAACCTTGCGACTTTGCGAAAGGAAACGAACCCGTCATGATTCTGCCTTGGCTGATCCTGATCCCCTTCATCGGCGGCCTCCTGTGCTGGCTGGGTGAGCGCTTCGGCGCCACCCTGCCCCGCTGGATCGCGCTGCTGACCATGTCCCTGCTGCTTGGCATCGGCCTGTGGCTGTGGGCTAACGGCGACTACACCCTGGCCCCTGCCCCGGGCGCGGAACCGGCCTGGACCCTCGAATACAAAGTCGAGTGGATCAAGCGCTTCGGCATCAGCATTCACCTGGCCCTCGATGGCCTGTCGCTGCTGATGATCCTGCTCACCGGCCTGCTGGGTGTGCTTTCGGTCCTGTGCTCCTGGAAAGAGATCCAGCGCCACGTCGGCTTCTTCCACCTCAACCTGATGTGGATCCTGGGCGGTGTGGTCGGTGTGTTCCTGGCCCTGGACTTGTTCCTGTTCTTCTTCTTCTGGGAAATGATGCTGGTGCCGATGTACTTCCTCATCGCGCTCTGGGGTCACAGCTCCGCCGACGGCAAGAAGACCCGGATCTACGCCGCCACCAAGTTCTTCATCTTCACCCAGGCCAGCGGCCTGATCATGCTGGTGGCGATCCTTGGCCTGGTACTGGTGAACTACAACAGCACCGGCGTCATTACCTTCAACTACAGCGACCTGCTCAAGGCCGAACTGCCAGCCGGTACCGAATACCTGCTGATGCTGGGCTTCTTCATCGCCTTCGCCGTGAAGCTGCCGGTGGTGCCGTTCCACTCCTGGCTGCCTGACGCTCACGCCCAGGCACCGACCGCAGGCTCCGTGGACCTGGCCGGTATCTTGCTGAAGACCGCGGCCTACGGCCTGCTGCGCTTCGCCCTGCCGTTGTTCCCGAACGCTTCGGCCGAGTTCGCGCCAATCGCCATGACCCTGGGCCTGATCGGTATCTTCTACGGGGCCTTCCTGGCCTTCGCGCAAACCGACATCAAGCGCCTGGTGGCTTTTTCCAGCGTCTCGCACATGGGCTTCGTGCTGATCGGCATCTATTCCGGCAGCCAGCAAGCCCTGCAGGGCGCAGTGATCCAAATGCTGGCCCACGGTCTGTCGGCCGCGGCGCTGTTCATCCTGGCCGGCCAGCTGTACGAGCGCATGCATACCCGTGACATGCGCGAAATGGGCGGCCTGTGGCACCGCATCGCCTATCTTCCTGCCATCAGCCTGTTCTTCGCCGCTGCCTCCCTGGGCCTGCCAGGTACCGGCAACTTCGTCGGTGAGTTCCTGATCCTGATCGGCAGCTTCGTCCATGTACCCTGGATCACCGTGATCGCCACCACTGGCCTGGTCTTTGGCTCGGTCTACTCGCTGATCATGATCCACCGCGCCTACTTCGGTCCGGCCAAGTCCGACACCGTACTGGCCGGCATGGACGGTCGCGAACTGGTCATGGTCCTGGGCCTGGCCGGCCTGCTGATCCTGCTCGGCGTGTACCCGCAGCCGTTCCTGGACACCTCTGCCGCCACCATGAGCGGTGTGCAGCAGTGGATCGGTTCCGCTTTCACTCAACTCGCTTCGGCCCGGTAAGAGCGCTATGGAATTCACCACTCAACACTTCATCGCATTGGCGCCGATGCTCATCACCACCGTCACGACGGTGGTGGTGATGCTGGCGATCGCCTGGAAGCGCAATCACTCGCAGACCTTCCTGCTGTCCACCGTGGGCCTGAACCTGGCCCTGCTGTCGATCCTGCCGGCGCTGAAGGTCGCGCCGCTGGCGGTCACCTCGCTGGTGACCATCGACAAGTTCGCCTGCCTGTACATGGCGATCATCCTGGTGGCAACGCTGGCCTGCGTCACCCTCGCCCATGCCTACTTGGGCGAAGGGTCCAAGGGCTACCCGGGCAACCGTGAAGAACTGTACCTGCTGCTGCTGATGTCCGCCCTGGGCGGCCTGGTGCTGGTCAGCGCCAACCACCTGGCTGGCCTGTTCATTGGCCTGGAACTGCTGTCGGTACCGGTCTATGGCCTGGTGGCGTATGCATTCTTCAACAAGCGTTCGCTGGAAGCCGGTATCAAGTACATGGTGCTTTCGGCGGCAGGCTCTGCCTTCCTGCTATTCGGCATGGCCCTGCTGTACGCCGATGCCGGCAGCCTGACCTTCGACCAGATCGGCAAGGCACTGGCTGCCACCAGCATGCCGAGCCTGCTGGCCCAACTGGGCCTTGGCATGATGCTGGTAGGCCTGGCCTTCAAGCTGTCGCTGGTACCGTTCCACTTGTGGACCCCGGACGTGTACGAAGGTGCTCCGGCGCCGGTCGCCGCGTTCCTGGCCACTGCCAGCAAGGTCGCGGTATTCGCCGTGGTCGTTCGCCTGTTCATGCTCTCCCCTGCCGCCAGCAGCGGTGTGCTGAGCACCGTACTGGCCGTGATCGCTGTCGCCTCGATCCTGATCGGCAACCTGCTGGCGCTGACCCAGAGCAACCTCAAGCGTCTGCTCGGTTACTCGTCCATCGCCCACTTTGGCTACCTGGTCATCGCTCTGGTCGCCAGCAAGGGCCTGGCCCTGGAGGCCATGGGTGTTTACCTGGTGACCTACGTCATCACCAGCCTGGGCGCCTTCGGCGTGATCACCTTGATGTCTTCGCCCTATGCCGGTCGCGATGCCGATGCCCTGTACGAATATCGCGGCCTGTTCTGGCGCCGTCCGTACCTGACCGCGGTACTGACCGTCATGATGCTGTCGTTGGCAGGTATCCCGCTGACCGCAGGCTTCATCGGCAAGTTCTACATCATCGCCACTGGCGTCGAGTCGCACCTGTGGTGGCTGGTCGGTGCCTTGGTAATCGGTAGCGCCATCGGCGTGTACTACTACCTGCGCGTCATGGTCACCCTGTACTTGGTAGAGCCAAACCTGCGTCGCCACGACGCTCCGCTGAAGTGGGAACAGCGCACTGGCGGCGTCATGCTGCTGGCCATCGCTATCCTCGCCTTCGTCCTGGGCGTGTACCCACAGCCTCTGTTGGAACTGGTCCAACAAGCCGGCCTGCAATTGATCGGCTGATCAATCTGCAAAAACAAAACACCCCGCACATGCGGGGTGTTTTGTTTTCTGCTCCATGTAGGCGAAGGCGGGTGTCATGCTGTGCTTGGTGTATTTTTGCCATTACGCGCCGGCTTGCGTGTACAGCCCGGGTTGTGGGCGGCGCGCCGCAACTCACCATAGGCGCTCGGCAGGTGGACATCTGGATTTGGCATACCGCTGGGGGAGAGTTCATGGGTCATCTCGAACTGGGCACGCACCGACCAGCCGCAGGCCTCGTTGACGCATTGCAGGTAGGCGATACGGAGGAAGATATGACGCCCTTCACTGGTGCGAATCCGCATTTTGCCGGTGCAATGAGGGCATACCAATTTGTAGCTGCTCACAGGCACCTCCTTTTGGGTACCCTCGCCGCGTGTAAGACACCGTGACGATCACTGTCAGTGTCCGCCCCCACCGATTTAAGACTTCTCGATAAATTCATGTTACTTACCATCCGACGCTGAGTGGAGCTTCACCCATCCATCCAGATGGGTTCGGCTCATGGGCTTGCAGAAACATTTACTCGTATTGAGTACTTTCTCCGTCCTGCGATAGCCGAACCAAGCGTCCTGCCTGACTATCTTTTGCCTGAGATTTGTCCATAAGCTTGATTGATTGTTGTTGTAGGTATATAGCTGAGCAAATGTAGGCATTTTCGCTGCGATCATCATTCATACCGTTACCGATTTGTTTGGTGCCCCCAATATATTCTTATCGCATATTTTTGCCTACAGATCTCATACACAGTCCTTTTTTGGTATTCATAATGAGTACACTTTCCCTGTCTGCGATATTGCATCGAATGAAGGACCTCACCGGCGCCAGAACCGATGCCGAACTTGCCAAAGCATTGAGTATCAGCCCGCAAACCTTGAGCAGTTGGAAGATACGCGGGAGTATTCCTTACGCGTTGTGCATGGAGTTGGCGCAGAAACAAGGGGTGTCCCTCGACTGGCTGCTTCTAGGGGACGGGCAACAAAACCGAACATCCAGCGCATCCCTCCCTCAAGGGCATCCCTCTGCTTGGGAGGCGGATCTGCTCGATCAGTTGCGGGCCCTGTCGGCACTGGATCTGCAAGCCATCCGCGCGACCATCGAGGACAAGTTGCGCATCTCTCAGCTGGAACGTCGTCTCGAAGAATTGACCCATCGCCCTGTCAAGCATTGACCCCCCAGCGCTTCGCTACCGGCACCGCTCACCGTCGTTTCCCTGACCTGTTGGGCCAGGCTCCAGCGGGTCCGGGCCTCCACCAGACGCAGATAGCAAATCGAAAGTGCCCGCCCCTGCTCATGACCGTCGACATCGATCAGCCGCCGATAGCCACGCTCGCGCAGGCAACGGCGCCAATCAGCGAACTCTCGCGCTGCAACCTCCATCGAGCCCCTGGCGGCGAGCTCCAATCGCGTATCGCTGACCTCCGATGACAACCCCAGTCGCTCACGCAACCGTCCAAGCTCTATCCGCGGCCAGAACGGATCGTGGTAGACCAGATAGCGCTTGGGCCGGCACTCAAATGGGGCGTAAGAATCCCGACTCACGGCTCGCCCTCCACTCACTGATTGTTCAGCATGCCGTAACGTATCGCCTTGATCACCGCCGCTACCCGGGTGTTCACGGCGAACTTGCGCAAGATATTGCTGACATGGAAATTGACCGTTGACTCCTTGCAGCCCACGATCTGGCCGATTTCCCAGGAGGTCTTGCCGTAGGCGCACCACAGCAGCACTTCCCGTTCTCTGGGGGTAAGGTGGATGGGCTGATCGGCGTCGACGTCAGGTACCAGTTGGCGTTGCAGGTTCATGAGGCACTCTCCTACGGTCATAAGAGCCCAAAGGCATTTACGTTTGATGTGCTTGAACCTTACGAAGCCGTCGCCGCTTGATTCCAGCGCCCAGGGTTGTAGATAGACGCTCTACACAAAACGTCCTACATGCAGAGGGGCACTTTTTCCCCATAAAAGCGACGTGCTCTGAAGGATTTTGCGTACGTCTGACACCTGTTACCCGCCCTACTGCCCGGAGTTGTACGATGCGTCCCGTTTCACCTTTCCCTTGCGCTGTCGGCCTATGGGTCGTTGCTACCGGCAATTCGACAATGGCCGCTGTGCCTTTGGAGCTGGAGCAGGTCGTGATCGAAGGCCAGCAGCAAAGTGAGTTGGAGTCTGTCGCGCAGCGCCTACGGGAGGTCCCAGGGGCTACCAACCTCATCGACATGCAACGTGTCGAGCAAGGGCGCGTCGCCACCAATCAGGACGTGCTGGCCTATCAGCCTGGTGTCTTCGCCCAGTCGTCCGGCAACGATGGCATCAAACTTTCGATCCGCGGCTCAGGCATCAATCGCGCACCCGGTGCCCATGGTTCTGGTGTCTACACGATGTTCGACGGCCTGCCGTTGACGGGCCCAGGGGGCACGCCCTACGAGCTGTTCGAACCCCTGTGGCTGAGCCGTGCCGAAGTGCTGCGTGGCGCCAATGGCTTCGACCGGGGGGCATTGGCCCTCGGCGGCGCGATCAACTATGTGACCCATACCGGCTACGACGCTGCGCCTGCTCAAGTGCGCTATGAAGTGGGCAGTCGCGGATACGCCCATCGGCACGTGAGCTCCGGACAGGTATTGGGTGATCTAGATTACTACGTGGCCTTGACCGACGCCGAATACGATGGCTATCAGGAACACAGCAGCGGCAGCGCCAAGGGTTTCGCCGCCAACGTCGGCTATCGCTTCAATCCCAACCTGGAAACACGCTTCTACCTGCGCTACCGCGAAACAGAGAACGACCTGGCTGGACGCCTGACCAAAGAACAGGTCAAGCATGATCCACGTGCTGCCAATCCAGCCTACTTGGCCCGAGACGACAGTCGTCCGCAGCCGGGTAGCACTTGGGTCGCCAACAAGACCACTTTCTACTTGGAGGATGACGCTCGCCTGGAAGCGGGACTGGTCTACCACGACTACCCGATGGACCTGCGCGAAGGCCCCATGCGCCTTAAGGTCGCCTACACCGATGTCAGCGGGACCCTCAACTATGTGCGCCGCGACACCCTGTTCGGGCATCAGAGCAACACCACCATCGGTTGGCGCACCACCAAACACTTGCCCAACAGCGGCGCCTCGCAGTTCGTGCGCACTGGCGATGTCTTCGGCCCTCGTACTCGGGACTTCAGCTACCAGGGCTCGGACACCGTACTGCATGTCGGCAACGACCTAGAACTCATGCCTGACCTGTGGCTGACCACCGGCCTGGCAATGATCTATACCCGCCGCGAAAGCGATGTGACCTACCCGCAGGATGGCGGCAAGGTCAGCCAGCATGACTGGGACTACGCGCCTCGTCTGGGCTTGCGGTATGACATCAGTCCACAAGTGCAGGTGTATGGCAACCTGAGCCGCTCCGTGGAACCTCCACACCCTTGGTCGCTGATCTGGAGCTCGACAGTCCCTACCCAACCGATCGAAATGCAAAACCAGACCGCCACCACGCTGGAACTGGGTGCACGTGGCGATTCGCAACTGGGGCGTTGGGACCTGGCCTGGTACTACTCGCAAGTACGTCATGAACTGCTGGCCGTTGAAATCGTGCAAGGCGCCCTGCCCAAGGAATTCAACGCCAGCCCCACCGTACACCAAGGCGTCGAGGCTAGCCTGGACAGCACGCTCTGGGAACAGGCCGGCATCGGCAGGGTATCCCTGCGCCAGGCCTATACCTTCAGCGACTTCCACTACCGGGACGACGATACCTTCGGCGACAACCGCCTGCCAGGCATCCCGATGCACTATTACCAGGCCGAGGTGCGCTACGACTGGCCAAGCGGCTTCTACGCTGGCCTCAACACCCAAATGGCGTCCAAAGTCCAGGTCGACTACGCCAACAGCTACCACGCCGATGCCTACACCCTCCTCGGCGCCCGCCTGGGCTGGAACTCTCCGAAGCAGGACTGGCAGACCTGGCTGGACCTGCGCAACCTGACCAACAAACGCTATGCCGCCACGGTGACGCCTGGGTATGACGATCAGGGCAAGGACAACCCACGCTCCACGCCGGGCGAAGGCTTTGGTGTCTACGCCGGCGTGTCCTACAGCTTTCTCTGAAAGGTCATGACGGCAACTGTACCTGCAACCGACTGGTGAAGATCGCCCAGCTGGACATGAACAGCGCGGCGATCAGCGGGCCGATGACGAATCCGTTGAGGCCGAACACCGCCAGGCCGCCCAGGGTGGAAATCAGAATCAGGTAGTCGGGCATCTTGGTGTCCTTGCCCACCAGGATCGGCCGCAGCAGGTTGTCCACCAGACCAATCACCAGCACACCAAAAGCGATCAATACCACCCCTGGCAGTATTGCGCCGGTGGCCAGGAAATAGACCGCCACCGGCGCCCAGACGATGCCCGCCCCCACCGCTGGCAACAACGACAGAAACGCCATCAATACGCCCCAGACCAACGCACTGGGAATGCCCAGCACCCAGAAGATAAGACCACCCAGCGCCCCCTGGGTAATGGCCACCAGCAGATTGCCCTTGACCGTGGCACGTACCACACGGCTGAACTTCAATTGCAGGCGACGCTTTTGCTGCTCGGGAAGCGGCACGGCCAGCCGTACCTTGCGCGCTAGCTCGCCGCCTTCTCGCAGGAAGAAAAACAACAGGTACAGCATGATGCCGAAGCTCACCAGAAAATCGAACGTACCCTGACCAAAGCTGAACGCCTGGCCCGCCAGGAACTGGCTGCCTTGCGTGGCCCACTTGGTGATCTTGTCCCGCAGCCCTTCCAGATCGCCCATGCCCAGGCGCTCCAAGGCGTTCTGGACGAAGGCCGGCAACAATGACTTGAAACCTTCCAGATGACCGGCGATATCCAGCTCGCCCTTCTCGATGCGCTGATACAGGCTAGCGCCCTCCTGCACCAGCAAGGTACCAATGATGATCACCGGCAAGATGGCGATCAGCAGGCACACCAGCAACGTCAAGGCTGCCGCCAGGTTGCGCCGTCCCCCCAAGCGCAGCATCAGGTCACGCTGCAACGGGGAGAACAGGATGGCAAGGATCACCGCCCAGAACACCGCACCGTAGAACGGCAGCAAGATCCACAGGAAGGCGATGGTCACCAACGCCAGGAGGACAGTCAGGGCCTTGTTCTGCAGTGCGGTCTGGTTCATGGAGTTTTCTCGCGGGGGTCATCCCTTTAGTGCCCGCCGCTTGGGCAAAAGTGCCGTTGATCCAGATCAATGTCGCATCGACGTGCTGGCTTTAGCATCCGCGCCTTTGCCCCGGTGCGCACATGACCCCTCCCGCCAAGCCCGAACTGCTGGCTCCCGCCGGCACCCTCAAGACCCTGCGCTACGCCTTCGCCTACGGTGCCGATGCGGTCTATGCTGGCCAGCCGCGCTACAGCCTGCGCGTGCGCAACAACGAGTTCGACCACGCCAACCTGGCGCTGGGTATCCGCGAGGCGCATGCCTTGGGCAAGCGCTTCTACGTGGTGGTCAACATTGCGCCGCACAATGCCAAGCTCAAGACCTTCATCAAGGACCTCGCCCCGGTCATCGAGATGGCGCCCGACGCCCTGATCATGTCCGACCCGGGCTTGATCATGCTGGTTCGCCAGCACTTCCCGCAGATGCCGATCCACCTCTCGGTGCAGGCCAACACGGTGAATTGGGCCAGTGTCGAGTTCTGGAAGCAGCTCGGCCTTAGCCGGGTGATTCTCTCGCGCGAGTTGTCGCTCGAAGAGATCGAGGAAATCCGCCAGCACGTGCCCGACATGGAGCTGGAAGTGTTCGTCCACGGCGCCCTGTGCATGGCCTACTCCGGTCGCTGCCTGCTGTCTGGCTACCTGAACCGTCGAGACGCCAACCAGGGCACCTGCACCAATGCCTGCCGCTGGAAATACCAAGCCACCCCGGCCACAGAGAACGCTACCGGTGAAATCGTCCAGCAGGTCGAGCCGACCCTGGGCATCGGCGCGCCGACCGAGCAGGCGTTCCTGCTTCAGGAAAGCAACCGCCCAGGCGAAGAAATGCCAGCCTTCGAAGACGAACATGGCACCTACATCATGAATGCCAAGGACCTGCGCGCCATCCAGCACGTGGAGCGGCTCACCCGAATGGGTGTGCATTCGCTGAAGATCGAAGGCCGGACCAAGTCGCACTTCTACTGCGCCCGCGCCGTCCAGTCCTACCGTCAGGCCATCGACGATGCCGTGGCCGGACGGCCCTTCGATCGCGGCTTGATGGGCAATCTGGAGTCCCTCGCCCAACGGGGCTACACCGAAGGCTTCCTGCGACGCCATGTGCACGATGAGTACCAGAACTATCAACGCGGCAACTCGGTCTCCGAGCGCCAGCAGTTCGTGGGCGAACTGACCGGCGCACGGGTGGAGGGTCTGGCCGAGGTCAAGGTGAAGAACCGTTTCGCCGTGGGCGATCACCTGGAACTGATGACCCCGCGGGGCAACTATCACTTCGACCTGAATCACCTGCGCGACCGCCATCAACAGACCATCCAGGTGGCGCCAGGCGATGGCCATGTGGTTTACCTGCCCATTCCCGAACAAGTCTCTCTGGAATACGGATTGCTGATGCGCGACCTGGAATTGGAGCACAAGCGCCTGACAGATCTGTAATGCTGCGTTCAGGCCGCTGACAGCTGGCGAAGGCGAACATCGTGCAGGCCGCCGGTACAGGTGGCAACCGACTGCGCTGCGCCAGAAGGCCGGTTACGCTATGCTGCGGGTCAATTCAGGGTTACGGGCCGCCCTTCCAGACCACGCTGTTCGCGCGTGTCCCAGCACATCGCGGACATGCAAGCGGCCCATCCAGACGCCAGTATCTGCCTGCGTATCTAGAGGACTATCACCATGCTGCGCAAACACCTGTTCTCCCTCGGCCTTCTGGCGATTGCCGGCCTGGCCCAGGCCGCCGAGACCATCGACGTCTACCGCGACCCCAATTGCGGCTGCTGCAAGGAATGGATCAGCCACCTGCGGGAAAATGGCTTCACGGTCAACGATCACGTCGAGCCAAACATGAGCGAGGTCAAGCAGCGCCTGGGCGTAGCCCCACGTCTTGCGTCCTGCCATACCGGAGTGATCAACGGCAAGTTCGTCGAAGGTCATGTGCCGGCCGAACAGATCCGCCTGCTCGCCAAGCGTAATGACCTCAAGGGCATCGCCGTCCCGGGCATGCCCATGGGCTCGCCCGGCATGGAGATGGGTGACCACAAGGACGCCTACCAGGTCATCGGCCTGACCCAGGAAGGCAAGGACGAAGTGCTGGCCAACTATTGATGCTCAGTCTCTGGGCGCTGTTTCTCAGCGCCTTCGGTGCCGCCACCTTGCTGCCGCTGCAATCGGAGGCGGTGCTGGTGGGGTTGCTGCTGCGCCAACCCGAAGCCTGGGTGACGTTGCTGCTGGTGGCCACCCTCGGCAACGTGCTGGGCTCGATCGTCAACTGGCTGTTGGGGCGGGCCATCGAGCACCTGCGCGATCGACGTTGGTTCCCCTTCAGTGCCCAACAGCTGGAGCGCGCCCAGCAGCGTTATCACCGCTGGGGACAATGGTCGCTGCTGCTGAGCTGGATGCCGGTGATCGGCGACCCATTGACCTTGATCGCCGGCATCATGCGTGAACCGTTCTGGCGCTTCGTGCTGCTGGTGACCTTGGCCAAGGGCGGGCGCTACCTGGTACTGGCGATGATCACCCTGGGCTGGATGCACGGACGCTGACCGTAGTCCGACGTTGAGCCTTGCAAGAGCAGTCTCGCACGAGGCCTGCCGCCCTTACGAGCGTCCCCAGACCAACGCCTCGGTCCATCCCAGCTCGGCGAAGTCATCGGCCCGAAGGCAAGCCTCCTCTTCACAGAAGAACTCGTCCAGCTGAGGCGGACGCACCGTCGTATCACTGAGCATGGCGTGCACCTGGCCACGATGATGGATCTGATGCTCGAACAGGTGCGACAGCAAGCGCAGGCGTTGCTCACGCTGCAGGCGATCCGGACGCACGATGCTCACGTAACGTTGCAATTGGTCATCGCGCAGAAGCTGGCAATAGGCAATCAGCCGGTGGTCGGCCTGGGCCTGCTCGGCATGCAGGTCTGCACAGGTGGCAAAAGGCTGCTCGGGCTCGAAAAATCGCTCGCCGTCCGGGTCCGGTGCCTCCCCGCGCTGTTCGCACTCCAGCGCATGCAGGTAGAACCAGTCCACCGTCAGGAGGTGGTTGAGCGTGGCCTTGATCGAAGGAAAGAAGCTGCAACGAGGGGCGACGAACTCGTCCTGGGTCAGTTGCAGGCATGCCTTGTATAGGCGGTGGTTAGCCCAGCCATTGTTGTAGGCCTGGGTCAGCAGATGATGCGACAGCGGCTCCATGGTCGACTCCTTCAGGCGAAGCGTTGCAGTTGCATCTCCCGTAGCCGGCTCAGGGTCCGCTGGTACGGGAACGCCAGATACCCTTGAGTGTAGAGCGCTTCGAGCGGGACTTCGGCTTCCAGGTACAAGGCGACCCGACGGTCGTAGCATTCGTCGACCAGGGCGATGAAGCGACGCACGCTGTCATCCTTGGGTGCCAGCGTCGGCAAGTCGCGGTCTCCGGCCACCACTCGCTGGGCCCCATCTTCGGTGCCACGTGCAATGCGTCCCGCCCGCTGGGCACCGCCCAATGCCGGGATGCCTTGGACTAGAATCGCCGAAAAGCGGTCGCACAGCCCCATGAACTCCAGCGCCGACAAGGGTTGCTCGCACACCTCGCTGAAATGGCACCAGATCGCCTGTTCACTGCGACGAATCACGCGGATTTGCCGCGAACCGATCGACAACGGCTGGTCAGTGGCAGGCCCGTCCTGGCTCAGTTGATCGAACACAGCCCCCAGGGCCGTGGGCCGCCCGGGTTCAGCGACCCAATAGCGTTGTCGAAGGGCGCCTGGATGCAGGCGATGGTCCTGCTCGCCCGCCACGTTCAGCACACGCATGTGCCGCCCGATGGCGGCGATCGCCGGCAAGAAGCGCTCACGGTTGAAACCGTCTCGGTAGAGCTGCTCCGGCGGCTGGTTTGAGGTGGCGACGATCGTCACCCCCTGGTCGAACAGGGTCTGAAACAGGCGCCCCAGGATGATTGCGTCGCCGATGTCACTGACGAACAGCTCATCGAAGCACAACACGCGGATCTCGGTCGCCAGGGCCTTGGCCAAGGCCTGCAAGGGGTCACGGGTGCCATTGAGCTGGAACAGCCGCTGGTGCACCCAGGCCATGAAGTGGTGGAAATGCTGGCGTCGGGACGGGACCTGCAGACTGCGGTGGAACTGATCCATCAGCCAGGTCTTGCCTCGCCCGACCGGGCCCCAAAGGTACACGCCCAAAGTGGGCTTGCCCAATCGCAGCGCCTCGAAACACGCCTGGAGCGCGTCCACTGCCAGCGCCTGGGCGCCGTCATGGACGAACCCATGCTCGTCGATAGCTTGGCGATAAAGGGTTTGCGGATCGAAGGACATGCCCTGACGCTCGGTAAAAGAACGCATCCTACGCATTCGGGCTTGCTGGGGGCAAACGCCCGTCAGTCTTCGCTCAATCCCACCCTGAGCAGCGCCCCGTCCTTCGCATCGGTCAACACATATAGATAACCATCCGGCCCGATCCGCACGTCTCGGATGCGCGCCTTGAGCTCACCCAGCAGGCGCTCCTCATGCACGATCTTGTCACCCTTGAGCTGCAAGCGAATCAGCTCCTGCGTAGCCAGGGCACCGATGAACAGGTTGTGGTCCCAGGCCTTGAAGGTCGGGCTGTCATAGAACGCCATGCCGCTGATGGCGGGCGACTTTTCCCAGACATGGTGGGGAGGCTGGGTGCCCTCCACGTGCTGGCCCTTGGCTTCGGGGATCGGTAACAGCGAGTAGTTGATTCCATGGGTCGCGATAGGCCAGCCGTAGTTCTTGCCGGGCTCAGGAATGTTGATCTCGTCACCGCCCCGGGGCCCGTGCTCGTGAGTCCAGAGCTTGCCAGTCCAAGGGTTAAGCGCGGCGCCCTGCTGGTTGCGATGGCCAAAGGACCAAATTTCGGGGCGCACGTTGGCCTGACCGACGAAAGGGTTGTCCTTGGGAATTTCGCCATCCGGGAGGATACGCACGATCTTCCCTTGGAGTTTATCCAGGTCCTGAGCGGTGGCACGCTGGTTGTTCTCACCCAACGCGATAAAGAGATAACCGTCACGGTCGAATACCAGGCGTGAGCCGAAGTGGATGCCTTCAGAGAGCTTCGGCTGCTGGCGGAAGATCACTGTGAAATGCTCCAACCGGGCGAGATCCTGGGACAGCTGGCCACGACCGACCGCGGTACCGGCCTTGCCGTCGGCGCCTTGCTCGGCATAGGAGAGGTATATCGTGCGGTCCTTGGTGAACCCGGGGGACAGCACCACATCAAGCAGTCCGCCTTGCCCCTGGGCCCAGACCACAGGCACACCGCTCAGTGGCGGACCGACCTTGCCCTCGGCACTGACCACCCGCAGGTTGCCGGGGCGCTCGGTCACCAGCATTCCCTGGCCGCCTGGCAAAAAGGCCAAGGCCCAGGGGTTGCGCAAACCTTCGGCAATCGTGCTGACCGTCAGTTGCCCCTCCTCGCTGGGCAAGCGCTGTTCAGGAGCCGCTTGGGCCAACAGGGGTATCAGGGCGAAGGTGGCCAGCCAGGTTCTACGGGTCATGCTCGGTTCCTTCCAGTGGGGCTCAAGGCGCGCGTTGGTTATCACGCGGCGGCCGAGTAGGTTCCAGGTTCGGGCTTTGCTGCTCGCGCCGCAGGTTATCGCCATTGCCTATGCCACGGTTGTCCAGCGTTGGAGGCCGGATGATCGGCTGAGTGGACGGCCCGCGGACCGGAGGTGTGGCCTGCATGCTGCCTTGGCGACTATTGGGGTTGGCGCGCTGGATCGGGCTGTTGTAGGGATTGTTGCGGTCGGCGGCAATGAGCAACGGTTCGGGGAACGGTGCGGCCGACAGCGGCAGGCTCAGCGAAAGGCCGATAACCAGAGCGGATATCGTGGGATTCATGCTCCACCTCCTATACGCAACCGCGCGCTAAAGCGTTGGATAGCCTAAGACGCGACAGGTTCGCAGCAAAAGTGCGAATCCAGGGAGAGAGGTTTCCTGATGTTTCAGTATGAGCCCAAGGGATTGCCCTGCTGGGCTTTCGCGACACAAGGACCACTCATCGCTCAATGGCGCGAGCGGCCTTGATCGAGGTTCTCAAACCTTGGCGTCGACCTTGTGCCGAGCGGCATACAGGCAAAGCATCTCCATGGCCAGCGTGGCGCCAGCCAGGGCGGTGATGTCGGCGTGGTCATAGGCCGGCGCCACTTCCACCATGTCCATCCCCACCAAGTTGATGCCGCGCAGCCCGCCCAGGATCTCCAGCGCCTGCACCGTGCTCAGGCCGCCACAGACCGGCGTACCCGTGCCAGGTGCGAACGCAGGATCGAGGCAGTCGATGTCGAACGTGAGATACACCGGTCGATCTCCCACGCGCTGGCGGATCGCCGCGATCACAGCCTCGGTGCCCTGACGGTGCACCTGGCGCGCGTCGACAATGGCAAAACCCTGTGTGTCGTCATTAGTGGTGCGCAAACCGATCTGCACAGAACAGGAGGGGTCTACCAGCCCCTCACGGGCTGCGTGCCAGAACATGGTGCCATGATCGATACGCTTGCCCTCCTCGTCCGGCCAGGTATCGCTGTGCGCGTCGAAGTGGATCAGCGCCAAAGCTCCGTGGCGCTCGGCATGGGCCTTGAGCAGTGGATAACTGATGAAATGATCGCCCCCGAGGGTCAACATGGCGCACCCAGCGTCGAGGATCTGCCTGGCATGGGCCTCGATGCTGGCCGGGACCGACTCGGGTGTACCACTGTCGAAAGCGCAATCGCCATAGTCGATCACCGCCAGATGATCGAAGGGGTCGAACGTCCACGGCCAATGTCTGGCCCAGGCCTGCTGCACCGAGGCGGCGCGGATGGCCCGCGGTCCGAAGCGGGCCCCGGGACGGTTGCTGGTGGCGGTATCGAACGGCACACCGCTGACCACCACATCGACGCCGCGCAGGTCACGGCTATAGCGGCGCCGAGAGAAACTGGTAATGCCAGCGTAGGTGCTTTCTGCAGCGGTACCGTAGAGGCTATCGCGGGTCATGGCCTGGTCATTGTTGTGGGCGTGTTCCACGGTCGAGCTCCTGGTTGTCGTTATTCGTTACTGACGGCTGCGAAACGCAGTCCACATCCGATTGCGCTGGCGCAAGTCGGACAGCGCCATGCCGCGGTCGCCATACAAGCGCTGGCGGACCTCGGCGGATGGGTAGATGTCCGGGTCGTTGCGCACGGCATCGTCCACCAGTGGCGTGGCAGCCTGGTTGGCATTGGCAAAGAACAGCGTGTTGGTCAGTTCGGCCACGGATTCAGGACGCAGCATGAAGGCGATGAAGGCGCGAGCAGCCTCCGGGTGCGGGGCGTCCTTGGGGATGACCAAATTATCCTGCCAGACCAACGTCCCCTCGCGCGGGATGCGGTAGATCACTTCGAAGGCCTTGCCGGCACGACGCGCCTGGTCAGCAGCCATCGCCGCATCGCCGTTGTAGGTCAACGCCAGGCATACGCTGCCGTTGGCCAGGTCATTGATCTGCCGGCCGTTGGCCACGTAGCTCACCGAGGGCTGCAACTGACGTAGCAAAGCCTGAGCGGCATCCAGATCGGCCTTGCTCTGGCTGTATGGGTCTTTGCCCAGGTAATTGAGCGTTACGCCGATCACTTCCTGAGGCGAGTCGGGCAAGGCGATGCCACAGCCTTTGAGGCGACTGGCGTATTCGGGTTTGAACAGCAGATCAAGGCTGTCCAGCGGTACGTCCCCCAGACGTTCTCGCACCGCCTCGACATTCACACCCAACCCCAGGGTGCCCCAGGTGTAGGGCACCGCATAGCGATTGCCGGGATCGGTCTCGGCCAGCTTGGCCAGCATATCCGGGTCGAGGTTGCTGTACCCGGGCATTTCTTGGGCCTGCAAGGGCTGCAACGCATTGGCCTTGAGGGCCCTGGCCAGCACCGTGGATGAAGGCACCACCACGTCATAGCCGCTACCGCCGGTGAGCAGTTTGGTCTCCAGTACTTCGGGCGTGTCGAAGGTGTCATAGCGCACCTTGTAACCGGTCTGCTGCTCGAATCGCTTGAGCGTCGACTCCGCGACGTAGTCGGCCCAGCTGTAGAGGTTGACGACCTTCTCTTCGGCCTGGAGCGGCAAAGCCAGGACCAGGGACAGCAGACACAGCGATCGACGCATGGCGAACACCTCGGCAAATGAGTGGATGCCGTCAGCATGCCAGCCGGGTTACATTGAAAAAATCGCAAGTTTGCAAAGCTGACATTCACCAGGAGTGATGTAATGCTCGGACAACTGCACGACCCGGACCTGCACCTGCTGAGGCTGTTCGTCACTGTAGTCGAGGCCGGCGGCTTCAGTGCCGCTCAAGGCGTGCTGGGCCTGAGTCAGCCCAGCATCAGTCAGCAGATGGGGCGCCTCGAAACCCGCCTGGGATACCGCCTGTGCAGGCGTGGCAAGGGTGGATTTCGCCTGACCGAAAAAGGCGAGTTGCTGCTCAAGGCTACCCGGGAGTTACTGGTCCAGATCGAGCAGTTCCGTCAGCAGGCCAATGGTGTGGGCGGACGGCTGCTGGGGTCGGTACGCATCGGCATGGCCGAGAACCAGGACGCCAGCGTCACGCTTCGTCTGGCCAATGCCATCGCACGCTTTCGCCAACGCGAGGAGTCGGTGCAACTGGAGTTGATCAGCGCGCCGCCGGCTGAGCTCGAGCGGCTGCTTCTCGAGCAGCGCCTGGACTACGCCATCAGCTACTTCTCCGGTAGCCAGGCTGCGTTCGATTACCAGCCGCTGTTCAACGAAACCCAACGGCTGTATTGCGGCCAGGGACACCCGTTGTTTTCGGTTATGCAGGTGTCGGGGGAGGAGTTGCTCGAAGCTGACCAGGTCCGCCACCCCTACCGCTTCCTCAAAGCGGGTGAGCCCTTCCAGAGCCGACGCAGCTCTGCCTTGGCCGAGCAGATCGACAGTGCCTTGACCTTCATCCTTTCGGGGCGCCACATCGGCTACCTGCCCCTCCATTGCGCCGCGTCCTGGGAGACGCGCGGGCTGCTACGGGCGTTGGATCCGGGCCTGGATTTCAGCGTGCCCTTTACCCTCGCCCGGCATCGTGCCCAAGCACCGGGTGAGGCGCAGCAAGCCTTTGCCGAAGACCTGCGGGAGGCCTTCGCCTGAGTCTTTCGGAGGACTCTGTACAGAGGGTCTTTCAACGCCTGCACCCTTTTGCCACACTGCGGGCTTGATCGTTACGCCAAGGCCATTGCCATGACCACTCGCCGCCTCCGATTCTGGCTGATTGCCCTGTTGGCCTTCACCCTCAATGCCTGCGCCCTGTTCCAGGCGCGTGATCCATTGAACATCAGCGTCGTCGGGATCGAACCACTGCCGTCCGCGGAGCTTGAAATGCGCATGGCAGTGAAAATCCGTGTGCAAAATCCCAACGAGGCGCCTGTCGATTTCAACGGCATTGCGCTCAAGCTTGAGGTCAACGGCCAGCCCCTGGCTGCCGGGGTCAGCGATCAGAAGGGGCACATTGGCCGCTACGACGAAGCGGTCATCGTCGTGCCCATGAGCGTCACGGCCTTTGCGATGGTGCGCCAAGCCTATGGTTTGGGAAGGCTGGGCTCACTGCAAGGGTTGCCCTACGTGCTGCAGGGCAAGATGGCTGGCGGCCCCTTAGGGACCGTGCGCTTCACCGACAAGGGCAAGCTCGACCTGCCCACTGTCGGTAGCGCGACCTGGTGATCGCGTAGGCGGTGTGGATCAGCGATTGCTGCTGGCCGCGGCCATCATCTTGTTGACTTCGCTGCGCACCATGTTGGCGAACTCAGGGGGCGACATGCCATCGAGTTCGGCGCGAACCCATTCCGCCCATTTGCTCTTGCGCCGCGGCTTCTCACCGATCAACCGCGCAGCCTCGCCCTTAGCCTTGCCGAGGTTGTTCTGCCAATGTTCGAACAGCCGGGACTTCTCTGCCTCGATCTGTGCCCGTTCCTCGAAGCTTCTGTTGGCCAGATTGAAACTCATGGGATTACCTACCGCTTGAAAATGGCCGCTATCTTACACTGTAGCGGCGAGCAACCGTTACGCCGCGGCAACTTTCCGCACGGCGCGGCATCCATTGCTCAACCCCCTACGATCGAGGACACATTCATGGCCAGGAAAATCGCCGCGCACAGCGACAACGAACAAATCAAGGACCAGGTTTTCAGCGAACTGCAGGCCTTGATCGAAGAATCGGAGCGTCTGCTCCAAGACAGTGCTGCGCTGGTGGGGGACGAGGCCGATACCTTACGGGCACAGGTCGCCCTCAAGCTGCGCCAAGCACGCCAGGCCGCGGATACCCTGCGAGGCAAGGCACAGCCTGCGATAGAAGCTGCCGAGCACTATATGGGCGGACACCCATGGCAGACGGTGGCAATCTCTGCGGGTGTGGGGCTGGTGATCGGCCTTGTGTTGGGCCAGCGACGCTGACTCGCCCGATCACCGGACCGCTCAGGCCGCCATGGCCATTGGGATACCGCTGTGGAAGCGCAGTTCCTGATCTGGCGAACTGATCAGTTCCGCCTCGGCTTCACGCACCTGCTCTACGACCCGAGCGATGTCAGTGGCCTCACCATATTGGTGGGCCAACTTGAGGTAGCCTTGGTAATGGCGCGCTTCGCTCTTGAGCAGGCCGTGATAGAAGGCCCCGAGCTCTTCGTCCAGGTGCGGTACCAACGCTGCGAAACGCTCGCAACTGCGGGCCTCGATGAAAGCACCAACCACCAGCGTATCGACCAGCTTGACAGGTTCGTGAGCCCGCACCAGGCGCCGCAGACCGGACGCATAACGCCCCGCCGACACCGGTCGCAACGGAACACCACGACGCTTCATCAGGCGCAGGACTTGCTCATGATGCACCAACTCCTCACGGGCCAGGCGCGACATCATGTTGATCAGGTCAAGATGGGTGTTGTACTTGGCGATCAGGCTCAGCGCGGTACTGGCGGCCTTGAACTCGCAGTTTTTGTGATCGATCAACAAGGTTTCCTGGTCGGCGAGCGCCGCTTCGATCCAAGCGTCGGGGGTAGGACAGCCCAGGAAGGCATCGATTTCAGGAATCAGGGACATAAGCTCACAACGACAGGCCAACGGCAGGATTGGCGATTATACCGGCGGTGGCGCTGATCGCCAGCGACTATGCTGATACATATCAAGCGGCACTGCGCGGGATGCTGACTATAGTCAGCCACTGGCCGCCACCTACCAAGGGAGTTAATGCCCATGCAAGCCGTCCGCAGCATACTCGTCGTCCTGGACCCCGAACACGCCCACAGTCGCGCCTTGACACGCGCCAAGCTCATCGCCGGGGTGACAGGCGCACGCCTGCACTTGCTAATGTGTGACAAGCGCCAGGACCACAGTGCCCTACTCAGCCTGCTGAGCAGTCAGCTACACGATGACGGGTATGACAACATCACCCATGAACAGACCTGGCATGAAAGCCTGCATGAATCCATCATCGAGGTGCAGCAGGCCGAAGGTTGCGAACTGGTCATCAAGGAGCACCGGCCAGACAATCCACTGCGCAAGGCACTGCTGACCCCTAGCGATTGGAAACTTCTGCGCTATTGCCCCTGTGCAGTCCTAATGGTGAAGAACGAGCGGCCCTGGACGGGAGGCGCGATTCTTGCCGCTGTGGATGTAGGCAACAACGATGAAGACCACAGGCGTCTACATGCCAGCATCATCGACCATGGCTATGCGATTGCCGGCCTGGCCAAGGGTGACCTGCACGTCATCACCGCCCACCCTTCTCCCATGCTTTCGGCGTCTGACCCGACTTACCAGCTCTCCGAAACCATCGAGCAGCAATATCGCGAAGCCTGCACGGCCTTTCAGGCCGAATTCGGTATTTCTGATGATCACTTGCACATTGCCGAAGGCCCGGCAGACGTTCTTATTCCTTACACCGAAAAACAGCTCGATGCGGTGGTGACCGTTATGGGTACTGTGGCCCGCACAGGCATTTCCGGTGCTTTGATTGGCAATACTTCGGAAGTGGTTCTCGACGCCTTGGAAGGGGACGTGTTGGTCCTCAAGAGTGAAGAGGCGACCGCACACCTGGCAGAGCTGGCGCGTGGCTGACGGAGCCAGGGCAGCGACGCGATTTGTATAGGCGTTTATTTCAGAGACCTAAAAGACAAAACCCCTACCTGCTCACGCAGAT